>NZ_VOYO01000001.1:0-361246 GCF_013420255.1 Acinetobacter sp. YH01021
ATTTAAAAGAGACAAAAGTGGTATGTGCAGATAAAGGCTATGATTCAGAACCACTGCGTGAACAGATCAGGAAAACAGGGACTAAAGCGAATATACCAAAGAAAACAAATAGCCAATCGAACAATGATCATATGGACTGGTATTTATATAAAATCAGGCATTTAGTTGAAAATATGTTTTGTAGATTAAAGCAATTTAGAGGAATAGCTACTCGATATGACAAGCTCAAAAGAAATTATCAAAGTTCTGTTGCTTTAGCCTGTATATTTTTATGGCTACCTTTATAGGGTTAATTATGAACAGTAAATGTCAACAGACCCTAATTTTTCTTTATTTTTTATTATATTAGACTGTTGTAAAATCCGGATCATTGGCAAAATGTATAGCATCTTAAATGCTGTTGATGCATTTTCACCTTAAGGACTTGGCCTAAATATGCGGAATACCTATATTTTACTGTTTTCGCTATATTGGGCACAGGGGCTTCCGGTCGGGTTTATGACGCATGCCTTGCCGGTCATTCTGCGGGCTGAAGGGGTATCGCTGGCGCATATCGGGGGCTTTGGCCTGTTAATGCTGCCTTGGTCGATTAAAATATTCTGGGCACCTTGGGTCGATCGACATGGATCAATCGCCAAAGGTCATTACCGTAGCTGGATTATTCCCCTGCAATGGCTGTCAGTTGCTGTATTGATTGGGCTCTCATTTCTACCGATTCAGGCCTTGAATCAGCCGCTGTATTTACTGCTGTTTTTTATCACGCTGTTGCTGATGAATGGCATTGGCGCGACACAGGATATTGCGACCGATGCACTGGCGGTCAATATTCTGAAAAATGAACAGCAATATTGGGGTAATACCTTTCAGGTCATCGGTTCACGACTGGGATTTATTGTCGGAGGTGGGGCCATATTATGGTTGCTAGATCTACTGCAATGGCAAGCCACCTTTTTATTATTGGCGGCTCTGGTCTTTCTTAATACTTTACCCATTTTATTATTTAAAGAACCGGATCATCTAAAAACCACCACGCAAACTTCTGAACAACCAGCACTCAGTAATATTAAAACCTATTTTCAATACTTCTGGTCGGATTCAACCTTGGCTGTCTGGTTACTGGTTTTATTGACCTTTAAAATCGCCGATGGTTTATCCGGGCCTTTATTAAAACCTTTAATGGTAGATCTCGGACTGAGCTTTAGCCAGATTGGCCTTTATGTCACCATGCTGGGAGCATTGGCTGCCTTGATTGGGGCAGGACTGGCTGGTTGGTGTCTGAAATACTGGTCGCGCAGCCGGAGTTTACTGATTTTTTCTGTTCTGAAAATCATGACTTTAATGGCTTATGCATGGCTGGCTGCCCAGTATGAAACCCAAAAAAAAGTAGAAAACTGGATGATATATCTGATTAATGCAGCCGAAGACATGATCTCAGCCATGCTTTTGGTGGTCATGTTGACCTTGGTCATGCAATACAGTCGCAAGCATCTGGCTGGTACTGATTTCACCTTTCAGGTGGCACTGATGGCTACGGTGAGTGGGGGACTTTATAGTCTGAGTGGTATTTTGGGAGATGCTTTAGGCTATCAAAATTATCTGAACCTCATCGTGATCGTGGCAATTATCTGTTTAATTCCAATTTTCCGATGGATGAAAGTTGCAGAAAAAGTATAAAATTTCTAAATAATCAACTGTTTGGTTAAATGTTAGCCTAAAGTACTAAATAGAATATATAAATATTAATTTAATAATTTTGTAATATAAGCGCCGTGTGTATTATTTGTTACAAAATAAATTAAGGATATTTTTGATGAAAACTAAGTTAGCAACAGCAATTGCATTCAGCCTTTTGGCGGGGACAACTTTTGCAGCACCAACTTTTTATGGTGAGATTGATGCCACAGTTGATTACTTACCGGAAGACAATGCTTCACCTGTGTCTGATCGTGACGTTATTGAACTGAATACTAATAATTCATTCTTGGGTTTAAAAGGTGAGGAGAAACTTACTGACCGTTTAAGTGGGCTTTATCAAGCTGAATTTACCTTCTATGTAGACAATGGTGGAAGCAATGATACATTCGTACCGCGTAATCTTTTAGTCGGTCTTAAAGATGAAAAGTTAGGTACAGTAAAACTAGGTAAAATCGATACGCCTGTAAAACAGCTTTCTTCAGTAGTTGATACTTTCAATAACTATGTTGCAAATAAAGCGGATATGGCAGGTATATTTACCGGTGAAAACCGTATCGATAATGTTGTCGTCTATGAAGCTCCTGGCTTTGCAGTCGGTGAAGGTAAACTAAAAGCAACTGCACTATTAGCTACAGGTGAGGCCGGTGGTATTAGCTCTTCTAAAGGCGGTGCTAAAGTTGCAGGCCGTGGCTTAGGTGATGCTTGGTCTGCTTCTGTAGTATATGACAGCCCAGTAGTTGTAGCAGGTGTTGCTTATGACAAAGCAATTCCGACTAACTTCTTAGGGCGCGGTTTTGATAATGCTTCTGCTCCAGAAGTAACGGGCGGTACTTTATTTGCTGCTGCAAATACCATTCGTGCAATTGGCCGTGTAAATCTAGATGGTGGTTTAGCGCTTAAAGCTCTTTATCAAACTTCAGAAGTGGCGGATGTGGATGCAGCTTCTAAAGCAGTTGATTTGCTTATTGATGATGCTCAAGGTTGGTTAATTGGTGCTGAATATAATCTTCCAAATGCAAAAGCTTGGACAGTTAAAGGTCAATACAGCCAAAACACTACAAGCTTCAAAGATAATACTGCCGATTATGAAGCACAGCAGATCTTTGTTGGTGCAGATTACGCATTTAGTAAACAAGTGAAAGCATATGGTTATGCCGGTTATCTAACACTTGAGCGTGGTTCTTTAGAAACTAAACAACCAGTTGTTGGTACAGGCTTAGAATACAAATTCTAATTTAGATTTTGTACTCTAAGAAAAGGCGATGCTTTGGCATCGCTTTTTTTATGCTTAAAACAACAAAACTTAGCAATTTTATGTCTGATCTAACGAGTTTCGGACTGTTACCATGATTGAAAGTTTCAGCATTTCGTTTTGAAAATTATGCCTATTCAAGCCGTTTTATTTGACCTCGACAATACCTTGACCCATCGTGATCTGACTGCACAGGCTTATAGCCGTTATCTGGCAGAATACTATGCGCCAGCATTGAAACAGGTCGATTCAGATAAAATTATCGAGATTGTACGGCGTATCGATAATGGTGGTTATCCTAAAAAGGAATTGCTCACGCATGGCAGTATCGGGGCTTCGGCTGCCTATGCCTTATTGCAGGAATTGTCCTGGTTAAATCCCCCAACCATAGATGAACTGGCCCATTTCTGGTTTAGCCAGTTTGGCCGTTTCGCCGTAGAAATGCCGGCAGCAGAGCAAGTATTAACGCAGCTGAAAGATGAGGGTTATCAGCTGGCCATTGTTTCCAATGGCGGACATGACACCCGTTTAAATACGATTCGGGGTTTGGGTATTGAACCTTATTTTGATGAGATCATCAGTTCGGGGTTGGTGGGTTTTAACAAACCACAGCCGGAAATATTCCAGATCACTGCAGAGCGTCTAGGCGTGCAGCCTGCACAGTGCCTGTATATTGGCGACCATCCCATTAATGATGTACAAGGAGCTACAGAGGCCGGAATGCATGCATTATGGATGCAAGGCTTTCATGCCGATGCCGAACATATCCGATATAAAATTCAGCAACTGCCGGAAATTTTTGCGCATTTGCAGTTACTGAATCAGACTTAAGTTATTCTTAAACAGTCAATCGTTTCGGCCCATTGCGAAGAATCACAGCGCGGACATTGCTGGTCGGCATGTGAAAGGGTTTGTACCTGTCCACAGTAAATGCAGGCATATAATTGCCCGGCCTTGACCTGTTGGACTATAGAGCAGGTTTTAGGAAAAAGTGGCAGCCCAGGCCGAACCTCATCCGATTTGAAAAACAGGATACTGAACTTACCGTCAGTTTCCAGTAAACCGGTGCGTACCTGACCCAGATGTTCTACGCCTTGCTGGCGCATTTCGGCAAAGAATTCATCATGTGACATTTTACCTTTTTTAATTTCTTCAACGACCAGTACGCCATCTTCCACGATATAAATCGGTTTACCTTCCAGCAGATCTTCGAACCACTGATATTTCATCATAAGCCAAGTGGTCAGACGGTACATGATAATAATCACCGACATCACCAGAACTGCCTGAATCAGGGGAATATCTTCGGTAAACATCGGGTCACCAGCAATCGAACCCAAGCTCAAAATGATAGCGACTTCGAAGATGGAAAGCTGACGTACCCCGCGTTTTCCAGTCAGGCGCAGAAACAGGATAATCATGGTGTACATCAGGGCACAACGCAGCAAAATTTCTGCGGTAAACTCCCAGGTGGTGTCATTTATAAATATCGTGGCCCAGTCCATTTAAATTCTTTATCCTCATTTTGCTCTTTGGCTCGAGTCTAGCAATATCGGTATTTTATTTGCTGCTGTGTTTATGTAAGTTTATGAATAAAGATAGATTCTATTTAAAAAAGAAGCTTGAGCTTAAAAATACAGCTATTTAATTTATTCAGAATAAGATAGAGATTTCATGTAAATAATACATAAAAAATCAGCAGATTAAATTTGAAGGAGATCACATTCTTTGCTGTCTATTTTTAAATCTATAAATTTTTTATCCATTTGAAATTTATCAATATAAGTTACGAATAACTTATTTTGAATATCTAGTAGTATTTAGAAATTTGTAAGCAAATCACCTCATTTCTATAAACATCTGTAGTTTGTGGCCTGAAAAATAGAGTGATTACACCAGGTTAATAAATTGTTTTTAAATTAGAAATTGTGATTTTTACTTCCAACAAGGGATGTATTGTGAAAAAAATATTCACGCTTTTAACGGTTATGGGTTTAAGTACAGCGGTCTGGGCAGATGCGGATTGGGATTATACTCAGCCTGAGCAATGGTCGACTTTGAGCCAGAAATATTCGGCCTGTAATGGTCTGAACCAGTCACCAATCAATATTGAGCGAACAGTGAAAGCAGAACTGGAGCCGCTCAAGTTCAGCTATAACACCATGATTCATGCGATCGAAAATAAAGGTCATACTGTTCAGGTGGATTTTGCGCAAGGTGGTGAATTGCAGCTGGATGGCGATACCTTTGTACTGAAGCAGTTTCATTTGCATAGTCCAAGTGAAAACCTGATTAAAGGCAAAAGCTATCCACTGGAAATCCATTTTGTCCATGCCAATGCCAAAGGTGAGCTGGCTGTCGTGGGGATGATGTTCGAGCAGGGTGCAGAAAGCCAGATGCTCAAACGCATGTGGAACCATTTACCGAAAAAGCAGGGCGAGAAAGTGGTTTTAAAGACCCCACAACCTGTAAATGCAATGTTGCCTAAGAATCTGGATTATTATCGTTTTAGTGGCTCGCTGACCACACCGCCGTGTTCTGAGGGGGTGCGCTGGCTGATCCTAAAAGATATTCAGCAGGCTTCGGCACAACAGATTGCAGCGTTCTCTAAACTTATGGGACATCCGAATAATCGTCCGATTCAGCCCTTAAATGGACGGGTTATTGTTGAAAATTAATTGATAACTCCATTAAGCGGACTGCGGTCTGCTTCGTTTATTTGCAGTAAATCAGCAGTCACTTAAAAGTTTTAGAGATAAAATAGCATTTATTTGCTTTGCATGTTTGCTATGTCTTTTGATTTGAAAACCACTGTTCAGCCCAATATTGAGCTTTCACCGCAGCAGAGAAAGCTGAACCGTCTGATTGATAAAATTGAACAGCAGCAGCTTGAACTGAAGCAGTGGCAGCAGGCGCAGGAACAGATTCAGCAATATACCTGTCAAACCTTGATGCCGGTCTATCATGAGTTACATACAGTGCTGTTTCAGCAACTGGAACAGTTATGGAAGCATTTGCATGAGGCAGAATTTTCCAAGACCGAGGCGACGCAGCTAGATGTTAAAATCCAGTATCTTGCGGCTTATTTAACCGACTCCCAATCTTTATCAAAACAACAGGCCGAGATTGTTAAGGAAATTTATAATTACTATCAACAGCATATTGAACATAGCCAAGCCAGAAAAAACAAAAAGCAAAGCATAAAGGATGTTGAGCTGTTCTTTGCTGATGACGATACTTCGGATCAGGTGGCACCTGAAGATTTTAGAGAATGGGATAGGGAAAAGTACAGTCAGGCACGAGAGCAAGCCAAGCTTAAACGCCAGCAGGAAAAACTGGAACAGGCTGCGAAGTTGGCAGAGCAGTCTTTAAAAACAGTGTATTTAAAAATTGCTGCAACCATTCACCCGGATCGTGAACCAGATAAAACTAAAAAAGTAGAAAAGACTGAGTTACTGCAACGCGCGAATGAGGCTTATGCAGCGCAAGATTTATTTTATTTACTGAAATTACAAATCCAGATTGAGCAAAATCGGGGTGTTTCACAAAAAGGGTTAAGTGCCGAGCAGCTAAATTTTTATCAACTGGCTTTAGATATGCAAAGCCAGAAACTGGATGGTCAAATGGAAGAAATTATTCAATCGTTGAGCTGGAATAAAAAAGGCCATATAGGCAAGGTGAAAATTACCGATTTATATAAGCAGGTGGATGCAGATACTTCAGCGATGAAAAAGCAGTTAAAAGGGGAGAAAGAACGGTTGAAGTATATGAAGAAGGTGAGTGGGGTAGAGATGTTGATAGAGCATCAAGTTCTTTAATTTCCCTCACTCCTTGCGAAGCAGTGCCTCTCATCCCATAGGGAGAGGGTGCTGCACGTGATTTTATAATTTCATCGAATCCAAAATGAAAGTTCCCTCTCCTGAGCAAGTTTTAAAGCACTGCTTTAAAACAAAGCGCAAGTGAGGGTTAGGGATAGGTTATGAAAATCTGTTATCCTCCCGCAAAATAATAAAAACAAAATCCCATGAACAAAAAACTCGATCCCCAACTACTTATCTTTGCCAAATCTATGCGCCACACCGCCACCGATGCAGAACAACTCATGTGGCGAATACTTCATGCCAAGCGTTTTATGAATCTTAAATTTCGTCGTCAGCATGTGATCAAACCCTATATTGTCGATTTTTACTGTCATGAAATCAGTTTGGTGATTGAATTAGATGGCAGTCAGCATGGAATGGATGATGCGATTGAATATGATGCTGAATGGACTATATTTTATAGGGTTCTAGAAAAATATATTTCAGACTTTTCAAAAATTCCTTTATTGTTAGTGGTTTAATTTGTATTATTATTTTTTATAAGATTAAAATAGGGGGCTAAATTGGCTAGTAAGGAAAAAGTTATAGAAAACTTGACTTATTTTCAAGATGAATTGGAATCTATTGATAACAAAAGTGATTTGATGGATTTAGAAGAAAAATTTACTTTCTCCGAAGATATATTAAAAGAATATGTTAAGGATCATTTGAAATCAGAAGGTGATCGAGCAGTTGAATATCGCGCTGCCCAATCAATTATTGGTTATAATAAACTGCTATTTATTAGATTGTTACTAAAAAAGAAAAAATTTAAAAAAGCAAAAGAAATTTTAGAAAGCTTTGATAAGAGTATTAATCATATAACTTATTTTCAATCGTATTTAGCTTATATTTTTTATAAGAATAAAGTTAGTGATAATTTAATTGATAAGTTTGAGGCAACTTTTGATAAAGTTATAAAGTCAAGTGTTTGGAATCTCGAGTACTTTATTAATATTTCGTATTTTGAAGAAATAGAAAATTTAGATAATGAAGATGATAAGTTCTTACTTTTAATTTTTTCTTTTCTAGTACTTCGATTTTTATATTTACTGAATGTTGAATTCGATGATGAAATCGAAAGAAAAGTGGCTCATTTCACCGATGTTAATGTTGCAAGATTATTGGTAAATGGAAAAACTCAGATTAGATTATCATCCACTGAGTTTATGAATGATCCTAAAGAGGGGGAACTGTTCTTTGATATTTTTGGATTGAAAAAATTTAGAGATGAATTGAATTATGAACAAAGTTTTCTTGCATGTTTCACTTTTAATCATAATTCTTTAAATCAGTTTAGACTTTATGGGAAGTTAGAAGAAAAAGAATGCACAGGTTTGAGTTTGGTAGTAAATAAAAATTTCTTTTCAAAAATGACCAATAGATATGATGACCAAAAAAGTAAAGGTTTACCACTATTCCGTTGTGTTTATATTGATCCTATTTCAAAACATATTGAATTAGCTAAAAGAAATAAGTTTTCATTTTATCAAGAATTTAGTAGCGGAGAAAAGGCTAAATCTCAACAAGAGATTGAGGATATGTGGGTTTCTTATAATGAAAAAATTACTAAAACTGAAAAAGTCTTAAGTAAAATATTAATGGATATGGAAGTAATTGTAAGCGAATTAGATTTAGAAAAAATAAAATTACTTAAACACATAAATCATTTAATTCAGCCTATTAGATTTTTGTTCAAACATTTTGCCTTTCAAGAAGAACAGGAATGTAGGATTTTAGAAATTTGTTCACTATCAGATACGAAAGTAGAAGCTGATTTTGAATCTGCGAAGACCTATATTAACTATCCACTAAAAATTGAAGATTATTTGACAAATGTATATATAGGTAAAGCTTTGGAAAAAAAATCAGTTTGTTTAACAAAAGAGATTTTATCTTTACAGCTTAAAGGAAATCCAAAAGTTAAACTAACAGACAATCCCTTTAGACTTAAAGAATAAAAAAATCCCCTCATTAAGAGGGGATTTTTTTGAATCAAACTACAGCATTACAGCGCCGCAATTTGCTCCATATTCGCTTTAATTTTCGCTAACTGATCAGCAAACTCAGCAAGTTTTACTTTTTCGCCTTCAACCACAGCCGCAGGTGCTTTTGCAACGAAACCTTCGTTAGAAAGTTTATTGGCAATTTGATCATGCTGTTTTTGAACCTTGTCTAAGTCTTTTTGCAGACGACCCAATTCCGCTTTCGGGTCAATCAAGCCCTTCATTGGAACGTAAACAGATACGTGACCCACTACAGAAGAAGAAGACAATGGTGGTTGCTCGCCATCAGCCAAGAAGGTGATGCTTTCTACTTTCGCCAATGCTTTAAACAATGCTTCAATACGAGTGATCTGTGCTTTTTCAGCTTCGGTGGTGTTTTGCAGAAGAACTGGTAATAAACGCGCATTACCTAGACCCATTTCACCACGGATGTTACGTACCGCACCAATCAAACCTTGAAGCCATTGCATATCTGCTTCAGCTTGGTCGTTCATCAACGCTTCATCAGCAACAGGGTACTGCGCAAGCATGATGGTTTCGCCAGTAATGCCAAGTTTAGGTGCAAGCGTTTGCCAGATTTCTTCAGTTAAGTACGGCATCAACGGATGCGCAAGACGTAAAGACGCTTCCATTACCGAAAGAAGAACACGACGAACTTCAGCTTTACGCTCTTCAGATACGTTTTCATCATTCAGAACTGGTTTAGTCAGCTCTACATACCAGTCACAGTATTCATTCCAGATGAACTCGTAAATTGCTTGTGCAGCCAAGTCTAAACGATACGTTGCAAACGCAGTTTGTACCGCAGCAGTCGCTTTTTGTAGACGGCTCACGATCCACTGTTCAGGTAATTCCCAAAGATCAGGACGTGCAGTTTGACCAACCGTTTGACCTTCAACATTCATCATCACGAAACGGGTTGCGTTCCAGATTTTGTTGGCAAAATTACGGTAACCTTCAACACGTTTCATGTCGAACTTGATGTCACGACCAGTGTTGGCAAGCGCACAGAAGGTGAAACGAACCGCGTCTGTACCGTAAGATTGAATACCTTCAGGGAATTCTTTACGGGTTGATTTTTCAATCTTCGCTGCTTGTTTCGGGTTCATCAAACCTGTTGTACGTTTTTGTACTAAGGTTTCAAGATCCACACCATCAATCAAGTCTAATGGATCAAGTACGTTACCCTTAGATTTAGACATCTTCTGACCTTCGCCATCACGTACCAAACCGTGAACGTACACAGTTTTAAATGGCACTTGTGGCGTACCATCTTCATTCTTCATGAAGTGCATGGTCAGCATGATCATACGTGCCACCCAGAAGAAGATGATGTCAAAACCAGTGACAAGCACATCAGTCGGGTGGAAGGTATTCAGGAAGTAGTTGGCTTTGTCTTTCGCTTCGTCGCCAGTCCAACCTAAAGTTGAGAATGTCCAAAGACCTGAAGAGAACCATGTATCCAATACGTCTTCGTCTTGGTTTAATTGAACATCGGCAGGGATGTTGTTTTTCGCCCGAACTTCAGCTTCATCACGGCCAACATATACATTGCCTTCCGCATCGTACCAAGCAGGGATACGGTGACCCCACCACAATTGACGCGAGATACACCAGTCTTGAATGTTGTTCATCCACGCCATGTACATGTTGTTGTACTGTTCAGGCACAAACTTAATGCGACCATCCTGCACCGCTTCAATCGCAGGTTTCGCAAGCGGTGCAATTTTTACATACCATTGATCTGTCAATAGAGGCTCAACAATCACGCCTGAACGGTCACCACGAGGTGGTTTTAATGTGTAAGGTTGGATCTGATCTAACCAGCCTTCAGTTTCAGCTTGTTCAACGATCTTCTTACGTGCTTCAAAACGTTCTAAACCAACATATTCGCTAGGTGCAGGAATAGTTTTAGAAATTTGCTCGCCCGCTTTCGCGATGTATTCAAACTCAGCCAACACTTCAGCATTTTTGTTGAAAATGTTGATGATTGGCAATTCGCAACGTTTACCCACTTCATAGTCATTGAAGTCGTGTGCAGGGGTGATTTTTACACAGCCTGTACCGAATTCTTTGTCTACATATTCGTCTTTTACGATTGGAACTGCACGACCTGTGATTGGTAAGATTATATTTTTACCTACTAGATCAGCATAACGTTCATCATCCAGTGCAACCGCAACCGCAGTATCACCCAATAATGTTTCAGGACGCGTCGTTGCAACTACGATGTGATCTTTACCATCGTGCGTGCGGAGTGACTTATCTTCAAAGAAATATTTGAAGTGCCACAATGAACCTGCTTCTTCTTTATCAGACTCAACTTCCAGGTCAGAAAGGGCAGTTTGCAGTTTTGGATCCCAGTTCACCAGACGTTTGCCGCGGTAGATCAGGCCTTCTTCGTGAAGTTTTACAAACACTTCTTTTACTGCGTTTGATAAACCATCATCCATCGTGAAGCGTTCACGTGACCAGTCAACCGAAGAACCTAAGCGACGGATTTGACGGGTAATGTTACCGCCAGACTGTTCTTTCCATTCCCAGACTTTTTCGATGAACTTTTCACGACCCAGGTCATGACGGCTAATCCCTTGTGCACCCAGCTGACGCTCAACCACCATTTGCGTTGCAATACCTGCGTGGTCAGTACCCGGTTGCCAAAGCGTATTTTTACCAGACATACGGTTGAAACGCGTCAAGGCATCCATGATGGCATTGTTGAAACCATGACCCATGTGCAGGCTACCAGTGACGTTTGGTGGCGGAATCATGATACAGAAAGATTCGCCTTTTTCAGACGGCTTAAAGTAACCACGCTCTTCCCAAGTTTGGTACCATTTTTTCTCGATCTCGGTCGGATCGTAGGTTGTCGCGATATTTTGCGCTGAGTCAGTCATAGTCTAAACAGATCAAAAGTGAATGAAAAATTGGATCTATTGTAGCAAAAAAAATAGTGCATGCGGCAGCTTAACCAAATGCAAACTTTAGCCAATTGGCATGTATAGCAACTCATCGTATGATAGAACGATAAAAAAACGCGACTCATCGCAGCATATCAAAAAGGATAATAAGATGAGCTATAGCATTTCCCTGAAGCTTCAGCCCGAAACCCATCAGCGCTTTAAAGACCTCCATTCCAGATTAAATGCGGGCGAGCGAGACAGTCTTGCCAGACCCTTAGGTGAAAATCTGGCCGATATGGCCTGTGAAATTATTGACCAGATTTTTGGTCAGGTGGTGCAGCTGGCCAAGTCACCGGACAGTGAGTCAGAAAAAGTGATTCAGCAGATTATGCATAACACCCGTAAATATATGCCGTGGTCGGTTTCGCTGTTTGGCAATGAGCGGCTGATGCCTATGGTGAACTATTTGCATCGTATGACCTATGAGCATCACGGCGATGCTTTTGTTCGATATCCGGTGGAAAAATTGCTGGTGATGGAGTTGCTCGGCTGTATTGACCAGATGAAAAATGGTAATCATCAATATGTATCACCCGCTTTAAAAGCCTTTACTCAGGTGGTCGATCAAGGGGTGACACATCTGATCCGTGAACCGAAAAAAATGTTGAAATTTAATGTGGTGGTCGATAAAACCTTGAATGGGGTGATTCATTTAACCACCCAGTTAGGCTATAAACGTTTTGACAAGCTCGGTAGCATCTATGATGCCGATACGATGAGTTATTATTTTGAGCATTTGCTGGCATTTCTGGAAGATGAAATGCAGCACCATATTCATTAAAACAAGGGAAAGAGGATTTCATGGCGAAAGTTGAAGACTTAAATGGAAAAGTGGTCTGGATTACCGGCGCATCTTCAGGGATTGGCAAGGCGATTGCACAGCAATGCGCTGCACTTGGGGCACAAGTGGTACTGACTGCACGCCGGCATGAAGAACTGGAAAATGTTCGCCACAGCCTTGCTCATCCGGATCAGCATATTTCTATTACGGCTGATATTACGGATGAAAGTCAGGTTCGTCATGCTTATGAACAGGTTTTGCAACAAAAAGGCCGGATTGACTGGCTGATTAATAATGCCGGTCTGAGTCAGCGCGCCCTGATTCGGGACACCACCATGCAGACTGAACGCGCCATTATGGAAGTCGATTATTTCTCGCAGGTGTTTCTCACCAAAATGGTATTGCCGACGTTTCTGAAACAAAAATCTGGTCGTATTGTATTTATTTCCAGTGTGGCAGGTTTGCTGGGCACGCAGTATCGCGCATCCTATTCCGCAGCCAAAGCAGCGATTCATATGTGGGCCAATAGTTTGCGTGCTGAAGTTGCTGATCGGGGCGTTCAAGTCTCGGTGATTTTCCCTGGCTTTGTTCAAACCAATGTGTCGTTTAATGCTTTAAATGGGGAAGGCAAACCGCAAGCTAAGCAGGATGAAGCGATTGAAAATGGGTTGTCAGCAGAGGATTTTGCCCGTCAAAGCGTACAAGCCTTGCAGTGTGGCGAAGAATATATTGTGATTGGTGGCAAGAAAGAAAAACTTGGCGTGCTGGTTTCGCGTATTTCACCCAAGGTGCTGTACAAAATGATTCGCAAGACCAAGGTAAAATAAATCACCCAGAGTAAAAAAGGGCAGGAGCGCCCTTTTTTATGTCTCTTAAAACATCAATAAAAATAACAAAACTTAAAAATGCCATTCATTTCTGGAGGATTGCCCGTACAGGGAATGCAGCCGATAACATTGATATGCAGAAAATTACCTTTTCACTCTGGTACTTAAGCCAAAAGCCGGTATGTTAATTAAAAATAATAGTGAATTGGAATAAGCTCATTCGATGAAAACCCCGGTGCCCGATTATCTCCAGCATGTATTAACGGTCTGTCATGATAATGATCAGGGCGCTTTGGCTGATTATATCCCTGAACTGGCAGCGGTAGATCCAAACAAGTTCGCTTTGGCGCTGACTACGGTGGATGGCACGATTTATTCCACGGGAGATGATGAAACCGAATTTACCATGCAGTCGATGTCCAAGCCTTTTGCCTATGCCTTGGCATTACAGCATTTGGGAATTCCAGCAGTACTGGAAAAGGTCGGCGTTGAACCTTCAGGAGAGGCTTTTAATCAGATTTCACTGGATAAAGAAACCAATCTTCCGAAAAATCCAATGATTAACTCGGGTGCGATCACCACGCATTCTTTGATTCCGGTACAAAAAGGCATTTCACGTGCGGAATGCTTGCGCCGTTTTTTAAGTGAGCTGGCAGGCCGTCAACTGGAATTCGACAAGCAGGTATATAAGTCGGAAGTCAAAACTGCATTCCGGAACCTATCGATTGGCTATATGCTGCGTACTGTAGGTGTGCTTGATTCGGATCCTGTGGAAATCGTCAATGGATACATCAAGCAATGTGCGATTAAAGTGACGGTCAAAGATCTGGCAAATATCTGTAGTGTGCTCGCCAATGGCGTTGTTCAGGCCAAAACGGGCAAACAGCTGCTAGAGCGTGATGTGGTGCGCCAAGTGCTCAGCGTGATGATGACCTGTGGCATGTATGATGCGGCGGGTGACTGGCTGACGACGGTGGGCATTCCTGCCAAAAGTGGTGTATCGGGCGGAATTATCGGGGTATTGCCTGGGCAGGTGGGAATTGTGGTTTTTTCTCCTAAAATTGATGAGCATGGGCATAGTGTACGTGGGGTAGATATTTTTGAGCGTTTGTCACGTGACATGGGCTTGCATCTGATGGAAGGGACGCCATCGGCACAGACCATTTTGCAAAGTCGTTATACTGTAGGTAAGAACAATGACATTGTCGTGTATGAGCTGCGCGGTGTATTGCAATTTACAGAATCCGAAATGTTGCTGCGAATTTTGCAGGATGAGCCAGACGCTCAAACACGTATAGTCATAGACCTGACCAATTTGACTTTGATTCATGATGTGGGTGCACGCATGTTATTTGAAGGTGTCAAACGTTTACAAGCGAATGGGCACAAAGTGGTGGTCATTGACTCAGAAGGCGTATTGGGTGAGGAACAGGTGAAAGGCAATAAGCGGGTAGTGGTGACAGAAGAGTTAGAGCGCTATTTAGAGAAGTTTAGTTAAGCCATACTTATAGGGATGAGTATGCCTTTCATTATTTGTGCTTTTAAACTTACTCAGTAGAAGAAATGAAATATAAAAAAGCCCCGAACAGTGTCGAGGCTCTTTTCAAATCTTGAAAAGTTTATTTAATATGCTCGGCAATGTCCGTAAAGATCACGCCTAAGCCATGTGCACCAGCATCTGGATAACCTAAGCTACGATCACCGACTGTACCGGCACGGCCCATACGCGCTACGATGTCTTTGGTAGATTCTGCACCTTTTACCGCAGCCTCTGCACCCAAGACAAAGTTTTCTTTAAACGTCTTGTCGGTATTGGCTGACCAAGAGTCTGCGCAAGGTACAAGTGCATCAATCAGGGTTTTGTCACCGACCACAGCACCACGACCAAATGAACGCTCACCAGTCACTTGAATACCTTTAACCGCAGCTTGCAGCATCTCGGCAAAATCTGCCACGCTTAGGGTTTGTTTCCCCTGAATGGCTTTGCTGGCTGAACGGAAAGCAGAACCCCAAATTGGCCCTGACGCACCGCCACAATGTTCCATAATAATCATGGAACTATTCAGCAGGAATTCATCCATGTGCTGCGCTTGAATCAGGCTTTGCCATTCGCGTTTCAGTTGTTTAAAGCCTTTGGCGACGCTCATACCAAAATCGCCGTCACCTGCATGGGCATCCAGCTCGCAGAATGGCACTTCGTTTTTGATGATGCAGGCCGCCATCACATCGACCACATAACGCATGTTTTCAATCGTGAATTGCTCGTTCTGAATTTCAGCATGTTCTGCTTGGGTTTCAACTTCGGTATTGGCGGTTTGTTTTGCTGCTGCATCTTGTGCTGCAAATTCAAATGGTAGTGCAGGTGAGCCATCAAGCTTTAAGGCAGGGGTATTGGCTTCCGCATCCAGATAGGTTTTCAGTTCATCATCCACAGCAAGTAATGAGACCGATGCACCATTCATGTCGATACTGGTCATGTAGTTGCCAACAAATGTACGGTAAATCTTGATGCCTTTGCGCGCCAAATGTTCGCACACATCGTTATTAAAGACATACAGCTCTTGCATTGGTGTTGAACCAAAGCCGTTCACTAGAACAGCAACTTCTTGCATGTCAGGACGATCGAGGAATAGGTCATCGACAATACGTTGTGCCAGCTCCTTGGATGGCAGGATTTTTTCACGACGAATGCCGGGTTCGCCGTGGATGCCGACGCCGTATTCCATTTCATCATTCGCCAAGGTGAAGGTGGGTGTGCCTTTGGCAGGAACGGTACACGAGCTATAGGCGAAACCAAGACTAATCACGTTATCCGCTGCTTTTTGAGCCACAACTTTGACTTCCGCAAGCTCTAAACCTTTTGACGCTGCTGCACCTGCAATTTTATGTACAAATACAGTACCCGCCACGCCACGACGGCCGACCGTGTAGAGGCTGTCCTTGACTGCAATATCATCTGCTACTTTTACATAATCGACTTTAATGCCATCTTCTATAGCTAAAGCTGCACCATTCTGGAAATTCATCATATCGCCAGAATAGTTTTTAATGATCATGAGCACGCCTTTGTCTGTTGCGACGTGTTGGAGTGCTTTATAGACCTGAATTTGCGAAGGTGAGGCAAAGACATCGCCACATACGGCAGCATCTAACATGCCTGCACCAACAAAGCCTGCATGTGCTGGTTCGTGACCGCTACCACCGCCACTGATCAGTGCAACATTGTTGTGTTTTTCTTTTCTTGAGATGATTTTATAAGATTCGTTAAAGCTCAGTTCAGGGTGTGCTAGTACAAAGCCTTTGCACATTTCGACAACCAGGTTTTCAGGGTTGTTGAGGAGTTTTTTCATGGAGGAGGGCCTTCACGTATTCTGGGAGATGTCTAAAGTCTTATTATTATGGAAAGTTATTGAGATTGCTGAATTAAAAATGTAAAAACGGATGATTTAGGGTTTGATGGGTTAGAAAAGGGGCGGTTTTTGATGTATATATTTATGATAAGAATCCCCCTAAATCCCCCTTTGTTAAAGGGGGACTTGTCGCGAATTGGATGGTGGCTTTGGATTCATGAAGTCCCCCTTTTCTAAAGAGGGGCTAGGGGAGATTCAAAAAAGAGAATAAAAAATGAAACCCTACAATAAAAATTTAAAACAAGCCTCGCGAGATTTACGCAATAACATGACCGACGCTGAAAAGTTGTTGTGGTCACGGCTTCGTAACAAGCAAATCTTGGGTTTACAGTTTTATAGGCAAAAGCCGATTTTGAATTACATTGTGGATTTTTACTGTCCTGCTGCCAATTTGGTGATTGAAAATAAATTTAAAATATACTTTCATCATTAACTCGAATTAGTAGGATTTTTTTTGCACCAAAATTTAATTCGTAGTTAAAGTTTTTAGGAATTTGATTATCTAAAGGAGTATCATGATTTATATCGATAACTTTTAGTAAATCATTAACCAATGATGAATTAGGAAGAGATTTTAAATTACTAATAATCCATCTAGAGATTGAATTATTAATGTGTATAGGGGTACCCACTTGTAAGTTATATAGTTGAACTAAAAAATTATGTAAACTAGTAGCTTCTAAGCATTCTTTTTCTGAAAATCCAACAAATTGACGTAATAAATGCGAGTTCAAAGAAGTTCGATTAACAAATAATTTTCCTGATCTTTGAGTATAAGTGATTGGTAAAGATAAATGTTCTGCACTTGCATAATATAGATCAAAGTCCCCAGATAAATCTTTATGGAAAAAACCAAATGAACCAATCGATTTTAGTTTAGCAGAATTTAATAAATCAGCAGGAGGGTTGAATTTGCCATAGCCTTTTATTAGTGGTAATTGATTTAATAAAAACCACTGCTCTAGGTTGGCTTTCCATTTATGAGTTTGAACATCGGATACTATTGTATTCTCATACTTTGCCTGTAAATAAGTTAATCTAGCTTCTCTTGAGTTAAATGAAATAAGAAGAAGATCGGATAACTCACATCTGGCAGAGGATCGAGCGTAAGTACCATTACCTGTGAATGTAACCTGATGATTAGTTCCGTGATGTTCTTCTATATATACATTTTTCTGAGTAGCATTTTTAAAAGACCAAAGTAGTGAGCGAAAAAGAGCAATTTCTCCCCCTTTGATCTTATTCAGATTATTGTTTTTTTTAAAATTAGAAACAATGTTAATAGCGAATTTGGTACTGTTTATACTCATTTTTATCTTAAATTAAGTAAATTTTGCCTGATTCAGTTAAAGATCCCCTCATAAGAGGGGATTTTTCATATTCGATACGAATGGATTCTTCCCCTTTATCAAAGGTGAGAAGCATCGCTTCGCAAGGAGGGGGATTAAACCACAGAATCATCCAAATTCGGCGCTAACCAACGTTTCGCCTCATCTAACGTCCAACCTTTACGCTTCGCATAATCTTCCAACTGATCGCCAGAGATTTTACCCACGTTAAAGTATTCAGTTTCAGGGTTTGCATAGTAGAAACCACTGACTGATGAAGGTGGCCACATTGCAAAACTACTAGTTAAGTAAGTTCCGATCTTATCAGTCGTACCTAACCAATCAAACAGCGGCGCTTTTTCAGAATGTTCAGGACAAGCAGGGTAGCCCGGTGCAGGACGAATACCGACATATTTCTCTTTGATCAATTCTTCATTAGAAAGCTGTTCGTCTGCCTGGTAGCCCCAGAACTCTTTACGAATACGTTGGTGCAAGTGTTCTGCAAATGCTTCTGCAAAACGGTCGCCCAAAGCTTGAACCATAATCGCGTTATAGTCATCACCTTTGGCTTTGTATTCTTGAGAAAGTTCTTCCGCACCAAAGATCGACACGGTAAAACCACCCAAGTAATCCTGCGCCACATCTTTAGGGGCAATAAAGTCAGCCAAAGAGTAGTTTGCTTTACCTGTGACTTTGTCAGACTGCTGACGAAGGTGCTCAAAGCTGTGTGTTACATTGCCATTTGCATCAGTCACCGCAACGGTATCTGCTGCGACACGGTTTGCAGGGTAAATACTGAAGGTTGCACGCGCATCGAAACGTTTGTTTTCGATAATGTCTTTCAGCATTGCTTGTGCTTGTTCATACAAGTCACGCGCGGCTTCACCCACCACTTCATCTTCTAGGATTTTCGGGAATTTGCCCGCTAGACTCCAGGAAATAAAGAACGGTGTCCAGTCAAAATATTCCACCAAAGCTTCAAGCGGATAATTGGTAAAGGTTTCTGAACCAATGAAGTTTGGTTTAACCGGTGCATTCTTGTCGAAATCGATCTTGAAGCCGTTTTCGACTGACTCTTGATAAGACAATTTCGCCGCTTTCGGTTGCTTGTTCGCAAGACGGGTACGAATTTTTTCATAATCCGCTGCATAGTCAGCCAAAAGTTTTGGTTTCATTTCAGGAGAGAGCAACTGCGTTGCTACACCCACAGCACGCGAAGCATCCGCGGTATAAAGCACGCCATCATTATGATATTGCGGTGAGATTTTCACTGCGGTATGCGCTTTAGAAGTCGTCGCACCACCAATCATCAGTGGAATGTTAAAGCCTTTGCGCTGCATTTCTTTGGCAACAAAGACCATTTCATCCAGAGACGGCGTGATCAGACCAGACAAACCGATGATATCGACTTTTTCATCAATCGCAGTTTGCAGAATCTTCTCGCATGGCACCATCACGCCCAGATCCACGATGTCATAACCATTACAGCCTAATACTACGCCAACGATGTTTTTACCGATGTCGTGTACATCACCTTTCACCGTAGCCAGCAGGATTTTACCTTTAGCTTCAGCTTGGGTTTTCTCGGCCTCAATGAACGGGTTCAACCACGCTACAGCCTGTTTCATCACACGTGCAGATTTGACTACTTGTGGCAAGAACATTTTACCGGCACCGAACAGATCGCCGACTACGTTCATACCCGCCATCAATGGACCTTCAATCACATCCAGTGGACGTGTAGAGTTTAAACGAGCTTCTTCAGTATCCTGGTCGATATAAGTCGTGATGCCTTTTACCAATGCATATTCAAGCCGTTTTTCAACAGACTCATTACGCCATTCCAGATTTTCTTCGGCTTTTTGCGTACCACTTTGACCACGGTATTTTTCAGCAACCGCAAGTAGTTTTTCGGTTGCTTCCTGACCGCTTTCACCCTGGTTCTGGTTTAAAACAACATCTTCAACCGCTTCTTTCAATTCTTTATCGATGTCATCGTAAATCGCCATCTGACCGGCATTTACAATACCCATAGTCATGCCTTGCTGAATGGCATGGTACAGGAACACCGAGTGAATCGCTTCACGTACCGGTTCGTTACCACGGAACGAGAACGATACGTTCGACACACCACCAGAAATCATCGCATTTGGCAGGTTCTGTTTAATCCAGCCAGTCGCTTCAATAAAGTCCACGCCATAGTTGTTGTGTTCTTCAATACCGGTCGCAATCGCAAAGACGTTCGGGTCAAAGATAATATCTTCAGAGGGGAAGCCCACTTCATTCACCAGAACATCATATGAACGCTTACAGATTTCTTTTTTGCGCGCAGCTGTATCGGCCTGACCATCTTCATCAAATGCCATCACGATCACCGCAGCACCATATTGACGGCAGAGGCGGGCACGTTCGACAAACTCGTCATGACCTTCTTTCAGGGAAATCGAGTTCACCACGGCTTTACCTTGCACACATTTCAGGCCTGCTTCGATAATCTCCCATTTAGAAGAATCCAGCATGATTGGTACACGTGAAATATCCGGCTCAGAAGCAATCAGATTCAGGAAATGCACCATCGCACCTTGTGAATCGAGCATACCTTCATCCATGTTGATGTCAATGATTTGTGCACCGGCTTCAACCTGTTGACGGGCAACATCAAGCGCTTCGGCGAAGTTTTCTTCACGAATCAGACGCAGGAATTTTTTCGAACCGGTGACGTTGGTACGTTCACCCACGTTCACAAACAGTGAATCTTTGGTGATGTTAAATGGCTCTAAACCGCTTAAACGACACGCCGGTTCAATTTCAGGAATTTGACGAGGGGTAATGCCTGCAACAGCATTTGCAATCGCGCGGATATGATCCGGCGTAGTACCACAGCAACCACCGGTAATATTAATTAAGCCACTTTCAGCAAATTCTTTAATGAAGGCCGCAGTTTCTTCAGGTGTTTCATCATAACCACCAAAGGCATTTGGCAAGCCAGCGTTTGGATGTGCTGAAACAAAGGTATCGGCAACGTCAGACACGGTTTTCACGTGTGGGCGCATCGCATCTGCACCTAGGGCACAGTTAAAGCCGATAGATAACGGCTCTGCATGGCGCATCGAGTTCCAGAAGGCTTCAGCGGTTTGACCAGTCAATGTACGACCTGATGCATCCGTGATCGTACCTGAAATCATGATTGGCAGTTCATAGCCTAATTCTTTAAAGACTTCTTTTACTGCAAAGATGGCAGCTTTGGCATTTAAAGTATCGAACACAGTTTCGATCAGGATGATGTCTGCACCACCTTCGATCAAGGCCTTGGTCGATTCAATATAGTCAACTTTGAGTGCATCAAAAGTGATGTTACGGAACGCCGGATCATTCACGTTTGGAGAAATAGAAGTGGTACGCGATGTCGGACCAATCACACCGGCTACAAAGCGTGGTTTTTCAGGCGTTGAATATTTGGCACAGGCTTCTTTGGCCAGACGCGCTGCTTCACGGTTAATCTCGGGAACCAGATCTTCCATGTGGTAATCCGACATTGAAACGCGGGTACCGTTAAAGGTGTTGGTTTCAATAATGTCGGCGCCAGCTTCCAAGTAAGCTTCATGAATGCCTTGAATGATTTGTGGCTGAGTCAGCACCAGCAAATCATTATTACCTTTGAGATCATAGGCCCAGTCAGCAAAACGCTCACCACGATAATCGGCTTCTTCCAGTTTATGGCGCTGGATCATGGTACCCATCGCACCATCGATAATTAAAATTCTTTTGGCAAGAAGTTCTTTTAAAGTGGTAAGTGTAGACATTCAAACTTTCTCAGCAGAAATCAAAAAAAACGACGCTAATCTTAGCAGATTAGTTGGCTGATTTCTGCTGAGATTGCTCAGAATGATGGATAAGCATGATATGAAAATTTGATAAGTCATCTAGAAAAACAACAAGTTTTAACATGCGGATCAGAAAATAATGCAATCTCGAATCTGATTCGATGCCTTACAGACAAGAAACAGGATCAGAAAATTAAGCTGATGCTTTCATTCATGAAATTATCATATTGATGGCTTATGCTGTGCAAATGAAACTTTTGCTCTGCTTGATGACAGGTAGGGCATGAATCGTTTTGGTAGCAAAATATGTGCGGTTGCTAAGCTTAAATAAGCTGGAATCCTCTCTTAAGTAATTGATATATAAAATCAAAATCTAGTGTTTTAGTCGGAATTAAACAGGACGAATAGCAGCAAGAAAATCCAAATAATTGCTTCATATGACAGCAGTTTGTCATATAATTGTCACAATTTAACTGAACAATATGGGGATTCTTGAATCCTCTATTCCTGCTTGCATGAATCCTAATCAAACTCCCGTAGATTCAGCACACGGGTCGGCTTCCCAAAAGTCGACCAATGTTCATGTGCCAACACCGAAATTCTTTATGCCGGTGTTCCTGACTCTTATTATCACTACGCTGATTTATATCGGCTTCCAGTTGTCTGCAGATTTAGCGCATGTACCGGCCTTGGGCTTGTATTCAGTTATTTTGTTAGCGACGGCACTTTTTATTGCGTTGAGCTTTGAGTTCGTCAATGGCTTTCACGATACCGCCAATGCTGTGGCCACAGTCATTTATACCAATGCACTTTCAGCTCCTGTCGCAGTGATGTGGGCCGGCTTCTGTAATTTCCTTGGGGTTATGGTCGCCAGTGGTGCGGTCGCTTACGGCATTATTGCGTTATTGCCAGTCGAGCTGATCATGAATGTCGGCTCCGGAGCAGGTTTTGCCATGGTTTTTGCCATGCTGATCGCGGCAATTCTCTGGAATCTGGGAACCTGGTTCCTCGGTATTCCGGCATCCAGTTCACATACCCTGATCGGTTCGATTCTGGGTGTGGGCATCATGAACTATATTCTGAATGCCGGTACTGGCGCTTCAGGTATAGACATGGAGCAAGTCATGAAAGTCGGTAAGGCGCTATTATTCTCGCCTTTAATCGGTTTTGCATTTGCTGCAATTGTGTTCCTGCTGGTGAAAAAAATCTTCAAGCGTCAACTGGAATTGTTCCAGCCACCTGAAGGTAACAAGCCACCGCCACCATTGATTCGTGCCATGCTGATCTTTACCTGTACTGGGGTGAGTTTTGCCCATGGTTCAAATGACGGTCAAAAAGGTATGGGCCTGATCATGCTGATTCTGATCGGCTGTGTACCGTTGGCGTACTCGCTGAACAAGAATCTGGATGCACAACATATTCAATCTTTTGGTCAGTTATCTGCACAAACAGCGGATGTGATCTATCCAAATCATCAGGATATTCCGGATGAACAAGCCCGTGATGTCATTACCAAGTACATTCAGACCAAGGAAATTACCCCTGAAGTCGTGCCTGCATTGGCAAGCTTGACGGATCATCTGGGTGAGAAAGTCGGTAGCTATACCAGCATCAAGGATGTTCCTGAAGCTCAAGTATCTGAATTCCGTAATGACATGTATCTGAGCACTACAGCATTTAAGCGTCTGGATAAAGCAGAAGCTTTACCGGCAATGAGTGCTGCGCAGGAAAAAACAGTGGATGAATACCGTGACAATCTGGATTCATTCCTGCAATACATCCCGACCTGGGTAAAAGTGGCGACAGCCTTGGCACTCGGTCTGGGTACGATGGTCGGCTGGAAGCGTATTGTCGTGACTGTCGGTGAGCGTATTGGTAAACAGCATATGACTTATGGTCAGGGTATGTCTGCCGAACTTGTTGCGATGTCGACCATTGCGGCGGCAGATGGCTTTGGTATGCCGGTATCTACTACCCATGTATTGAACTCTGCAGTAGCAGGTACCATGGTGGCGAACAAGTCAGGTCTGAACTTCCAGATGGTGAAAACTATTCTGTCTGCTTGGATATTTACCTTGCCAGCAACGATCTGCCTGTCAGGCGGTTTGTATTGGGTACTGTTAAAAGTGTTCTAAGTTATTTAGACATAAAAAAAGCTGCTCTAGAGCAGCTTTTTTTATAGGTGATTTTTACCTCTCTCTGACCCTCACTTGCGCTTCGATTTAAAAGCGGTGCTTTAAAACTTGCTCAGGAGAGGGAATTACATTATTTATTCAAATAAAGCGAGTTTAATTTGAATAGTATTCATTTTATTAAAAAACGTTTCTTTAGATGCTTAATACTCATTTGAATCCATTGGGGAAGCTCCCTCTCCCTTTGGGAGATGAGAAGCACTGCTTCGCAAGGGTGAGGGGATAAACATTAAATAAAAGTTTATCTAACGTAGAAGAAGTCTCGAAAGAAGGAACTAAATTACTTCTTCAACTTACTTAATAATCCTTTTGGCAACTTCTCCGTTGCAAAACCATACAGCGCAGCAAAAGGCAATGCAGTACGCGCCAGATAAGCAACCCGCCACAAACCACCATGATTCGCGCCATGCATCATCAATTCAAGCGGATGGTTGAGTTTTACTTCAGGATTGGCCACCGATTCCGGATTACGCAGATCATGAATCCATAGTGCCGCCATAATCGCATTGGTGGTTTCAGGCGCGAAAGCTTCAACATCAAACAGGCTGGCACCGTTAAATGCGGCTTTTAATAGCGGATTCTTGGTCACGGAATAGGTGGTCGTCGAAGGCGCAATATTGATACTGACCCGTTGGCCTTGAGCGCGAGCCAAGGTGGCACGCCATTGCTGGATACGTTTTGCCAGCGCATAGTTCGGGCCTTGTTCAACTACTAGACAGTCACAAATGCCATATGCCTGATCACCAGACTGAATCAGTTCATGCGCATTTTTCTGGAAAAAATGTTTGCGGCTTAAAGTGGAAACACCTTTGGAGATGATTGCCTGTGCCTTGGAGCGTTCAGTATATTTTACTTTTGACGCTTCAATCACTTCACTCGGAACCGCATAAACATCGGTCGGCGTACACATGTACATCAGGCTGGTATTAGCTTTTTGCTGGCTGACATGCTGCATGATGGCATCCATCGCCATGGAGACCCGAACATGCTTTTCACCATCCAGATAGGCAATTGCAGCCAGATCCAGATCCTGCTCGAACTGTAATAACCATTTGGCAATTTCAGGAATCTGGGTCAGCAAATTCGCCCCCAGTTTTTCTTTTAAAATATCAAGTGAAGTATCAGTAGGCAGGTCTTCAGTACATGGCGCATACAGCGTGGCATTGCCTTGGTTGATGGTATCAACAATCTTGCCCCATACACGGGTATTCGGCAGATCAATCGCTACAATATTGGCTTTCCATTTCGCCAGCCAGGTCAGAGGACCGGCTTCAGATGCTGCACCAAACAGCACCGCCGTCCGATCTGACAAGTCAAACCATTCAGGATGTACCACACATTCACGCAGGGCATTGGCATGACTGGTTTCCACGATGCCTTGGCTTTCCCAGCGCTCAATCTGCTCCAATAAGGCATCACCTTGCAGCTTTTGACCGTGGTAAGGCACATACCATTCTGGTACAGCTTTACTGCTACCTGTGAGTTTGAATGTATGTAGTTGTTCAGCGGGCAGAGTTAAGGCATCTTGCAATACATACTTTTGACCATCACGGTAAAATTCAAAAGTCTGATGGGCCTTTGCCAATCCATCTTCAGCAATTTTCAAGCTGGCTTCAGGAGAACTCAGTCCCTGTTCGACCAGTTGCTTAAAATGTACTGTGTAGTGTTTGCGCCAGTTTTTTTCTGATTGTGCCTGTTGAGAACTGTGTGAATCGACATTGGCTAAGGCTGCTGCGATGATCGCGCGTCCTGCTTTGGAGCTACTTGGTTTTTGTTGCGGAGACTGAAGAGGAAATTGAAGACCGTCTGGTGTAATGGACATGCAAAATATCTCGAGAATGATAGTAATTAATATACAGATGTATACATTATCGCTGCAAAATTCAGTCCAAGATTGGCATTAAGTGACATCATCACTTTCTAATATATTACGAGATGTTTCAAACGAATAAGAGAGCAGTAGCTCTCTTATCCATTTTCAGCAGAAATATGAGGCTTAACTCATATGTAGCTTTATTCCTTCAATATTTAAAAAACCTGATTAAAACGGAACCTGCATCAGTTTATTCAGGAAATGCGGAATCAGGCGTGGCTCCAGAATAATCGTCATGACCACCCCGTAAGCCGCTCCCCATAAATGCGCGCTATGATTAATGGTGCTATTGCCTTTTTTGCCTGACCAGATGCTATAAGCTACATACAGCACAGCAAAAATAATGGCAGGAACCGGAATGAAGAACACAAAGATCAACTTCCAAGGTTCAAACAGAATATAGGCAAAAAGTACAGCCGAGACTGCACCGGAAGCACCTAGACTGGCCCAGCGCGCATCATTTTTATGCTTCAGGTAACTTGGCAGAATCGCTGCGATCAGACCACCGAGGTAAAACAGGATAAAACCCAGGTCATACAGATATTGACGATAAAAGCTTTCAATCACGCTGCCGAAGAAGAACAGGGTAATCATGTTAAACAAGAGATGAGCTCCATCCGCATGAATAAAGCCATGCGTAATAAAGCGGTCATATTGTCCACGTTGCAGTGCCGGTGGCCAGAAAATCAGGCGATTCATCACCGTCTCTTTGGAGAAAGCAATAAATGACACAATACAGGTGATCAGAATAATGGTCACGGTATGATTAAAAGGTAAATCAAGCATATAAATGATTCTAAGGGTGCCTATTTGCCAATTATCATGCCATTAAAATTAAGCTAAAGTTGTACTTTTATAATAAATCCGACAATTTTAGTTGATTTTTAAAAATTACCCCGCATCTTCAGTTAAAATGGCCGCTTGAGCTTGAGGAAATTATTGTTATGTCGACTGAGAACAGCAGCACTCCAGTTGTTGGTGAAATTCCCAACTTATTGATTACACCAACAGCACAAGAGTATTTAAAGGATCTACTGGATAAACAGAACACCCCGGGTATTGGTGTGCGTGTTTTTGTAGAGCATCCGGGTACTCCTCGCGCTGAATGTTGCATGGCCTATAGTGCACCTGATGAAGTTGTACCGACAGATTATAAGCAGGAATATCCTGATTTCCCTGCTTTTATCGACTCGCCATCTATTCCGTATTTACTCGATGCCGTGATTGACTACAACAAAGACCGTTTTGGTGGTCAGTTGACTTTCCGTGCACCGAATTCCAAAGTGCCACGCGTAGGGCCAGATGCATCGGTAGAAGAGCGTATTACCTATGTATTGCAGTCTGAAATTAACCCGGGCCTAGCAGGCCATGGCGGTAACTGTGCACTGGTTGAAGTCAAAGAAGACCCTGAAAAAGGTTTAACCGCTGTACTTAAATTTGGTGGTGGTTGCCAGGGCTGTTCAGCGATTGATATCACTTTGAAACAAGGTGTAGAAACAACGCTAAAACAGCATATTCCTGAATTGATGAATGTCGTTGATGAAACGGATCATAGTCAGTCTGAAGGTGCGTATATGAAATAAGCTGTTCTATATAACAGTTCATTTATCGCATATAAAAAAACCTCGAAATTTCGAGGTTTTTTTATATCTGGCTTAAAAAACCAGTGAATGTTAATGATAATAATTATCAATATTAATTGTATTAAATTGAGAAGCTGTTACACTTCGCAACCGAATAAACATGATTTCTTCATAAATATTGGGGCGCACAAGGTATGAATAAGCCATTCTTAAAAACAACTTTAGCTTTTGCCGTATTCACAGCAATGACTGTTTCAGTACAAGCACAAGATCAAGTTACTGAAGAAAAAGAAGGCGTATTGCAGTCTGAGACGACCAAGTTACAAACGATTGTGGTGACTGCGAGTGGGCAGGCAGTGGATGTTAAATCTGCGCTAGCTTCAATTAGTGTCATTACTGCCGAAGAAATTCAAAAACAACCTGTTTCAAGCTTGGCAGATATTTTAAAACGTGTACCTGGGGTAACAGGGGGGCTTAGTTCAAATGGTGCTGGCTCAAAAATTCAATTACGTGGCATGCCTGAAAATTACACACTTATCTTAATTGATGGAAAACGTGTAGGTTCGTCCAGAGATACCAATTATCGTGCAAACTTGGGTCATCAAGATCTAAACTGGGTGAGACCAGAAATGATTGAACGCATTGAGGTCGTACGTGGGCCAATGTCTTCTTTATATGGCTCTGATGCGATGGGTGGAGTGATCAATATCATTACCAAAAAAATCCCTTCAGAATGGGGAGGGTCTTTTACCTTAAACCATACCGTGCCCACCACATCTTCTGATTTGGGCCGAACGATCCAATCAGGACTAGTCGGATATGGCCCTTTAACCGATACGCTAGGTATGCGTGCCACAGTCGGGATCACTGAACAGGAAGCGGATCAAGGCTATCAAATTTCTGATCGTAATATTCCTGGAATGGCGGGAAATAAGGCAACAGGACAATCGGGTAGTCGTGATCAAAATGCGAATTTAAAATTTGATTATACGCCGAATGATATTCATAGCCTGTCTTTAGAACTGGGCTATGGGTTACAGCAAGACAACCCGTCTACCACATCACAGGTGGTGGATGGCCAAGAACAGGCCGTATTATCTTGGGGCCCGTCAGAGTTAGAACATCGTTCAATTTCCTTGTCACATGATGCCAAGTGGGCTTTTGGTGATTCAAAAATTACTGCTTACTATAATGATTATGATCAAAGTCAGGTGACAGAGACGGGGCCGACCACACAAAAATCCAAGGAAAGCATTGTAGAGGGTAATCTCAATATTCCGTTTCAGTTAGGTGTTGAGCATATCGCTACAGTGGGAGGCCAGTGGAAATCAGAAGAGTTGATCAATACACGTAATATTGGGCTTTCTATTCCAAGTTATGACGGAAATGAATATGGTTCAGAGCTAGAAGGAGATACTTGGGCGCTGTTTATTGAAGATAAAATTATTTTTAATGATCAAGTGCATTTAACACTGGGGAACCGTTTTGATCATCACGATAAATTTGGTACACATAATAGTCCTCGTGCTTATCTGGTGCTGCAACCAAATGAAGCATTGACCGTCAAAGGCGGTGTTGCTCAGGGCTTTAGAGCACCTTCATTAAAAGAGAATACTGCAGGTGCCGCGACTCGTTCAGGGGGGAATGGATGTACATCACTTAAGCCTTTGGGTTATGTGTCGGGCGGATGTTATATGGCTGGTAATGCAGACTTGCAGCCTGAAGAAAGTACTAACTATGAAATTGGATTTAATTTTGCTCAAAATGACTTTGATCTCGGTTTAACCTATTTCCACACAGATTTTAAAAATAAAATTGAATATCGTGCTTTAGGCGAAATTAATGGTGTGTGGTGGACACAATATCAAAATGCTGAAAAAGCGCGTGTACGAGGCTTGGAAGCAAGTATAGCATTACCACTTTTAGATAGTTTGAGCTGGAAAACCAATGCAACTTATTATTTTGAATCGAAAAACTTAGTCACAGGTAAGAATCTCTCAACGATTCCAGAGTTGTCAGTTTATAGTGCACTCAACTGGACGCCAACTGATCCACTTTCCTTGGAACTTGCAGCGCAATATACCGGTGAGCAATATACGGCAAGTGCTGAAGATACAGTGGTGATGCAAAAGCCACATACCGTATTTAATCTGTCTGCAAATTATGAGGTGAATGACCAAGTCACTGTTCGGGCCGGGTTAAATAATTTATTTGATAAAAAACTGTCAAATGCTTCAAATGATTATTATCTGGATCGTCAGCAAGTATTTGCCGGATTAACCTATAATTTCTAATCTAAGCAGACAAAAAAAGCCGCTTTATAGCGGCTTTTTTATTTAAATCTTAAGAATTTTCAAAGTATCTTCATGATAATAAAATTGTTCCAGATATTTGCGTGCACGCTCACGTAAATGGCCTTGAGAAACCATCTGCTGGATTACCGGACTGAGCAGTTGCTGCAATTCATTCTGAATTAGCGCTTCATCAATATTCAAATCACGTAATAACTGATCAAAGGTATGTTCCTGATTGCGGACATACCAGGTATGAATTCCGTCATGCACTTGCTGCTGCAGATAGTCTGTCTGACGTATATGATCCCAGATATCATGACCTAAGCCGACCGTCTGATTCAGGTCCTGCAGCTCAATATAATTCTTCAAGACCGATACTGGCATGTCTTTGATTTTATGCCAGAGATTGGCCTGAAAATGATAGAGTTTCTCGTCGTCAAAATGCTGGTTCAGCACATGCTCACTCATCTGGCTGAGCTTTAGAATGTTTTTTTGCAGATAACGCGCAATGGTGCTATCGAGGTTGGTATCGGTGACATTTTCCAGTACCGATTTGCCCATTTTCATAAAGCGGGAAACCCCGGGTACGCTTTTGGCAATCATGGAGTTATCCAGATAATCCTGAATGGAATGCTGGATCAATTGGGTAATCATGGCGGAAAATGCCGGATTATTCACTATGGTTTTAATCAGACGCTGCCGATGGCCACTTTTGCTGGCCACATACTGGGCGATCTTGTCTATGGTCAATACTGGAATCAGATCGGCAATCGTGGTGGTATCATTGGCCGGATGGACCAGGGCAAAACGGATATGCTCGGCAATCTGTTCAATCAGAAAGCTGCTGGCGGCAGTACCAAGAATCTGTTTTTGCAAAAGCTGATTGATCAGTTCACAGCTCCACAGCTCTTTTAGCGTCTGTTTACGCAACCATAAATAAAATGCATGAAACTCGCTTTGAATCGTTTCAGATTGAGAAAATGCCTGATCGAGAAAATCAAGTTGAGCATCGATCAACTGCTCAATCATCGGGTGTTTCTGCATAGCATCTCTGAAACTTAATTTAAAGGAATGAGTTTATCAGCAAGCGGGTTTTTTAGGGTCTGCGTCTTGGCCAGAAAAGGCAAATAATGTTGTGCAACCTGTTTTTCTGCTTCAAGAATCGGCATATGCCCGACATTATTTAAAATCACTGGTTTCTCGGCACGTTTCAGCAGGGCATGTAGTTCTTTGACTACTTCGACATTAATGATTCGATCCTGTCTGCCCCATAAAATCAAGGTGGGTGCTTCTACCGTACGGGTCAGGCGGGCAAAGGTTTCCGGTGTATAAATCCGGTTCAGCATCACCACCTGATCAATCGATTTGCTGGTTTGTTCAGCGCGTGAAATCAACAGTTTTTCCTGTGCATGCCGTAACTGATAAGGAATCACTGGCGGATTCTGCATCAGCTGTTTGGAAACATCTTGAAGATCACCAGGTTTGCTGACGATCAGGTCTTTTAAGGCTTGAGGATCTTTGGTATAGGACGTATTCCCCATTTTGTAAAGACCAGCACTATTGATTAAAAAAAGACTTTGCGTATCGAAAGGATATTGTGAAGCATACACCGTAGCAATCGATCCACCCAGAGAGTGGCCGGCAATGTGTAAATTTTCGTCCACATTTAAGGTTTCAAGGAACAAACGCAGTTGAGAGGTCACATTGGGCACAGAAACATCAAAATTGTCCGGAACTTTGGTGTCGCCGTTGCTTGGCAGATCCGGAATAATGACATGATAATAGGGCGTCAGAAACTGGGCGACCCGGTTCCAGTTGTCGCGCGTGCCGGCCAGACCATGAATCAGTAGAATAGATGGTTTGTTCTTGGCACCGCCTTCGCTATAGCTCCAGGTGACCTCGCCAATTTTGAGGGTCTTGGATTTGAGACCGGCAAGGCTGCGTTCCTGCAACAGATGCTGCTGCAAGACTTTGGCAGATGTTTCATTTTTCTGGCTAAACAGTATTTGAGCATGTGTCAGGCCCGGTAATGCCATGCTTAAGGCAACTACGGCTGAACAGATCATTTTCGAGCGCAATTTTATTATTTTCTTCATTGGCCATTCCCCAAAACAAACCCAGTGAGCAAATTGCTCAATCAAAATACTTCCATGTTATAAATTTGCAATTTTCATTCAAATAAAAACATTATTCTTCATTCTATTTTAAATCAATCTTTGCGCTTGTCACCCATTAGTTTTTTGCTAGATTGCATTAAATGACTGGAAAATGTGATGTATTACGCATAAATTCCCTGCAGAAATGAAATTAGATAAATGCTAAAAATTTAATCAGCTAAGATTTTTTGCAAGTGACATTCAAAAAAACTGGCAGTAAGATATTGCAACTAAAACCATCGGTGATAGAAAAGAATGCTCACAGCTCAAGAAGCTTTAGAACGTCTTAGACAGGGTAACCAACGTTTTGTCAGTGGCGATACCACGCATCCAAAACAACTTAGCCACCAACAGCGCGCAGAAATGGCAGAGGATCAGAATCCGTTTGCGATTGTCTTGGGATGTTCAGATTCGCGCGTTCCAGCCGAAATGGTTTTTGATCAGGGTCTCGGCGATCTTTTTGTGATTCGTGTTGCAGGTAATATTGTTGCACCCTCACAGGTCGGCAGTGTTGAATTTGCCGCGGCACGTTATGATTGCGCGATTGTGGTGGTGTTAGGTCACAGTCACTGTGGTGCGATTAAAGCGACTATTGATACCTTGATGTGTCCAGATTGCCCCCCATCGGCAAACCTGATGTCGATTGTGAACCGCGTACGTCCTTCAGTTGAAACTTTAATGCAAACTGAACTGAAAAATGACTTGGCAAAATTGTCCAAGCATGCAGTACGTTCCAACGTATTTGCTTCGGTGAATCAGTTGCGTCACGGTTCAGCCGTTCTGGAAAACCTGATTGGACAAGGAAAACTAAAAGTCGTGGGTGCTGAATATTCACTGGAAACTGGTGAAGTGACATTCTTCGATTTCTAATCACGATTCATCTAAATATATTCTAAAATAAGTTAAAGGCGCTTTATAAAGCGCCTTTAATGTATGGATAAGCATTATTTAACAGAATCGTCTGTGCTTTGGCATTTGGATGAATCAGATCCTTTTGCATCAGGGTTTTATTACCGGCGACACCTTGCATAAAGAAAGGCAATAATTTCACCTTATATTGCTGACTGACCACTTTATAATTATTTTCAAACGCCTTGCTATAGGCCTGCCCGTAATTAGGCGGCATCTTTATGCCAAATACAATGACCTTGGCCTTGGCTTTCTGGCTCTGCTGAATCAGGCTGGCTAAATTTTTTTGAATCATTTGCGGTGGTTGTCCACGCAAGCCATCATTGCCACCTAACTCAATCACCACAAGGTCTGGACGATGCGTCTGTAACAGTTTAGGTAGTCTGGCCAGTGCTCCGCTGGTGGTTTCGCCACTGACACTTGCATTGACCACTTTATGCTGTTTCGGATACTGTTGCTCTAAACGCTTTTGTAATAAATGTACCCAACCCTGCTGGGGCTGGATACCATAACCTGCACTTAAACTATCACCTAAAATCATAATTGTCTTTGCTGAGACCCCGAGTGGTATCAGGCACAGACTGAGCAAAAAAAAGTAAGGCAATAGCCGAGTTTTCTGATTAAGATCTTTCATATAGGACACGTATGATTCAAAGCAGCAACGATTCGACCATCATGCCACAGGCTATTATTTCTGCCCAGAAATTGACACAAAAGATACAACTTTCACAAAAACAGCTCACCATTTTTGAGGATCTTGATCTGGATATTCAGGCCGGAGAACAAGTGGCAATTACCGGTCGTTCCGGTTCCGGAAAATCCACATTACTGGGTATTCTGGCGACACTGGATCAGGCGAGTTCAGGTCAGCTTATGGTCTGTGGCGAATCGGTCTCTAGCTTGGATGAAGAACAACGTGCACTGGTACGTTTAAGAAATATCGGGTTTGTCTTTCAGTCTTTTCAGCTCTTACCGCACCTGACTGCACTTGAAAATGTAATGCTGCCACTGCGCCTGCAGCCCGGCTTTAAATATGCAGAAGCCGAGCAAAAAGCCTTGGCTCTGTTGCATAAAGTGGGTCTGGATCGACAGGCGCAGCAAACGCCAAAAGTCCTATCTGGCGGTGAACAACAGCGTGTAGCCATCGCTCGTGCACTGGTCAGTGAACCAAAAATCATTTTTGCCGATGAACCTACAGGCAATCTCGATGGTGAAACGGCCAGAGAAATTGAACAACTACTCTTTCAACTAAACCAGGAACTGGGGACGACTTTGGTGCTGGTCACGCATGATCGCAAACTGGCACAGCAGTGTCAGCGGCATTTTGAACTGCTGAATGGCGAGCTGATTGAACATCCGAGTGGAGGATGAAATGAATCCATTATTTCGTCCCTTACTGACGCAAAGCTTTAAAACCACCGGAATTTATCTGCTGATTATTGCCTTAACGCTGGCGATCAGTGCGACTACTGCACTCAAGTTTAGTAACGAGCAGATCCAAAATGCAGTCGCCTTGCAGGCAGCAGAAATGCTGGCCGGTGATCTAGTGCTTTCAGATAATGAGCCTTTGCCGGAGCAGTGGCGCGATCAGGCCAAGCAGCTGGATTTAAAGCAGTCAGAAGTCACTTTCTTTAGCAGTATGGCCTATACCGATGCGCAGTTTGTCATGGTCAATGTCAAAGCCATTGATCAGGCTTTTCCTTTGCGTGGCGAACTGCGGGTGCAACCGGCAAAAAAGTCGATTCAATCTGGTGAAATCTGGCTCAGTCCACGAGCCATGGATTTGCTCAAAGTCAAATTGGGGGATCAGCTCAATATTGCCGATGCGGCGTTTAAAGTCACCGCCAAGATTGAACAGGACTCCAATCAGGAACTTGGATTTTCCGGATTTTCACCAACGGTGATTATTTCCCAAGCAGATGTGGCACGAACCAATGCCATTCAGGTGGGGAGTCGGATTGAATATCGCTTACTCATGGCTGGCCGTCCAGACGATACCCAACAATATGAAGCCTTATTCAAGCAGCAGGTCAAGTCAGCAAACGGCTCGGCTGAAACGCCAGCGGAAGTACAAGGACAGGAGTTTGAGGAGCAAAGCAGTCTCAGGTTACGCAATGCCAGTGAAGGCAATACCCGCTTGATGAAGCCAATCGCCAATCTGGACACTTTCCTGCAACTGGCCAATATTCTGACCATTCTATTATGCGGGATTGCCATAGCCTTAACCGCGCAGCGCTATGTGCAGCAGAATCAGGATCATATTGCCTTGATGCGTTGTATCGGTGCCACCAAGCAGCAGATTCTGTCAGCTTATCTGGCTTTACTCGGGATGGTACTGTTAATTGCCATGCTAATTGGTACCGTGGTCGGGATCAGTCTGGGTTATGGCCTGTTACAGTTGATGTTGCAGCTGATTCCAAATTTACAGATTGAATTTTCAGCCCTAGTAATGTTGCTGGGACCATTGCCGGTGGCGATGCTGACCAGTGCCGTGGTGCTACTCGGTTTTGTGATGCCAAGTTTATTGCAACTGCTGAATACACCACCGATTCGGGTGATTCGCCAGCAGGAAAAATCAGTGCAATCCATGCTGTGGATGCTGCTGACTGGAACGCTCAGCCTGATTATTTTTAGTGTGATTTTGACTGAAAACTTGCTGCTGACCGCCTGGGTGATTGGCGCGATTATTGTGTTATGTGCAGTGCTGTATCTGACGGTATGGGGGATGTTGAAACTGCTGCGGAATATGAAGTTGAATCTGTCAGCCTATGTACGCACACCTTCTCAGACTGCTTTGCAGATTACGGCTTTAGCCTTGGGCTTGAGCCTGATTACAGTCTTGGCAGTCTTGCGTACTGATCTGCTGGATCGCTGGCAGCAACAGTTACCGGAAGGTACACCGAACCAGTTTGTTTATGGTTTACCGCCTTTTGATATGCCAGACCTGAAAGCTCAACTTGAGCAGAATGGCTGGAAAAGCACGCCACTGTATCCAAATGTCCGTGGGCGTCTGGTCGCCAAAAATGATCAGCCTTTTGCCGAGGAACTGGTGAAAAGCAGCAATACCTTAAGACGTGAACTGAATCTGACCCAGTCAAACCGCTATCCTCAGGATAATGTGATTGTCAGTGGTGACGCGGTATTAAAACAAGTCGGCACCGTATCGGTCGAAGCCAATACTGCTGAAGAGTTAGGGATCAAGATTGGAGATAAACTCAGTTTCAGCCTGCCGGAAGGGATACTGGAAGCTAAAGTCGTTAATCTAAGAACCGTCGAATGGGAAAGTTTTAGCCCGAATTTCTTCTTTATCTTTGCACCGAATAGCATGGATGCCAATGCCGGCAGTTATCTGGGCAGTTTTTATGTCCCGGAAACAGATAAAGGCAAACTGGTGTCTGTGATCCAGCAATTTTCCAACACGGTGTTTATTGATGTCAGCCTGATTCTGGAGGAGATCAAACGCATTGTGAATGTGCTAGTGCAAATCGTGACCATTCTGGCAGTACTGGTCAGCATTTCCGGTTTTCTGGTACTGATGGCCTGTCTGAACCTGTTGATGGATGAGCGCAAACGTGAAGTGGCTTTGCTTCGATCATTCGGTAGTTCCAAGCAGAAACTGAAAACCATGATGAGTCTGGAAATTGGTTTTATTGGGCTGTTTGCCGGAATAGTTTCCTGCCTGTTTGCCGAAGTGATCAGTGCGATTGCCAGTTATAAAATGGATTTAATGATTCAGCCGCATTGGGAAATCTGGATTATCTTGCCGATCTTTATGACCACTTTATGTGCGCTGATTGGCCGTTATCGCCTGAGTTATCTGTCAGAGATTCCACCCTTACAAAGCTTGCGTGAGATGAATCAATAAGATTCATCTCCGTGATTTTTAAACTGGCTGAGAGTTAAAGTTTTAGTTGCTGTTGCATCATTTCCAGAATCTCTTGCCACAGTGGGCGAATGGGTTCGAGTAAGGCCAAGTTATGTTGATAAAGCAGCACACAAAGGCCGAACCCGACAATCAAGGCAATCAGATTGAACAGGTGGCTACGCTGCATTTTTTGCCCGATGTACCAGAGCAAGGTGAGAAAAGCCCCCATCAGCATGCCGCCAATATGTGCGGCATTGTTGATTCCACTGATCATAAAGCCCAGCGCGAGGTTTAGACCCATCACCATCACCAGGGTTTTTTTATCCAGAATAAAACGTTGCTGTGGCAGCATTGGCAATAAGGCTAGCACTGTCAGTGAAGCCCCGAGTCCCATCACAGCACCAGATGCGCCGGCACTGACCGCAGGCAATAAATCCGGATTGGCCACACCGCCTTGGATCAAGCTATAGCTGTCTTGAATGTTCATATAGCCACTGAGCAGGCTGCCCATTAATCCGGCACACACATACAGGCCAATAAAATACATCCGGCCAAACAGCTGTTCGGCAACACTACCAAAAATATACAAGGCCCACATATTCAACATCAGGTGAATCAGGCCAAAATGAAAAAACATGCTGCTAAACAAGCGCATGGGTTCCGCTAAATAGGTTAAAGGTGCATAATCGGCACCCCAGAGAATAGCGTCTCGGGTACTCGGCTGGCTAACATCCATGCCATGCATGGCTTGCCAGCCAAATAATCCAACATTGATCCCGATTAAAATGGCGGTGATCCACCAGAGATGCATTTCAAGTTTGCGATGTTCGACAGGGGGAGAGTATTCAGACATGCTATTTTTTTGCTGTGATTGTATATTTCGAATAAGCTTAACACGAAAAATTAAATTTTCAGGAGTAACGCACTGACATGAAAGCCTTTCTGATCCGCACGATGCTCGTCATCGTCAGTGTGATTCTACTGGTTCAATTGTGGATCTTTGCCAGTCTGGCCTGGTGGCGAACCAATCCGGTGAATACCACCATGATGATGCGGATTGATTACTGGACAGAACCTTCCAAAGCGATTCAGCATCAGTGGCGTCCCTATGACGAAATCAGTCTGAATCTGAAACGTGCCATCGTCACTGCAGAAGATGGAAAATTTATTCATCACCATGGTTTTGACTGGGACGGGATTCAAACTGCGCTGAATAAAAACAGAAATCAGGGCCGTGTAGTGGCCGGTGGTTCGACAATCTCCCAGCAATTGGCGAAAAACCTGTTCCTCGTCAACAAGCGTTCATTTGTGCGTAAAGGTCAGGAGGCGGTCGCGACCTGGATGATGGAACGCATGTGGTCGAAAGAACGGATTCTGGAAGTCTATTTAAACTCGATCGAGTTCGGGGACAATATTTACGGCGTTGAAGCGGCGGCCAAACATTATTTTGGTAAAACCGCGCAAAGCCTGACCCGGGATCAAGCCATCTTTCTGGCGGCCATTCTCACCAATCCGAAATACTTCCAGGATCATCGCAATTCCTCTGCATTAAATGCACGTAAACGGATGATTCAGCGCTATATGCGTTATGCAGAATTACCTTAATTGATGATTTGAAGAGAAAGCCCAATTATTTGGGCTTTTTTTTATGAAATTGTCATCAATTTGAAGCATACTTGGAGCGATAAGCACAATTTTAAATCCGCATAGGTTTGATATGAATACGGCAGCCAGCACAACTTCAGCACAGCCCGAATATACATATAATGATCGTTATATTAATCGTGAACTGTCTATCCTAGACTTCCATTTACGTGTCCTGGAACAGGCTGTCGATCCTTTACATCCATTGCTCGAACGCATGAATTTCCTGTTGATTTTCTCGCGTAATCTGGACGAGTTTTTTGAAATCCGGGTCGCCGGGATGATGGAACAACTGGATCTGGACAATGAAAGCCGGAGTCCGGATGGCTTGACTCCAAAGCAGGTTTTAGAACAGATTTCTAAAACGGCGCATGCCGCCATTGAACGTCAATACCGTATTTTAAATGAAGAAATTTTGCCAAAATTGCGTGAGGAAGATATTTGCTTCTTGCGCCGTGGTGAATTGACCCCAGCACAATCTGCCTGGGTCAAAAAATATTTTCAGGAGCAGGTGGCTCCCGTCCTCACGCCAATCAGCCTAGACCCAGCGCATCCATTCCCGCGACTGGTGAATAAATCACTGAACTTTATTGTCACGCTGGAAGGGAAAGATGCCTTTGGCCGTCAGATTGATCTGGCTGTGGTACCTGCACCGCGTTCACTGCCACGCGTGGTGCGTTTACCGGATGAACTGACCGATGGAAAAGAACATCATGTGATGCTGTCGGCGATTATTCATGAGCATGTGTCTGATCTGTTCCCGGGGATGACGGCGACTGGCTGTTATCAGTTCCGTGTCACTCGAAATGCCGATTTGGCCTTGAATGAAGATGTCGAAGATCTGGCCAAGGCGCTCAAAGGCGAGCTCAGTTCACGCCGTTTTGGTCGTGCGGTACGTCTCGAAGTGACAGAAAATTGTCCGCAGCATATTTATGAATATCTGCTCAATGAATTTGATCTGGACGACGAGCAGCTTTATAAAGTTGCTGGCCCGGTCAATCTGGCACGTTTGCTGTCTAACTTTAAGCGTCCACATTTACGTTATGACTCGCATACGCCGATCATTCCCAAAGTACTGAAAAAATCTGAAAATATTTTTAGTGCGATGCAGAAACAGGATATTTTGCTGCATCATCCATTTGAATCTTTTGCGCCGGTCATTTCATTATTACGTGAAGCGGCACGCGATCCGCAAGTACTGGCGATCAAGCAGACCTTATACCGTAGTGGGCCAGATTCTGAAATTGTGCAGGTACTGGCTGAAGCTGCCCGCAATGGCAAGGAAGTCACTGCAGTCATTGAATTGCGTGCGCGTTTCGATGAAGAATCCAATATTGCGGTGGCCAATGTCCTCCAAGAAGCGGGAGCAGTCGTGGTCTACGGCATTGTCGGTTACAAGACTCACGCCAAGATGATTCTGGTGGTGCGCCGGGAAAATAATAAACTGGTACGCTATGTGCATCTGGGTACCGGTAACTATCATGCCGGCAATGCGCGAATCTATACCGATTATGGTCTATTAACGACGGATAAAGATCTATGTGAAGATGTGCATCGTATTTTCCAGGAACTGACCGGTATGGGGAAAATGGCCAAGCTGAAAAAGCTGCTGCATGCGCCGTTTACCTTACATGCCCAGTTACTGAACTATATCGATAATGAAATTGCCTATGCTCAAGCAGGTAAACCGGCGCAGATCATTGTCAAAGTCAATGCGCTGACCGAAATGCAGTTGATTAACAAACTCTATGAAGCCTCTCAGGCCGGGGTGCAGATTGACCTGATTATCCGCTCGATTTGCAGTTTGCGTCCGGGTTTACCGGGTCTGTCGGAAAACATTCGGGTGCGTTCAATTGTTGGACGTTTTCTGGAACATACCCGCGTGTATTATTTCAGCAATAATGGCAATTCTCGTATTTACTGCTCAAGTGCAGACTGGATGGATCGTAACCTGTTTAATCGGGTCGAGGCCTGTTTCCCGGTCGAAGATGAAGCCTTGAAAAAACGCATCTATCAACAAGGTCTGTTGAATTACTTGAAAGACAATCAGCAATCCTGGTTATTGCAAGGTGATGGTACTTGGCTGCGGGCACAGCCCAAAGAAGGTGAAAAACCGCATAATGCACAACGTATTCTGTTAGAGCTGTTTAAATAAGTTTAAGTATGTAAAGAGGCTGAATATTCAGCCTCTTTTTTATTCCGAACATAGAATTTAACTGTTCAAGCTGAGTTTAACCAGTTTTCGATAGATGTGTTTGACCCGACTATACATCTGATAGTCCTTCATCTGGAGCTGATCTTGTCGTTCAGCTTGCGATTGATGTTGACTCAATAATTTTAATAACTGCAATTCAGCGAGGTTAAGACAGGTTTTAGCAATGGGCTGGTGCAGGATATAGTCTGCCAGTTCAGTATGAATGTAGGCTCCGCCGCGTAAGACAATTTTTAGACTCTCAGCGAACTGCGGTAATGAATCATGATGCTGCATATAGCTATCTGCTCCGGATAATAAAGCAGAATAGATGAGTGCTATGGCATCCGTATTGAATATGGCAATAACAGGTGTATCTGAGCTTTGCTGTTTCAGCTGATGAATCAAACTGATCTCTGAAGTTGTTGCTGCATGATAAAGAATCAGATTAGGCAGATGTTCAGTAATCATGGATTGTGCGGACAGTATATTGTCCGCATACAGCAGCATATCTGGCTGATAGCCGAGTTGCTGTAGCACGGTCTGGATTTTTGACAGGTCGAGTCCAGTCGGTGAACGAATCACTAAAACCGGTGCAGGCAAAAGGCTAGCCAATAAAACGCGATCCTGTAGATGCGATAGAGAGCTATACTGTGAATCAGGCAGATGCAAATGCCTATCCCAAAGAATAGTGATTTAGCTGAAATGTAGAGATTCTAAGTTTCTAGGCGGACTGGATGCATTCAATTCAAGATATAAAAAAGGAGCAACATGTGCTCCTTTTTATTATCTATAGATCAGGCAGCATCGTGCTGAGTGATTTTCTGGAAAATCTGTAATAGCACATCAAACTCGCTTTGCAGCGGTGTGCTTTTACGGGTTACCAATGCCAGGGTACGACTTGGGGCTGAATCGATCGCTTTTACCTGAATCTCAGGATTGCCTTTAATCATATTGGTATGGATCGCAATTTCAGGCAGCAGGGTAAAGCCCAGATTTGCAGACACCATTTCGATTAAAGTCGGCAGTGAGCTGGCTTTTAAACGGTGATCATTTTTACGCTCACCAATCGGGCAGGCACTCAAGGCATGATCACGCAGGCAATGACCTTCTTCAAGTAACATCAGGCGAGACAGATCCAGATCTTCTAAAGAGTTTGCTTGTGCAGCATGCTGATCAGATTTTTGGTAAACCAGATACAGATTCTCTTTGGCAATTTCAGCAACTTTCAGACCACGGGTGTCGAAAGGCAATGCCAAAGCCACCATATCCAGGTTGCCATGTTCCAGCTTTTCTACAATCTTTTCACTTTGCGCTTCATGCAGATGCAACTGGATTTTTGGTAATTGCTTATGCACTTCATCCAGCAGCTGGGACAATAGGAAAGGTGCAATTGTTGGAATGACGCCGAGATGTAGATCACCGGTTAAAGGTTCACTCATCTCACGACTTAAACGCATTAGGTCCTGAGCATCGGCCAGTAGAACACGTGCGCGTGCAACCACTTGTTCACCAAGAGGCGTTAAACGAACATTCTGGCGGTCGCGTTCAACAAGTACGCCACCGAGTAAACGCTCCAGCTCCATGATGCCGCCAGACAAGGTTGACTGGGTGACAAAGGAGCGGCGAGCAGCTTCTGTAAAGTGTAGCGTCTCTGACAGTGTTACGAGGTATGACAGCTGTCTTAGGGATGGTAATGCAGCCATAGTGTCCTAATGTTTATGATTTAAAATGATCAGCAAATAATTCGCTAAGATATGGAATAAAATGCGGTGGGATATCATGCCCCATTCCATCAATTAATTCAAATTTAGCCCCTGAAATTGCTTTCGCAACGGCCTTGCCATGGCTAGGAGGCAGCAATCGATCTCGAGAACCATGGACCACCAGGGTTTCTTGTTTGATTTGCTTGTCCAGTTGCAGCAATGAGCCTGTACATAATATTGCTAAAAACTGTTGAAGTACACCAGCAGGATAGTAACTTCGCTTATATAATTTACGGGCGGTCTGCACCGCTTCCAGATGATTGACATAACCTGGTGAGCCGATGATCTTAAACAGTTTCAAACTATGATCAACAATGCCATCTTCATCTGTTGAAGCCGGTTTGTCAATCAAACTAAAGAGTTGCTTGGGAAAGGGTGGTGGCAACATCGGCTGGTTATTGCTGGTAAACAGTAAGCCCAGTTTTTTGACTTTGTCCGGATAACGCGCGGCCAGAATCTGGGCAATCATACCGCCCATCGAAGCACCCAGCACATAGACCTGTTCCAGCTGCATTTTTTCAATTAGCAGACTGACATCTTCAGCCATATCGTAAAGATCATAAGGTGCACCCTGATTACCCAGACCCAGTACAAAACGGCTCATCATTTTCAGGGTATTCAGGCGTGGACCTTTGTGATGGACTTTTGAAGACAGGCCAATATCACGATTATCAAAACGGATGATGTGATAACCATTGTCAATCAGTGATTTGCAGAAAAAGTCAGGCCAGTACAGCATTTGCCCACCCAGCCCCATAATCAGCAAAATGGTGGGATGTTCCGGATTTCCACCAACCTCGACATGTAGCTGGATCCCATTGCCAAGATCGACCTTGGTTTCATGCATGAACGAGGTATAAGGGGAAAGATTAAACTGTGCTGCGCTGTACATAGTCGCTGTCCTAATTAAAGGATATTTCGTTTAAAAAATATCCTTGCTATTAAACCTCTAAACCGCAGCAGGAATCAAGTCAGGAACCTGTTTGGTCAAGGCCAGACGCTGTTTGGCTGCAGTGGCGCCCAAAAGCACGAAACCACGTAAGGTGCCGTTAGCATCGAACGCTTTAGCCAGCATGCCATCGTCAAACTCTTCAGTTTCCCAGGTGACATCAACATCAACTGGTGCAGGTAATACCGTTAAAGGTGCAGCAGGCGTTTTGACTGCCACTGGCATAGCCGGATAATGTACAGCGGTATGTTCACCGTTTAAGGTTTTTGCCAAAGCGCGGGCTTGTTGCATGATCGGCATGACATAAGGCAATAAAGTTCCATTGACCTCGGCACAGTCACCTACAGCATAGATGTCGGCTTGGTTGGTTTCCAGTTGTGCGGTGGTCAAAACTCCGCGACTGGTATGTACGTCTGCCTGTTTCGCCAAAGAAATATTCGGCTGTAAGCCTACCGCAGATAACACTACATCAGCGACCAAAGACTGACCGTTGGCCAGCGTGACCAGATAATCACCATTGTCCGCACGAGAGACTTTTTCGACTGTTGTGCCCAAGACAAAGTGAATGCCGGTTTCTTCAAGATTCTTCTGGAAGGCAGTAGCAACATGTTCTGGCAATAAACGGCCAAGCGGCTGAGGTGCCAAATCAATGACTGTAACCTGATGATCGGTATTTTGCAGGTCATTGGCAAATTCACAGCCAATCAGGCCTGCACCTAAAATCACCACACGTTTGTCTTCACGTGCTGCCAGGTTGCTACGGAAAGTTTTATAATCACTTAGATTGTTGACGACATGAATGTCATCGCTGGCATCACCGGCAATCGCCAGACGTACCGGATTGGCACCGATGGCTAATACCAGTTTGCTATAATGTTGCGTGCTTTCTTGGCCATCTTTTTCCAAAACCAGTTGATGATCTTCCGGATGAATCGCCTTAACCCAAGTATGCTGTTCAATGCGCATATTCAGCTGTGCTGACATCTTAGCGGCATCGCCTAGTGGAATTTGTTCAGGTGCTTTATTGCCAGCCAAAGCATTGGAGAGCGTCGGTTTGGCGTAATTGACCGCATCATCCGCACAGATCATCAGCAATTCATGTTCTGGATTGAGTTTACGAAATTCACGTGCTACGGCATAACCCGCCATACCTGAACCAATAATGACGATAGGATGCATAGTTGTTTCCATATGGTAGAGCTCCATGCTGTATAAATGATAGAAGGGCATAAAAAAAGACCATAATGGATATGGCCTTTAACTGGACGTGATTAGACTTCGATCATTTCGAAATCGACTTTAGACACGCCGCAATCTGGACAGGTCCAGTCATCGGGGATATCTTCCCATTTGGTGCCCGCCACGATCCCGTCTTGAGGCCAACCTTCTGCCTCGTCATAAATCCATCCACATACGATGCATTGAAACTTTCTCATGTAACTCTCCAAAACTGAGCAACTGTAGGCGTCAGCTTAAAATCCATAAAAGGCAAGACTCTAAAAGAATATGACTTTTTAACAGTGAACATATTTGGCTAAATTTTTACGCAGTTCTATTCAGAAAGTAAAGTGAATAAAAGCTTAATCAGCGAAATTAGCAGCAGAATAGACGACACATTCCTCATTTATCTGAAAATCACGCCAATCAGCTTTTCTGGCGCAGGCGATTAAAGGATCAAAAGCTGAGGATGGCAAAAATGAGCGTTTATCTTGTGGGATAGACCAAAGTCGTGCAGTAAAAACTTGAGTTTTTAGGTAATTTAGAATCAGTAAAGTCTGGATTAAATATTTTTAAAATAAATCAATATAATAAAATCAATATCTTGTCATTAAATGTCGGGTTTTTATTAGGCAGCTTGGCTTGTCCGCTCTACTCAAATAGGTTTAAAATTCCCATATTCCTTTTCTTTTTTTAAGATCTCCCATGAGCAATTTGTCTACTTCTTTGTGGTCTCACATTCGTACGGTCCAAGATTTTCCAAAACCAGGAATTTGCTTCTTTGATTTGACCCCACTTTTCATGAGTAATATTGGTCCATTGACTGACGCTTTGATTGCCAGCATTCCTGCTGACAAACTGGCAGAAGTAGAAAGCTTTATTGCGGTTGAAGCGCGTGGTTTTGTGTTGGCAAGCTTGTTGGCACAACGTACAGGCAAAGGCTTATTGTTGGTGCGGAAAGCAGGTAAATTGCCACCTCCAGTGGTTGGTGTGGGTTATAGCCTGGAATATGGTCTGGATCGTTTAGAAATGTCTGCGAACGTTCAGTCCCAGAAAGTAATTATTGTGGATGATGTTCTGGCAACCGGTGGAACCTTAAAAGCAGTGAATGAACTGGCTCAAAAATGTCAACATGAAGTACTTGGTGCAAGTATCTTCCTTGATCTTCCTGACCTGCATGCTGAATTAGGCCTGGATATCTGGTCAGTACTGGACGACAAATCTCAGCCTGAAGCGGCAGTTGCTTAAGTCATAAATTAAAAAAAAAGCCCCAAAATTGTGGGGCTTTTTTATTGCCTGATAAAATGATCTTCGATTTCCTGAATCAGTGTGTTAATTTGCTCAGGATGTTCCAGACGATGATGGCCGCCATCAACTGCCTGAATTTGCATATAGTCTTCAAGTTGTGTCTGAACCGCATGCATATCCAGAACTTCATCGCCCAGCTCAAGATAGGCAAACTGAGGAATATCATGCTGTAAATCGTGATGCCCAATGGCTGGATAGTCATCGCGGAAGTTCGGCTGCAAAATGGGATTGGCCACTACACAGGGAATTTGATACGCCTGTGACATTTTCAGTGCCCAATAACCGCCAAGACTGTGGCCGACCAGAATATCCGGTTTAATGGTTTCAATCATCTCATGATAAAATTCGGCGACCGAACTATAGCTCAGATTTCGGTAATCGACATCGATACAGTACTTGTGTACCACCTCAATGGCGTGGAACTTGGTGGATTCTCTGGAGGAATCTAAGCCATGTAAAAACAAAATCTTAGACATAGTTCATTACTCATTTTTATGGGACATGCCATATTGGTTATTTGTTGATTGGCACATCATCTTCAATCTGAGCGTCATTGTAGAACGTCTAGGTATACAAGGCAGTTAGCTATTGGTCTAAGCCGCAGTTTTGCAGTGCAATGATTTTATATAAGACCTGTCTGTTTTAGACTTTAATCCCAAATGAGAGCAGCAGGGTGTTGCAAAAGGTTGAAGAAAGGCAATTTAAAAGAGTGACAGACGGGCTGAACCGAATGGTGTAAATAGCGGGATAGTGGATTCTTCCAAAGAAAAGCCGGTTCCTGAGAGTGTTTACGCTACGATTTGAGAAGGATTTCTGCTATTCTATGCAACTTCTATTTTTTAACTAATCTTATTCGAGGCAGAGATGACGCAAACTAACGCTCAATCGACTTCTGAACAAATCATTTCCGAAAACGATTTAATTGCACAGCGTCATGCCAAGTTAAAGCAAATCGAAGCTCAGGCACAAGAAACAGGTAAGAGCCCATGGCCGAATACCTTTAAGCGTGAGCATTATGCCCAGGATTTACAAGACCAGTTCGCTGATAAATCTAAAGAAGAAATTGAAGCAGGCGAAAAGGTCTACGTCAAAGTTGCCGGTCGTGTAATGTTGAACCGTGGTTCATTTATCGTGATCCAGGACATGACAGGTCGTATCCAGCTGTATGTGGCGCGTAAAGAACTCGCTGAAGATGTGCTGGCTACCATTAAAGGTCTGGACCTTGGCGATATCATTGCAGTCGAAGGTTATATCGGTCGTTCGGGTAAAGGCGATTTGTATGTACATATCGAACATTTTGAATTACTGACCAAATCATTGCGTCCACTTCCAGACAAGTTCCATGGTCTGAACGATACTGAAGTGAAGTATCGTAAACGTTATCTTGACCTGATCGTTAATGAAGAAACACGTAAAACTTTTGAAATTCGTGCCAAAGTTGTGGCGGGTATCCGTGCCTTCCTGACTGAAAAGCGCTATATGGAAGTTGAAACGCCAATGATGCATGTGATTCCAGGTGGTGCATCAGCACGTCCTTTTGAAACACATCATAATGCACTAGACATGTCATTGTTCCTGCGTATTGCGCCAGAGCTTTACTTGAAACGTTTGGTGGTTGGTGGTTTTGAACGTGTGTTTGAAATTAACCGTAACTTTCGTAACGAAGGTGTTTCTACGCGTCATAACCCTGAATTCACCATGATCGAATTCTATCAGGCTTATGCAGATTACAAAGATTTGATGGAATTAACCGAGCAAATGCTGGAACGTCTGGCAATTGATATCTTGGGTACGACTGACGTGCCTTATGGCGATGAAGTGTATAGCTTTAAAGGACCATTTAAGAAGATTTCAATGTTCGATGCGATTTTGGAAAATAACCCACAATTTACTCCTGAAAATGTCAATGACCGTGAGTTCTTGGCAAAATTCCTTCAGGAAGAATTGAAAGAGCAAGTGAAGCCAGGTTTTGGTCTGGGCAAACTGCAAACGATGGTATTTGAAGAAACTGTAGAAACTAAATTACGTCAGCCGACGTTCATTACCGAGTATCCAGCGGAAACTTCTCCATTGGCACGCCGTAATGATCACAATTCACACATTACCGACCGTTTTGAATTCTTCATCGGTGGCCGTGAGTTGGCCAATGGCTTCTCGGAATTGAATGATCCAATCGATCAGGCTGAACGTTTCCAGGCACAGGTTGCTGAAAAAGATGCTGGTGATGATGAAGCCATGCACTACGATGCAGACTTTGTAGAAGCATTGGAATACGGTCTTCCTCCAACAGCAGGTGAGGGTATTGGTATTGACCGTCTGGTGATGATCTTTGCCAATGCAGCAAGTATCCGCGATGTGATCTTGTTCCCGCATATGCGTCATAAAAATGCTTAAATGCTGAATTCAAAATAACCCGCTCTGGCGGGTTTTTTTATACTTGAAATAAAATAGATTCAAAAATTAAAGACAAAAAAAACGCAATGATTGGGGTTGTCATTGCGTAGAAAAAGGAACGTCTTTCAAACTACTTCATTAACTGTGGAGAGAGTTAAATCTGATTCCTTACTGAATATGACCATAATAGGACGCATTCTCATATGACTCATCAGTATTCATGTTAATACATGTTAAATAAGGTTAAAACTATGAAGATTATGTGGGGATATTTGCATCATTTTTGCGCAATTATAGTTTAAATAAAAAAGCCCTTCATCAGAAGAGCTTTTCAAAGCAATTTTATATTTAGAAATGGAATACGCCGAGGCCAGATTTAACTTCATCCAGTGTCGCCTGGGTAATATCGCGACATTTATCCGTACCAGTTTTTAGAATATCCATGATGTAATCCGGATCTTTAGCCAGTTCAATACGACGCTCACGAATTGGACCGATCAATTCTTTTAAAATGCTTTCCAGACGTTTTTTCACTGTACCATCGCCTAAACCACCACGACGATAATGGGCTTTAAGTTCTTCCAGCTCTTCTTTATTTGGATCGAAGGCATCTAGATAGGTGAATACCACGTTGCCTTCGACCTGACCTGGATCTTCAATACGTAAGTGATTCGGATCGGTATACATGGCATTGACGGCTTTCTTAATATCTTTATCTGTTGCATCTAGCACAATGGTATTGCCCAAAGATTTCGACATTTTTGCTTTACCATCAAAACCAGGTAGGCGACCAACATTGGAAAGTAGTGCCTTACATTCTGGTAACAGGTCATGACCAATTTGACGGTTTAAACGACGCACGATTTCGTTGGTCTGTTCGATCATTGGAATCTGATCTTCACCCACAGGAACTACAGTGGCCTTGAATGCCGTAATGTCAGCAGCTTGAGCCACCGGGTAGCACAAGAAACCGGCTGGAATATCACGCTCAAAACCACGCATCTGGATTTCAGATTTAATGGTTGGGTTACGCTCAAGACGTGAAACCGTCACGAAATTGAGGTAAAGCATGGTCAGTTCATTTAGTGCTGGCAGGCATGACTGCACACAAATTGTGGTTTTAGTTGGATCAATACCGACAGCCAGATAATCCGTCGCCACTTCAATAATGTTACGACGTACTTTTTCAAAATTGTCCGCATTATCGGTCAGGGCTTGAGCATCAGCGAGTAACAAGTGTTGATGGTGAGAATCTTGCAGACCTACACGAGAGCGTAATGAACCCACAAAGTGGCCGAGGTGGAGTTGTCCGGTAGGACGGTCGCCCGTCAAGATCACTGGACGATTATCTTGATTACTCATTATCTATTCCAAAGGGTAGTCAGTACTACAGCTATATTTTAACGAATGGCAACATTGTACGGCATTCTGTTTTTGATTGTCAGCCAGAAAAAAAGCTGTCGTAAAAAAATCTTATAAATTAAACAAGTGAATACAATATTTTTAACAATTTTGATTAAACTAGGTGGAAAGAAGATAAGGATAATAAGTATGGCGAGCAGTTTATTACTATTATTAGATGATATTGCTACAGTCCTGGATGATGTCGCTGTCATGAGCAAAATGGCAGCAAAAAAAACGGCAGGCGTTCTCGGTGATGATCTGGCTTTAAATGCGCAGCAAGTGACAGGTGTGCGGGCTGATCGTGAATTACCGGTGGTCTGGAAAGTTGCCAAAGGTTCTTTTGTCAATAAACTGATTTTGGTGCCGCTGGCATTATTAATCAGCTTTATTGCAGGTTGGCTGATTAATCCCTTGTTGGTACTGGGTGGTTTGTTTTTGTGTTATGAAGGCGTGGAAAAAATTATTCATACCTTGCATACACCGAAGGCCAAGGACGCGGAACAGGCGCGTGAACAATTGATCCATACGGAAATAGATTTGCACCAGTTTGAAAATGAAAAAGTCAAAGGTGCTATTCGCACTGACTTTATCCTGTCTGCTGAAATTATCGTGATTACTTTGGGAACGGTCGCCGCAGCCTCGATGCTGACCAAAGTGACTGTTTTAAGCCTGATCGCGGTGGTGATGACCATTGGTGTTTATGGTTTTGTTGCGCTGATTGTCAAACTGGATGATATCGGTCTGCATCTGACTGAACAGCAGTCTGATTTTAAAAAAAAAATAGGACGTGGCTTGTTGGCATTTGCCCCGATCTTAATGAAAATTCTCTCCATTGTTGGGACCGCTGCGATGTTTCTGGTGGGCGGTGGAATTATTAACCATGCTATTCCTTTTATTCATCACTTTACTGAAGACAGTGTGGCCTATGTGCAGGATATTCCTAGCATCGGTAACATTGTTGGTGCCGTGACGCCGACCTTGATTAATTTCGCAGTAGGAATTTTAGCGGGTCTGCTGGTGATGCTGGTCATCAGCCTGATTAAGAAAATCTGGCCTAAATCATCAAAAGCTTAAGGTGTGGAAATATCTGGATATTGAGCAGATTAAGAAAAGGAAAAGACTATGCGTTGGAAAGGTCGTCGTGTCAGTAGCAATGTAGAAGACCGTCGCGGTGGTGGTGCCAAAGCTGGCGGAATCAGTATTGTTGGGTTGATTGTAGCCTTTGTGGCCTGGAAGTTTTTTGGTGTCGATCCACAGCAGGCTTATCAAACCACCAAGCAGGTCACTCAGGGTGTATCGGGTGCGGCAGAAACACGTGGCCTGGAAAATCCCACGCCAGAACAGCAGGAGTCGATTGATTTTGTTGGAACTGTATTGGCAGATACTGAAGATACCTGGAATCAGGTGTTTCAGCAGCAGTTAAATCAGCAGTATGTCCCACCGAAACTGGTGTTGTTTAACGGCATCGTGAATTCTGGTTGTGGTACTGCTCAGGCGGCGATGGGGCCTTTCTACTGCCCGACAGACCAGAAAGTGTATATCGATACTGCATTCTTTAAAGATATGCGTACCCAAATGGGCATTACCGGAGAACAGAATGCCACCGAACTTTCCCGTAATGATCAGGCGGGGGATTTTGCGCTGGCCTATGTCGTGGCCCATGAAGTGGGGCATCATATCCAGACGATTTTAGGTATTTCTTCTCAAGTACAGCAAGCACGTCAGCAAGCAAGCGAAGTGCAAAGTAATCAGCTTTCAGTGCGTCAGGAATTGCAGGCAGACTGTCTGGCCGGTGTCTGGGCTTACCATAATCATGAACGTACCCAATTTTTGGAACAGGGTGATGTGCAGGAAGCGATGGATGCAGCCCATAAAATTGGCGATGACTATTTACAGAAACGTGCTCGCGGACAGGTGGTGCCGGACAGCTTTACTCATGGCAGCAGCGCGCAGCGGGTACAATGGTTTAATACCGGCTTGAAATCCGGTCAGGTTGCGAATTGTGATACCTTCAATCAAAATATTTAAATGACTTCGATAAAAAAAAGGAGCAGATGCTCCTTTTTTTATTTATTCAGAAAACGCTGGAAGTTTCTTAATATTTTTATACTGACAAATAAGGCAGCCAAAGCAAACAGGGCAATTGCAAAGACTGTATATTTGAGGTTGCTCATGTCATTTTGATAAAACTGCTGAATATCTTGTTTGTTATATTCTAAAGCAGTTGCTTTGCCGGTCCGGCTATCTCTGAACTGGATTTTTTCAATATAGAACAGATTCCCCGCTTTGATTAAGTCAACGCTCTGGATTTGTCGGGTATGCGATTGATTGTCTTCATCGCTACATAAAGCGCTGTAATGCTCACAATTGATTTTGGCCACATAACCATTTCCTGCAATCAGAATAAAAATGGCATTGTCCGGTCGCTGGTTATTGGACACCAATACATACTGCTCCCCGGTTGAACTTTTTAAGGGAATGCTGGTGGCTTGCTGATAATGCTGTTCTGCTTGCAGAATTTCCTGAATTTTAGCAAAGCAGGTAAAACATAAGGACAACGTGATCAGAAAAATCACGCTGGCAAAACAGAGACGAAAAATGGTTTTGACAGTTTGATGCATGGGAGAAAAATTCAAAATAGAATGATGGGAAAGCAAAAGCCGAGTGCTGACCTGTATGTTAAATCATCATTCGAAAATACTGAAAAGAAACTTAACTCAATTCGATAAAAAACGGACTAAACTTATTTTGCCAGAATACCTTGCTATTCAAATCTCTATTTTAACAACGCCTCTCGGCGCATAGTGCTCCATCTCGCCCGATTTTAGGAAACCGAATGGGAAATTTCTTTTTTCTTCAGCTACTCACAGTCGTATTTGCCTTGTCCATTGCTACGACGATGTTTAATAAGCGTGTTTTAGGCTTTCCACAAGCGATCGGGGTTCCGATTGTGTCGGCAATCTTTGTTTTCATTTTGCAGTGGGGCGCCAGTTTACTGCATGGCAATCCATTCTTTAGCATCAATATTGACAATATCGAGCAGGCTGTTCGTCATGTGGATTTTTATGATTTTCTGATCAATGGTGTGATTTGCTTTATTCTGACCTCATCTGCGCTGAAGTTTAAGGTTTCAGATTTGCGTAACCACTGGCGGCCGATCAGTATTCTGGCTGGTCTGGCTTTGGTGTTCTGTGCAGTGTTCTTTGGCGTGGTGTTGTATGGTTATCAGTTCCTGATTGGTAAGCATGTTGACCTGCTGGTTTTGCTCTTGCTAGGGGCGGCCTTGGGCGCCACAGATCCGATCGGCATCAAAGGAGTATTGAGTTCGGTTCGCGCACCGCATCATTTGATCGTTAAATTGGAAGGCGAATCGCTTTTTAATGATGCAATGTGTATTGCCTTATTTATGACCCTACTCAATGTCTTGCAAGGTGAAAACTTTACGGTACTGGCAGTGCTGCAAACCTTGCTTTATGAGATTGTCGTGGCGGTGCTGATTGGTCTCGGATTCGGTTTTGCGATCTTGCGGATTTTGCGCGGTAAGCATGAAATGGAATCTCTGATTTTGACCACGGCCTTGCTGGCTTGTGGTTCCTATCTGGTGGCTTTGCTGGCACATGCTTCCGCGCCAATTGCCTGTGTGATTGGTGGTTTGATTGTTGGTAATAAATGGAAAGAAATCCTGGCAGATGCTGAAATTGGTGACGTTAATCATTTCTGGCATACGGTTGAGGGAATTATCAATTCATTCCTGTTTACCCTGATCGGTCTGGAGTTGTTTATTCTAGACTTGAGCACCAGTCTGGTTCTGGGCGGGATGGTGGCCTTTGTGATTCTGCATTTGGCTCGTTTTGCAGCCAACTATCTGGCCTTTGCCATGTTCCCAAAAGTCAGCAAGAAAAGCTATAACGGTAGTTTGACCATCCTGTCTTGGGGCGGAGTACGTGGCGGGATTTCTTTGGCCTTAATTCTGGCGGTCGCCAATATTCCTCAGCTGGAAGCCTATAGCAGTATTCTGGTGGGCTATACCTTTATTGTGGTGCTATTATCCGGTGTGGTATGTGGCTTGGGTCTGCCTGCGGTGATGAATGCATTTTATTATAATCCCAATGAAGAAACGCAGGGCTTTAAAGGCTGGTATCAACGTATGTGCCACAAGTTGAACCGTAAGGGCTTTCGCTATATTGTCGGGGAAGATGCCAAAGGAAATGAGACCATCACTATCTTTCAGCCAGAGATTCTGATTGATCAGAAAGATGCAGATGGCGTCGCCACGGTGCATCATCCAGATAAGGTTCAGGAAGTAAAACGCTTAGAAAATCCGGATAATTTCTAAAGTTAAAACTTAGAATCTCAATATGCTATGGATTTGTTGTTAGTGAGCTGAGATCGCTTGGGTTAGCGTATTTCATCAGGCTTGATTATTTTCATCTAGCTTTTTGTGGATAGGTTGAGGTGTGATCTTTTATTTAAATGAGCTATTAATGAGATGAAAATGACCCAGACAAGTTCCGCCAGTCAGGAAATGGCAGAAATGATTTTGGCTGTGGTCAATCAGATTCCATATGCCAAAGTTGCCACCTACGGACAGATTGCCAGACTGGCAGGTTTGCCCAAACATGCGCGATTAGTCGGTCGGGTGCTAAGTCATCTAAATGCGGACACCGATATTCCCTGGTATCGGGTGATCAATGCTCAAGCGAAAATCAGTGTGAAGCAACTGGACGAACATGGCCAGAATATCCAGCAGCAAAAACTTATGCAGGAAGGAATTTTTCTTAAAGGTGATCGCGTGGATTTAAAATGCTATCAATGGGATGGTCTGGTCGAGATATAAAAAAGTCCCCACTTGGTGAAAAGTGGGGATTTTAAGGCTTATTTAGTTGCGAATCACCATCACTGGAATATCTGCTTGGCCTAAAATGCTTTGCGCTACGCTGCCAAGGAACAGTTTTTTAAAGCCAGTACGGCCATGAGAACCAATCACGATCAGGTCAGAATTTAAATCTTTAGCTGCTTTGACAATCTCGCTATAAATCACCTGACCCTCAAGGAGCTGTGTATCCACTTCAACACCGGCACCAGAGAATTTTGCTTTGGCTTCATCCAGCGTTTTCAGGATGGAAGTGCGGGCACGTTCAATCAGGTCATTGGTTTGTGCCGCAGAGATATATTCCGCAGCGATATAAGGGTCCAGTGCCAGCACTTGAACCACTGTGACTTTACTGTTAAATGCTTTGGCAATTTCTACAGCTTTATCCACTGCAGCATACGATGTTTCTGAACCGTCAACAGGTACTAAAATATGTTCAAAAGGCATTAGAATTCTCCTAAGGGGAATTTAGAGTTATAAAATTATGACGCGTTAAACCGGGTACGAATAGTTGTTTATACTTTGATCATAGCCTGTATTGTATAAAAATAAAACCAAGTAAATACATAGGTATAATGTCTAATAGATTAAAGAATGAAGCACCTGTTTAGAGCTATTGAACAGAGTTATTTATTTAGCCTAAGTTAATAATTTATATGTAATTAATGTGATAGCCTAAGACAGTGATTAATCACATCGAATAGAGGTCGGGTCTAATTTTATTTGCGGTGACAGCTGTTCATAGCGATTTAAAATTGTTTGAGTTTCACCTGCATAAATTTTTTGCTGTAGCTGCTGGATTTTATGTTCTGTCACATGCAAGCGCGCACAATGTAATGCAATCTGATTTTCCCAGGTTACCGCCAGTCGTTGAGGCTGCTCATATTCCGGATAGCGCTCGATTTTCTGCTGTGCTCTGCTGAGTTGTGCCAAAGATCGTTTTTGCTGCATGCTCATCAGTTGCTGCTGATTAATCCACTGTGCCACATCACGTCTGACGCCATTATAATCTACGAAAATAGGCGTGATGATCTGGCAGGCACTCAGGCTTGAAAGGCCAATGAGTAAAATAGATATTTTGATTTTATACATCTAAAGAATCCTCGAAGAATTAAAGGGTGCTATGAATGCGTGAATTACATACTAAAAAACCTTTTTTGTTTAAAATTTAAAAGTTTATTCCGTATTTGCATAAAGACTGAACATTTGTGTTTTAAAATGCTTGACGATAGAAGCTGAAATTACGATAATGCGCACACAGTTTACGGCTATGTAGCTCAGTTGGTTAGAGCACCGCACTCATAATGCGGGGGTCACAAGTTCAAGTCTCGTCATAGCCACCATTTTAAAAGACCAAGCTCTCAGCTTGGTCTCTTTTTTTGTCTTTTAAAAAGTACTGCAAACTATAAAAAATATTTGAAGCATCCACTAATTTTTTCAGATTTCTCAAAACATCATTTTTCCTTCTTAATGTTGGGGCTATTCTTCATTTTACTGCCGCATAAAAAAATCGTCCAAGCATTCACTTGGACGATTCTGATTTACATCATTGAAAACAGAATTTAGCTACCTGCTTTCCAGCCATTCACGATTGGATAACGACGCTCACGGCCATAAGAACGTGAACTGATACGTGGCCCAATGGCACCTTGGCGGCGCTTGTACTCATTGATATCAACTAGACGAATCACTTTTTTCACGACTTCAGCATCAAAGCCTTTGGCAATGATATCGTCTTGACTCATATCTTCTTCAATATAAGAGTACAAGATCGCATCTAGAATGTCATAGGCAGGTAAAGAGTCTTGATCGACCTGATCTGGACGCAGTTCTGCTGAAGGTGGACGGGTAATCACACGTTCCGGAATCACTGGAGTTTCTGAAATGCTGTTACGATATTTCGCCAGTTCAAACACAATGGTTTTATACACATCTTTCAGAACTGCATAACCACCGACCATATCGCCATACAGGGTGCAATAACCGACAGCTAGTTCAGATTTATTACCGGTTGCCAGCACCAGATTACCGAATTTGTTAGACAGAGCCATCAACAAGGTGCCACGTGAACGTGCTTGCAGGTTTTCCTCGGTGGCATCGACTGGAGCATTACCAAAGAATGGGAATAGCACCTGCATAAAGCCGCTTACCACAGGGTTAATTTCAGCAATACCGAAAGTCACGCCCATATTTTTGGCTTGAGCTGCTGCATCTTCTACACTGATTTGTGCAGTATAGGTATAAGGCATCATCACAGCCTGAACTTTGTCTGCGCCAAGCGCATCTACAGCAATCGCTAGGGTCAGGGCAGAGTCAATGCCGCCAGACAGTCCCAGAATCACACCTGGGAAGCCAGAACGCTGTACATAATCACGTGTAGCCATGACCAGGCTTTGATAAATCTCAGCCATGGTGTCTAAAGCAGGTGCAATTGCACCTTTACTGAATTGCAGTTGTTCAGCATTAAATTCTGCAATTGCCAGATTTTCCTGGAAAGTTGGTGCCTGTAAAGCCACCTCGCCAGATTTGTTGAGCACAAAACTGGTACCGTCAAAGATCAGATCATCCTGACCACCGACCTGATTACAGTACACCAGATTGATATTCAGCTGTTTGACCAAGGCCGCCATGGTTTCAATGCGATGTTGTGGTTTACCCACTTCATATGGCGATGCATTCAGTACCAAAGCTGTGTCGATATTCAATTTTGCCAGTTGCTGAACAGTGGCTAAAGACCAGACATCTTCACAGATCAGTACGCCAAATTTATGTCCAAGATACTCAAAAACCAGATGCTGATGACCTTCGCCAAAATAACGCTTTTCATCAAATACGCCATAGTTTGGCAACACTTGCTTGTTATAAACACCCAGTACTTCGCCATCTTTCATGACAGCAGCCGAGTTATAACGCTGACCATCTTCAGTTTGATTAACAAAACCAAAGACCATGACAATATCTTTTACTTCAGTCAGTTTTTCAAAAGCAGCTTTGGTGCGTTTCACCAGGCTCGGGCGAATTAATAAGTCTTCTGCAGGGTAGCCCAGCGTTGAAAGTTCAGGAAAGATAATCAGATCCGCTTTATCTTTTTTAGCCTGATTGGCCAGATCAATCATTTTTTGCGTATTTGCATCCAGATTGCCCACATGTGGAGAGAATTGAGCAATCGCAATTTTAAAACTTTTCATTCCAAGTAAATCCTATTCCTATAGGTTGATACACTAAATTACTGATTTTTATAATTCTAATTATTCAGTTGAGTGCACTTCGATATTCATAAAATGCCAAATGGCTTAAATAAAAAAACTTTTTATCGCATGATTATTGAATCTTAATGTGCGATGCAAAATAATCATACCGGCCTATTTTATCGAAATTTTATCGATAAGCTAGAGTTGATTTAGCAGAACAGGCATTGAGTGAAAAAAGTTATTATATAAAATTAGAAAATATGCTGATTTTTTATGCATCTAGGCTTATGTAGATTTAAAGACTGAAATCTAAATTTTGGCTTTTAAAATATGCCTTAGCTATATTGTTTGGAATTAAACTGATTAAATATCATCTGTTTATTTTTGGATTTAAAATAATATTCGGAATTTTTTTTAGAAAAATATCCCGGGCAATATCGCCTTGCTGTTCAATATTGTAGGTTGAAAATGATTTGTTGGGATTAAATTGATATTTGTACGGATTATATTTTCCCAAGCTGAGAAAATAAGCACTTTGTAAAAATGCCCCTTTTAAAAGCACATTGATCTGACATTGGTGTTGATAAATATGCGCCATCTCATGAATAAATAGTGCCTGATAAGATAAACTCTCGCGCGAATAATCTTCCCGATAATTTAAATTGCGTACATGTATGTAGCCACTCGGCGCCATAATGACATGTTTGGATTGCCAAGGTAGGTAAGGGTGATTCATGATTTTAACGCGGGAATAATCGATCAGGTTGCCAAATACCTGTTGGGAAATTTTGATTTCACCAGGCGTTAAACTGCGGCACTTAAACTGTTCAAAACGAACCAGTCTCAAAATAAAGGGCAGAAAATACAACAGCATTCAATATATATCCTGTTTTTAGGTGACTTAATCCGTGAATATGATTTTGATATGCTAATTTTAAAACGTTTCAGGTCAATTTTTTGTAGGCTTTTGTCAGCACTAAAAAAACCACCCAGGCGGGTGGTTTTTTTAAGTCTTTCGACGCGGTTCGAATTAACGAACGATATCGCGTTGAACTTCGCCAGTGTAAAGCTGACGAGGACGACCGATCTTGTAAGGACCGCTGTGCATTTCTAACCAGTGGCTGATCCAGCCAACAGTACGTGCAAGCGCGAAGATCACAGTAAACATTTCAGTCGGGATACCAATCGCTTTAAGGATGATACCCGAGTAGAAGTCTACGTTCGGGTAAAGGTTACGCTTGATGAAGTATTCGTCAGAAAGTGCGATACGTTCAAGTTCCATAGCCAATGCAAGCTGTGGATCATTGATGCCAAGTGCACCAAGAACTTCGTCACAAGTTTCTTTCATTACTTTCGCACGTGGATCGAAGTTTTTGTAAACTCGGTGACCGAAGCCCATCAGTTTAACTTCTTTAGTCTTCACTTTTTCCATGAAGCCAGCAACGTTTTCTACAGTGCCGATTTCGTCAAGCATCTTAAGAACAGCTTCGTTCGCGCCGCCGTGAGCAGGGCCCCAAAGTGCAGAGATACCAGCAGCGATACATGCATACGGATTCGCACCGGTAGAACCAGCTAAACGTACTGTAGACGTAGACGCATTTTGTTCGTGGTCAGCATGAAGCGTGAAGATACGGTCCATTGCTTTTGCAAGAATTGGATCAACTTTATAATCACGGTCTGCAGGAGTAGCAAACATCATGTGCAGGAAGTTTTCTGCATAACCAAGGTCGTTACGTGGGTAAACGAATGGTTGACCGATGGTGTACTTGTAGCTCCAAGCCGCCAGCGTAGGAATCTTCGCGATTAAACGAATTGCAGTGATTTCACGGTGGTTCACATCTTCGATGTCAAGGTTGTTGTGATAGAACGCAGACAACGCACCAACCACACCTACCATGATCGCCATAGGATGCGCATCACGACGGAAACCATTGTAGAAACGGCTAACTTGATCGTGAACCATTGTATGGTTACGTACTTTAGCGTCAAATTCTTCTTTTTGCTCAGTAGTTGGAAGTTCGCCATTTAACAATAAATAGCAAGTTTCCAAGTAATCAGCTTTAGTCGCCAATTGATCGATTGGGTAGCCACGGTGTAAAAGTACACCTTTGTTACCATCGATGAACGTGATTTTAGACTCGCACGCAGCTGTCGCCATAAAACCAGGATCAAAAGTAAAGTGACCTGCAGCCAACACATCTTTAACGTCGATTACATCTGGGCCCAATGTGCCGCTGTAAATTGGTAGTTCAATTTCTTTGCCATCAAGCTGTAAAACGGCTTTCTTGCCAGTTGCTTCAGACATTCAATAGATCTCCTGTCCTGGTGAATGTATATCCGCTTTGTCTATCAATCTTTTAATGCACAAAACGGACGGATCAAAAATTTGCTATAAGATTAGTGAGTACTGAAATTTTGTCAATTATACTTATGGATGAAAAATGACGGCCGCACAGCAGTTTAGTCACATTCGCTCAGTATAAAAAGTTCAGTAAAATCACAGCATCAAACCTCTATAATAAGTCAAATTGATGCAGAGGTGCAGAAAAAAATAGACTGCTTGGGGCATTTGTAAGCGTTTTTTCCTAGCAAGAAATGCGGGCGAAAATAGTGAAAGATTAAGGTGAGCATGCTTAAAACTATATAAATCTCATAACTTACATCGTTTTTGCCAAGCTGAATTTAACAGGTAGAATTATAAATAAAAGCAATTAATTGAATTTTGAATATGGTTCAATTGATTAAAAAGTAGCTTAATAAATGGCCAGTTTTGCAGCAAAGGTAAGCAGTATAAAAATAAATGAATGATTTTTTGAATCTAAATGCTTCAAATCGATTGAAAAACCCATCGTGTGGTGTACTAAGTCGCTATTTAACATCAGGTTATCTGAATCACTGCGCTGCTGATGAATTGGGGCAATTGGTCTGTTAAATCTAGACACTTGATTTAAATCTGAATTAAAAAGAGATTTAAATAATATTTGTGATGGAACTGTGCATCTTTAGTCTAAAACTCAAACATGATCCTGTAGGCTGAAAACCGAGTAAATTAATCATCTTAATTATTTAAAAACAATCATATAGATAGGAATTGAAAGGGTGGAATAATATATAAAGTCTGACTTATTGTTGTTAATGATTCTTATTTAATGGTTTTTTATCCAAAAAGCCAAATTCAGCCGTTTGTATTTTAATAGTTCACGTTTTATAATTCAGTGTCGTTTTGATTTTAGGCATGTATTTGCCTGAGAATGCCAGCTTTCCTTCGAATTAATTCCAACAAACTCCGGATGGAGTTTTTACTTACAGGATGCCCGCTGTGAAAAGCAACAGACCTGTCAATTTGTCCATGGGTCAAGTTTTAGAAGTAAACTTAAAATCACCCGTGGCTATTGCATCAATTCTACACCGTCTTTCAGGTGTTATCGTATTCTTACTCGTACCGGTCCTTCTATGGATTTTAGACAAGTCATTGTCTTCGCCTGAAGGTTTTGCGCAAGTTCAAGAAATCTTTAACGGTTTCATTGTTCGCTTTATTGTATGGGTATTTGTCGCCGGCATGATTTTTCACTTTATTGCGGGTGTTAAGCATTTACTTGCTGACATTGGCGTTGCTGAAGAACTAGAAAGTGGCCGTGTTGCATCTACTATCGCATTAATCTTGTCTGCAATCGGTATTGTTGCAGCATTTGTATGGATCGTACTCTAATGAAAAGCGCTACTGGTTTAACAGGTTCAGGTTCTCGCGATTGGTTTCTCCAACGTGTCAGTGCTGTAGTTCTAGCTGTTTATACCGTTGTTGTACTGGGTTGGATTCTACTGAATGGTGGTTTCAACTTTGAACAGTGGTACGGCTTTATGATGACAGTTCCAATGAAGATCATGTCTTTGTTGGCGGTCTTATCTCTTGTTGCACACGCATGGATCGGCATGTGGCAGGTATTCACGGATTATGTGACTACTCGTCAAATGGGTCCTTCAGCTTCAGGTTTACGCCTTGTACTGACTTCAGCAGTGATCATTGCTGTACTTGCATATGCAATCTGGGCGATCCAGATTTTTTGGGCGAATTGATAGGAAACAATCATGGGCGCTATAAACCCTAAAGAAGATTACACAAATATTCCGCATGAAACTTTCGATGCTGTCATCGTTGGTGGTGGTGGTTCAGGTATGCGTGCGTCTTACCAACTTGCTCAAGCTGGTTTGAAAGTTGCGGTTCTGACTAAAGTATTCCCAACTCGTTCGCACACTGTTGCAGCGCAGGGTGGTATTGGTGCATCTCTTGGTAACATGCAAGAAGATAACTGGCACTACCACTTCTACGACACTGTAAAAGGTTCGGACTGGTTAGGTGACCAAGACGCAATCGAGTTCATGACTCGTGAAGCGCCTCAAGTGGTTTATGAACTTGAACACCTGGGTATGCCATTCGACCGTAATGCTGATGGTACAATTTACCAACGTCCATTCGGTGGTCACTCAGCAAACTACGGTGAAAAAGCTGTGCCACGTGCATGTGCTGCTGCCGACCGTACCGGTCACGCACTTCTTCACACACTTTATCAAAGCAACGTGAAAATGGGCACTCAGTTCTTCGTAGAATGGATTGCGCTTGACCTGATCCGTAACGAAAAAGGCGACGTTCTAGGTGTTACAGCAATTGATCAGGAAACTGGTAAAATTGCAGTATTCCAAGCAAAAGCTACATTGTTTGCTACTGGTGGTGCTGGTCGTGTTTACCGTGCATCTACAAATGCTTATATCAACACTGGTGACGGTCTTGGTATGGCTGCTCGTGCAGGTATTCCATTACAAGATATGGAATTCTGGCAATTCCACCCAACGGGTGTTGCGGGCGCAGGCGTATTGTTGACTGAAGGTTGTCGTGGTGAAGGTGCAATCCTTCGTAACAAAGACGGTGAACCGTTCATGGAACGTTATGCACCAACTTTGAAAGACTTGGCGCCACGTGACTTCGTATCACGTTCTATGGATCAAGAGATCAAAGAAGGTCGTGGTTGTGGTCCTAAAGGCGATTACATCCTGCTTGATATGACGCACTTGGGTGCGGATACGATCATGAAACGTCTTCCATCTGTATTCGAGATTGGCAAGAAATTCGCGAACGTTGACATCACCAAAGAGCCAATTCCTGTAGTACCAACAATCCATTACCAAATGGGTGGTATTCCAACGAATATTCATGGTCAGGTGGTTGTTCCTGAGTCTCCTGAAACAGAAGCGCTTGTTGCTAACTACAACAAAGACACCGACGTTTACTCTACCAATGCTGAAGGTCGTGACTTTGCTAAGCCAGTAAAAGGTTTCTATGCAATCGGTGAATGTTCATGTGTATCTGTACACGGTGCAAACCGTCTAGGTACGAACTCATTGCTTGACTTGGTTGTATTTGGTAAGGCTGCTGGTCAACATATCATTGAATATGTGACTAAACAGCACGATGGCGAATATGAGCCACTTCCAACAACTGTGCTTCAAGAAACTGTTGAACGTATTCGTAAACTTGACGAATCGACTACAGGTGAGAATGCTCAAGACGTTGCTGATGCAATCCGTGACATCGTTCAAGACCACGCTGGTGTATTCCGTACATCTGCGCTTCTAGACGAAGGTGTGAAGCAGATTCTTGCAATTGAACCGCGCGTACGCAATATTCACTTGAAAGACAAATCTAAAGTATTCAACACTGCACGTATTGAAGCGCTTGAAGTTGAAAACTTGTATGAAGTTGCGAAAGCAACGCTTATTTCAGCTGCTGCTCGTAAAGAGTGTCGTGGTGCGCATACGGTTGTAGATTTTGAATTGTCACCAGATCATCCTGAATACCCATATGGTCGTCGTGATGATGAATGGATGAAGCATACTCTTTGGTTCTCTGCGGATAACCATCTGGAGTACAAGCCAGTTCGTTACCGTCCATTGTCGGTTGATGCGATTCCACCTAAACCACGTACATTCTAATCAGGAGAATTCAGATGAGTAGAGGTACTCGTACATTTCATATCTACCGCTACGATCCTGACAAGGATAAAGCACCGTACATGCAAACTTTTAAACTTGAACTGACTGACAAGCACCGTATGTTGCTTGATGCACTTCTTGCATTGAAAGTACAGGACGAAACTTTAACGTTCCGTCGTTCATGTCGTGAAGGTATTTGTGGTTCAGATGGTGTGAACATCAATGGTAAAAACGGTTTGGCGTGTCTTTGGAACCTGAACGATTTACCAAATGAAATTACTGTTCGTCCATTACCTGGTCTTCCTGTAGTGAAAGACCTGGTGGTTGACATGAACCAGTTCTATGATCAGTACAACAAGATCCATCCATTCTTGATCAACAACCAGCCTGCGCCTCCTAAGGAACGTTTACAGTCTCCTGAAGAGCGTGAGCATCTTGATGGTCTATATGAATGTATTCTATGTGCATGCTGTTCAACTTCATGCCCGTCATTCTGGTGGAACCCGGACAAGTTCTTGGGTCCTTCAGCATTGTTGAACGCTTACCGCTTCATCATTGATTCGCGTGATACGGGAACACAAGAGCGTTTGGCTCGTCTAGACGACCCGTTCTCATTGTTCCGTTGTAAAGGCATTATGAACTGTGTATCTGTATGTCCTAAAGGCTTGAACCCAACAAAAGCAATCGGTCACATCCGTAATATGCTTTTAGATATGGCAGGCTAATAGGCTGCTCTTCGCAGTTTAGAAAAAAGCACACCTTCAGGTGTGCTTTTTTTATGCAAACTATTGGAAAAATTAAAAAATCATAGGATAAAAATAAAGATACTATACTTAAAATGTATAAAGTTGAGTGAAACAGTCAGGAAAAGGGTAATGGCTTTGAGCGCCATATAAGAAGAACATGTGATTATTTGGGGTATTTATGATTTTTAGATGTAAAACTGACCTGAAAAATAGCAAGAACGATGTTATTATATAACGGAAATTTAAGGAGGGAGTGGATTGAAAGGTTTGCTCTCTTTTTATTTATCGGAAATGCTTAGGACTTAAGTCTACATTGAATCTATTTTTGAGATAAAGCACCATATATTAGAGTAAAATATCTGAACTGTATTTAGCCAATTTATGGAAGGTATGTGTCAAAAAAATCAATTGAAAAGTTGAGAACATGTTAGCATTTAGCCCATGACTATGTTTAAAAAATGCCACGCCAGGTACATTTTTTAAACACTGCATAATCAGGGACTGGTATATAAAAGGTAGACCCGAGTCGCTTTAGAAAAAATCTTTGTTAATGCTTGCTTTTTTCTAAGTCGATTTGCAAAAAATTGCCCGGTTTCGATCGGGTATTCAATGAGTGATGATGCCGCTGAGGGGCGTTATTGTTCATTAAACATATCAAGATTTTCTTGGTGTGGTAATAACGCCTCATGGCTTATGCCTTATGGGGGACTAGTATCATATTACCAATTTGATGCTAATAATCCTGGGTTTTGCTTAAAAAGCATCCTGAAAATGTTTTTGCAATAGGAAATGGGTCCACAAATGCAAGAAGTTGCTGACGCTCTGCGTCTTGACACTGAACTTTCCGCTGATAGTGCAGCGTATATTGAAGAACTTTATGAGCAGTATCTGACTGCTCCAGACTCAGTGGGTGCTGACTGGAGAGCGTACTTCGATAAATTCCCAAAAGGTGATCAACCACACAGTAATGTACGTGAGCAATTCCTACTTTTAGGTCGCAATTCAAGCCGTATTCAGCCTATTGTTCAGTCGACAGTCAGCTCAGAGCATGAACGTCGTCAAATTGGCGTGCTACAGCTGATTGCTGCGTACCGTAACCGTGGCCACCAGAAAGCAAAACTGGATCCATTAGGTTTGGCGAAGCGTGAAGTTGTGCCTGATCTAGATCTTGCTGCGCATGGTTTGACTCAGTCTGACTTAGACACAGTATTCAATACTGGTAACCTGGCGATCGGTAAAGAAGAAGCGACTTTGGCTGAAATGGTTCAGTCAATGGAAGCCACTTACTGTGGTTCAATCGGTGCTGAATACATGCACATCGTGGACACCAAAGAAAAACGTTGGATTCAACAACGTCTAGAAAGTGCACGCGGTCAATATGGCTTCAATGCTGATCAAAAGAAACATGTCCTTGAGCGTTTAACTGCGGCTGAAGGCCTAGAAAAATATCTTGGTAATAAATTCGTTGGTGCCAAACGTTTCGGCGTTGAAGGTGGTGAAGCATTCATCCCGATGGTCAACGAAATTATTCAGCGTGCAGGTTCTGTAGGCTGTAAAGAAGTTGTGATCGGTATGCCTCACCGCGGCCGTCTGAACCTTCTGGTTAACATCATGGGTAAGAACCCGGCTGACCTGTTTGGTGAGTTCGAAGGTAAGTCTATTCACAAGAAAGGTTCTGGTGACGTTAAGTATCACCAAGGCTTCTCTTCAAACGTGATGACTCCAGGTGGCGAAGTTCACTTGGCATTGGCGTTTAACCCGTCACACCTTGAAATCGTTGGCCCTGTGGTTGAAGGTTCGGTACGTGCACGTCAAGTACGTCGTAAAGACATTGGCGGCGATGACGTATTGCCATTAATCGTACACGGTGATGCTGCATTTGCAGGTCAGGGCGTCAACCAGGAAACTTTCCAGATGTCACAAACTCGCGGTTATACCGTGGGTGGTACAGTGCACATTGTGATTAACAACCAGGTTGGTTTCACGACATCTGATCCACGTGACGCGCGTTCTACTGAATACTGTACTGACATCGCAAAAATGATTCAGGCACCGATCTTCCATGTCAATGGTGATGATCCTGAAGCTGTGGTGTTCATTTCACAATTGGCACATGATTTCCGTCATACGTTCCGTAAAGACGTTGTGATTGACATGTTCTGCTACCGTCGTCGTGGTCATAACGAAGCGGATGAGCCAGCTGCAACTCAACCAATGATGTATCAAGTGATCAACAAGAAAGCGACTACGCGTACGCTTTATGCGGATCAACTGGTGCAACAGGGTGTTCTTGATCGTGCAAGTGCAGATCAGATGGTTGAAAACTACCGTGCAGACCTGGAAGCGGGTAATCACGTTGCCAATGCACTGGTACTTGAACCAAACAAAAAAATGTTTGTGGATTGGACTCCTTACTTAGGTCATGAGTACACAGACGAGTGGGATACAACTTTCCCAATCGAACGTCTAAAAGAGCTTGGCAAGAAAATGCGTGAGCTTCCTGAAGGCTTCGTGATGCAGCGTCAAGTTGCAAAAGTAATTGATGACCGTCTGAAAATGCAAACGGGTGAAATGCCTCTGAACTGGGGTGCTGCTGAAACTCTGGCGTATGCAACTGTACTAGATGATGGTTACTTGCTTCGTTTAACGGGTGAAGACGTGGGTCGTGGTACTTTCTCACACCGTCATGCAAAACTGCATAACCAGGTAGATGGCTCAACTTATCTTCCGCTGTGTAACCTGAAAGAAAACCAGCCGCGTACTGCAATCTATGACTCTTTATTGTCAGAGATGGCTGTATTGGCATTTGAATATGGTTATGCGACGACTCTTCCTAAGAGTTTGATCATCTGGGAAGCGCAATTCGGTGACTTCGCAAACTGTGCACAAGTGGTAATTGATCAGTTTATCTCATCTGGTGAAACCAAATGGGAACGTGTATGTGGCTTGACCATGCTTCTTCCTCACGGTTTTGAAGGTCAAGGTCCAGAGCATTCATCTGCACGTTTGGAACGTTTCTTGCAGCTATGTGCTGAAGACAACATGCAAGTCATCACACCGACCACGCCTGCGCAGATTTTCCACGCATTACGTCGTCAAGCGATTCGTCCAATCCGTAAGCCATTGATTGTTACTTCGCCGAAATCTTTACTTCGTCACAAGCTTGCTGTATCTAGCCTTGAAGAGCTTGCAAACGGTACATTCCAAACCGTGATTGATGAAGTAGACAACATCAACAAGTCAGATGTAACCCGTCTGGTACTGTGTGGTGGTAAGGTGTATTACGACCTAGTTGAAAAACGTCGTGAAAAAGAATTGAACAACACTGCAATTGTACGTATTGAACAATTATATCCATACCCAGAAAAACGCCTGGCAGAAGTGCTTGCGCAATATCCAAACGTTAAAGAACTTGTTTGGGCGCAAGAAGAACCGAAGAACCAAGGCGCTTGGTTGTTCATCGCACCGCGTCTATATGACGACGTGATGAAAGCGGGTAAACAAGTACGTATTAGCTATGCAGGCCGTGAAGCTTCTGCTGCACCGGCATGTGGTTCACCATATTTGCATGCAAAACAACAAGCTCAGCTCATCAACGACGCGCTTGCGATCGACGCTGAATAATCCAGGAGATTCTAAGTAATGGCAACCGAAATTAAAGCACCGGTATTCCCAGAGTCAGTTGCGGACGGTACGATCGCAACTTGGCACAAACAACCAGGTGAAGCAGTGTCACGTGATGAAGTGATCTGCGATATTGAGACTGATAAAGTTGTTTTAGAAGTTGTTGCTCCTGCAGACGGTACACTTGCATCTATTATTAAAGGTGAAGGCGATACTGTTCTTTCAGCTGAAGTCATTGCACAGTTTGAAGAAGGTGCTGTTTCTGGCGCTACGCAAACTCAAGCAGTTCAGTCTGAAGAGAAAGTTGAACAAGCTGCTGCGCAAACTGAAGCGGGTAATGCACCGATCGTTGAACGTCAACAAGTACAGGATCAGGCTCCAGCAGTGCGTAAAGCATTGACTGAATCTGGTGTTGCAGCTGCTGATGTTGCAGGTACTGGTCGTGGCGGTCGCATCACGAAAGAAGATGTGGCAAATCATCAAGCGAAACCGGCAGCACCTGCAGCGCAACCATTAAGCGTTGCAGTGGGCGAGCGTATCGAAAAACGTGTTCCTATGACTCGCCTTCGTAAGCGTGTTGCTGAACGTTTACTTGCAGCGACTCAAGAAACTGCAATGTTGACCACGTTCAACGAAGTGAACATGAAACCAATCATGGAAATGCGTGCTCAATACAAAGATGCATTTGAGAAGCGTCATGGTGCGCGTCTTGGCTTCATGTCATTTTTCGTTAAAGCAGCAACTGAAGCACTTAAACGCTATCCAGCGGTAAATGCTTCAATTGATGGCGATGACATCGTGTATCACGGTTACTACGATATCGGTGTTGCAGTTTCATCTGAGCGTGGTCTAGTGGTTCCTGTACTTCGTGATACAGACCGCATGAACTATGCTGAAGTTGAAAACGGTATTCGTGCATATGCTGGCAAAGCACGTGACGGTAAGCTGGGTATCGAAGATATGACTGGCGGTACATTCACTATTACTAATGGTGGTACTTTCGGTTCATTGCTTTCTACACCAATTCTAAATACACCACAAACTGCGATTCTGGGTATGCATAAAATCCAGGAACGTCCGATGGCGGTGAATGGTCAAGTAGAAATCTTGCCAATGATGTACCTGGCACTGTCTTATGACCACCGTTTAATCGATGGTAAAGAAGCAGTTGGTTTCCTTGTAACAATCAAAGAATTGTTAGAAGAGCCAGCGCGTCTTATCCTTGATCTGTAATTTATTCATTAAAAATCTCCCCTAACCCCTCTTTAAAAAGAGGGGAAGATCCCCCTTTGGAAAAGGGGGATTAATAAGGGGGATTAGTTGGAGATAAACATGTCTCAATTCGATTTAGTCGTAATTGGTGGTGGCCCGGGCGGCTACGAAGCAGCAATTCGTGCAGCTCAACTTGGTTTTAAAGTTGCGTGTATCGAAAAACGTATTCATAAAGGTAAACCATCTTTAGGTGGTACTTGCTTAAACGTCGGTTGTATCCCGTCTAAAGCTTTACTTGATTCTTCACATCGTTATGAAGATACAGTTCAACATCTAGATGACCATGGTATTACGACTGGTGAAGTTAAATTCGATCTTTCTAAAATGCTGGCTCGTAAAGACAAAGTTGTAGATCAATTGACTGGCGGTATCGATCAGTTACTTAAAGGTAATGGCATCGAGTGGTTAAAAGGTACGGGTAAACTGCTTGCAGGTAAAAAAGTAGAATTTGTTTCTCACGAAGGTGAAACTCAAGTTTTAGAGCCTAAATATGTGATTCTTGCGACGGGTTCTGTACCAGTAAATATTCCAGTGGCTCCTGTAGATCAAGACTTAATTGTTGATTCTACTGGCGCGCTTGAATTCCCAGAAGTACCTAAGCGTTTAGGTGTAATTGGTGCGGGCGTGATCGGTCTTGAGCTTGGTTCAGTATGGCGTCGTTTGGGTGCGGAAGTTGTTGTATTTGAAGCAATGGATGCATTCTTACCAATGGCTGATAAAGCATTGGCAAAAGACTTCCAAAAACTGTTGACTAAGCAAGGTATGGATATCCGTATCGGTGCGAAAGTTGCAGGTACTGAAATTAATGGTCGTGAAGTAACGGTTAAATATAACCAAGCTGGCGAAGACAAAACTGAAACTTTCGATAAATTGATCGTTTGTGTAGGTCGTCGCGCATACGCTGAAGGTTTATTGGCTGAAGATTCAGGCATTAAGTTGACTGAACGTGGTTTGGTTGAAGTAAACGATTGGTGTGCAACTTCGGTTGAGGGTGTATACGCGATTGGTGACTTGGTACGTGGTCCAATGCTTGCGCATAAAGCAATGGAAGAAGGCGTAATGGCGGTTGAGCGTATTCACGGTCATGCTGCACAAGTGAACTATGACACCATTATTTCTGTAATTTACACACATCCGGAAGCGGCGTGGGTAGGTTTAACAGAACAGCAAGCGACTGAAAAAGGTCACGAAGTTAAAACGGGTCAATTCGGTTTTGCTGTGAACGGTCGTGCTTTAGCTGCGGGTGAAGGTGCCGGTTTCGTGAAGTTTGTTGCTGATGCAAAAACGGATCGTTTACTCGGTATGCACGTGATTGGACCTGCTGCGTCTGATATCATTCACCAAGGTATGATCGCGCTTGAGTTTGTATCTTCAGTTGAAGATCTTCAGTTGATGACTTTCGGTCACCCGACATTCTCTGAAGTGGTACATGAAGCTGCACTTGCAGTTGATGGTCGCGCGATTCACGCGATCCAACGTAAGCGTAAGTAATTCGAAAAAAGAGCGACTTAGGTCGCTCTTTTTACATTTCATGGTTGTTTTTATTGGAACAATCATCTAAAAATAAAGATAACGATTTTAAGAAATGCTGGTACTGCTTTGACGGACGTCTGGGTGCTAGTGGTTTATAACAAGGCAAAGAAGTAATAAAAGGTTATTCAATGAATTTACATGAGTATCAAGCAAAAGCGCTATTAAAAAAATATGGTATGCCTGTACAGGAAGGGATACTTGCCACCAATGCCGATGAAACGGTGCATGCTTTCGAGCAGTTGGGTGGAAAGTTTGCAGTATTGAAAGCACAAGTGCATGCGGGTGGCCGGGGTAAGGCTGGTGGGGTAAAAGTAGTGAAATCGGCTACTGAGGCTGCTGAATATGCCAACCAGATTATTGGTTCACGCTTGGTGACTTATCAGACTGATGCCAATGGTCAGCCGGTCAATAGCATTTTAGTCTCGGAAGATGTTTATCCGGTGGAACGCGAGCTGTACTTGGGCGCTGTGGTGGATCGCTCGACTCGCCGCATCACTTTTATGGCATCGACTGAGGGCGGTGTTGAAATTGAGAAAGTGGCCGAAGAAACCCCTGAAAAAATTATTAAAGTTGAGGTTGATCCTTTAGTCGGCTTAATGCCATTTCAGGCACGCGAAGTTGCTTTTGCACTTAAACTCAAAGATGGACAAATCAATCAATTTGTTAAAGTCATGACGGCTGCCTATCAGGCATTTGTAGACAATGATTTTGCACTTTTCGAAATCAATCCGCTGTCTGTGCGTGAAAACGGCGACATTCTGTGTGTCGATGCCAAAATCGGAATTGATTCGAATGCACTGTACCGTTTGCCTGAAGTGGCTGCTTTGCGTGATAAGTCTCAAGAAAATGAACGTGAGTTAAAAGCCTCTGAGTTTGATCTAAACTATGTGGCACTTGAGGGTAACATTGGTTGTATGGTCAATGGTGCCGGTCTTGCCATGGCAACCATGGATATTATTAAGCTGTATGGCGGTCAACCAGCCAACTTCCTGGATGTGGGTGGTGGTGCGACCAAGGAGCGTGTGATTGAAGCCTTTAAAATTATCTTGGCAGATCACTCTGTCCAGGGTGTATTGATTAATATTTTTGGTGGAATTGTACGTTGTGACATGATTGCTGAAGCAATTATTGCAGCGGTTCAGGAAGTAAATGTGACAGTTCCTGTGGTTGTTCGCCTCGAAGGCAACAATGCGGAACTGGGTGCAAAATTACTGGATGAATCAAGTTTGAAATTGATTTCTGCACATGGTCTTGCTGACGCTGCAGAAAAAATCGTTGCTGCTGTAAAAGCTTAAGGAGTATCTAACATGAGCGTATTAGTTAATAAAGACACTAAAGTATTGGTACAGGGCTTTACAGGCAAAAACGGTACATTCCATTCTGAACAGGCTTTAGCCTACGGCACTAAAGTCGTGGGTGGTGTAACCCCGGGTAAAGGTGGTCAAACCCATTTAGAATTGCCTGTATTTAATACCATGCGTGAAGCAGTGAAAGAAACAGGTGCAGATGCTTCAGTGATTTATGTTCCGGCACCCTTTGTACTGGACTCTATTGTTGAAGCGGTTGATTCTGGCATTGAGTTAATTGTGGTAATTACTGAAGGTGTACCGACCATCGACATGCTCAAAGCCAAGCGTTATCTGGAAACCAATGGTAATGGCACACGTCTGATCGGACCAAACTGTCCGGGTATTATTACGCCGGGTGAATGTAAGATCGGGATCATGCCGGGGCATATTCATCAGCCGGGTAAAATCGGGATTATTTCGCGTTCAGGCACACTGACTTATGAGGCTGTGGCGCAAACCACAAAACTCGGTTTAGGTCAGTCGACCTGTATCGGTATTGGTGGTGACCCAATTCCGGGCATGAACCAGATTGACTGCTTGAAACTGTTCCAGGAAGATCCGCAAACTGAAGCCATTATCATGATTGGTGAGATTGGTGGTACAGCTGAAGAAGAAGCAGCTGAATATATTCAATCGAATGTGACTAAGCCAGTTGTTGGTTATATTGCGGGTGTAACTGCACCTAAAGGCAAACGTATGGGTCACGCAGGTGCGATTATTTCAGGTGGTAAGGGCACAGCTGAAGAAAAATTTGCTGCCTTTGAACGTGCGGGTATGGCGTATACGCGTAGTCCTGCCGAACTTGGTTCGACCATGCTGCAAGTGTTAAAAGATAAAGGTTTAGTTTGATATTCACATTAGACCTTCAATAAAAAAGCTCCCAAATGGGAGCTTTTTTATATCTCATTCTATTTTTAAGTTTTAGCTTTAAGGCTTTGGGTCATCCCATTAATATCTCCACCCTGAATACCGAGCTCACTCATCAGGCTGTCAATGAGCGGTGCCTGGCTACGATAACGCAGGGCGCTATTCACCACCTGATCTGAAAGAGCAACATTACTATTCTCATGATGGGCATCTGCCTGACAGGCACCGGCATGACCGCCATGTAGGCCATTCACTTGGAGAATCTTGATATCATCAATATTCTCCATTGGCTTGACACTTTCTCTGATAATTTCAGGCAAGTATTTCAGCATGGCCAGACGAATCTGCATTTCGACCTGTTCAGGTGACAGGACGTTATTGGCTTCATTGACCGCACGTGTACCTTCAGCATCCACCTGATACTGTTTCTCCATTGCCTGAGCCAGTAGAATTTTCGCATCCGCTTCGCCCTTGGCTTTAAGGCGGACTTTTTCTGCTTCCGCCTCAGCCGCAATCCGCACTGCTTCTGCATCATCTGCTGCCGCTTGTTTGCCAGCTTCAGCGGCAACTGTAATGGCAATTGCATCTTTTTCAGCATGTTCTTTGGCTGCGACCAGCTCAACTGCCTTTTGACGCTCTGCTTGCTGGATTTGACGTACGGTGATGACTTCTTCTTCCGCTTTTACCGCTTGTGCACGCGCCTGATCGGCTTGGGCTTTAGCTTCAGATTCAGCACGTGATTTTTCCGCAATGGCAATGGCGCGGTCCTGTTCAGCGAGTTCAATGGTTTTCTTTTGCTCGACCTGTGCTTTTTGAATCAGCTGAGCCTTTTGAATATTTTCATTTTCGACATCACGGGCGGCCAAAATACGCTTGAGTTCGACTTCTCGTTCAGCGGCAATTTGTGCTTCTTCTGCTTCACGTTTTTTGCCGGCTTCCTGAGCGGCAATTTCAGCCAGCTGTTCAGCACGGCGAATGGCAATTTCACGTTCTTGTTGCAGCTTGGCATATTCTTCTTCACGAATAATTTGCAGGCGCGCCTGTTCAGCTTCCAGATTTTTGGTTTTGATCGCCAGATCGGTATCCTGTTCAATGTGGTTACGCTTGCGGCGACGATCTTCAATGGTTTCAGTGAGCTTGGTCAGACCTTCAGCATCAAATGCATTTTGCGGGTTGAAGTATTTAAATCCGGTCTGATCCAGTCCGGTTAGGGAAACCGTTTCAAGCTCCAGACCATTTTTATGTAAATCTTCCGAAACGACTTGCTGTACTTTTTGTACGAAATCGACGCGTTTTTCATGCAGTTCTTCCATGGCCATTTCTGCAGCCACTGCGCGCAGTGAATCAACGAACTTACCTTCCACCAGATTTTTTAGTTCATTCGGTGACATGGTTTTTTGACCAAGGGTTTGTGCTGCGGTGGCAATTGAATCTGCGGTAGGTTTGACTCGGACATAGAATTCGGCCATGACATCGACTCGCATACGGTCACGGGTAATCAGTGCCTGATCATCAGCACGGCGGACTTCAAGACGTAGGGTATTCATATTTACTGGAATGATTTCATGCAAGACAGGGAGCACGATTGCGCCTCCACCTAAAATCACTTTTTCTCCACCCCAACCGGTACGTACAAAGGAAATTTCCTTGCTTGAACGACGGTATAAACGTGCAATGATGAGACCGAAGGTCACCAGTGCTACAAAAATAATTCCCGCAATAATTAAAATATTATATAAATCAAATGTTAACATTGTTATAAAGTCTCAATTGAGTGCTAGCTAAATAAAATTAAAGTGCAATGGCTTGAAAGCCGTTCTTGGTTTTGTGGGTTAGAACTACATTCTGACCTTGATTTAGAATTTGATTGTTTTCTGGTTCAACCAGAACATAATGAGTCTGGCCATGTTGATCCCGGACTTTGGCTTGTGCGGGAGAATTCACTTTGGCATTTCCCAGAATAATGGTCGCGGTACGTCCGATGAGTTCATCACTGTAAATCGCGGAAGTTTCATCTTGGGGCAGGAGCTTACTGGCGGCCATGGCAAGAAAGCGCACCACAGGCATACACAGAAACAGGCAGGCCGGAGAAATCAGCCAAACATTAAACAGCTGGCTGGTCAGGCGCTCAAATATGCCCTGAATCAATAAACCGCTTAACCCATAACTGGTCAGAAAAATGATTAGCCAGATAAATAAAGGCAGACGCCCCAGATATAACCAGTCAAATACTTTGCTGAAAACACCCGGAGACTGATCCGGGCTTATTTCTGGTTGCAGGGGATCTTCAGGTAAAAACTGTTCGAAGATATGCTGAGAGCCGCCGCCGAGCAGCAATAGAATACATTCTAGTGCAGCAAACATCAGCATTAGGCTCAGGCTAATACTAAATACGATATTTGATGGATGCGTAAACAGTTCCCACATTTCTTTATCTCTATAATTATGTTTTTAGGAAAAGTGTCTGAAAGTTTTTATTGATATAACGATAACAGTAATTACTGATTTTGTATGCAAAAAAATAACAAAAAACCCGATAAACAAGGATTGAATATATTGATTATTTAATAATTATTGAACTATTAAAATTAATAATAAACTATAAGAAGCTAACTGGATGTTTGAGCAAGTGATGCCATAGCGGCAATAGGAATTCTGAATAGCATGGCACTCTGTGTGTGCTTGCCTGAGAAAGTATAGAGATACATCGACCTGAGTATCTCCAAATTTTTCTGTTCAAGTTTAAAGTAGGGCAGTCTGAATCCGGACTTTCATATCTAAAGTCTGTTGCAGAATATAGTGTTGCATCCATTTGACCTGTTCGCCCATAGGATTGACCTTGACTGCAGTATTCAAGAAGTCGAGATCAGGCTGCTTGAAAAGCTGCTGTTGCAAGGTTTGCTCCAAAATCTGACTGTTGGTTGTCAAAGGTAATGCCACCAGATAGAACGCTTTAGGATAATTATAAAAGGCATATAATAAGTTAAAGGCTTTTTGATCACCTTTGAGGTTCCCAGCACCAATTTCGTAAACTGCGTTCTGATTGCTATAAGTAAAGCCGATTAGAAATTCCCAATGACCTTCTTGCAAACGCAGACCAAACTGTAATCGGATTTGATCCGCGGTCAGCTCGTGTTGCAGATAGATATTTAAAGGCTTGCCATCATCACTGAAAGGTTCTTGTAAGACCAAAATATTTTGCTGGTGCTGATAAATATAACCAGCAAGCTGGGCCTGTTCCAGACGGGTTTTTACAGTGGTGAGATCAAAAGCGCTATAGGGCATAAGTAAAGTATATCAAGGGGAGAATTGAGTCTTACTTTAGTAATTTTTCAACTATTTGAGAACCACTACTTTAGATTATTTTCCTAGGATTTTATTGGTTTAGCGACAGGTTAATATATACCTCTACCACACAATATCCTTGCTTGAATTGTGCAAATCATTGATTCATAAAAACTGATATTCATTATTGATGAATTTTTATATGAGCTTTTGATATATCAATATCATAAAACAAGCAATGGATAGGATAAGTAAATCACTATAATGAATATAAATTTTCAAAAGTGTCATAAGTACACGTTTTTCTAAGCTGGTGTTGTCCATGTCGTTAAATGAGGAAAGACTTACTCATCTCAAACAGCTTGAAGCTGAGAGTATTCATATCATCCGCGAAGTTGCTGCCGAGTTTGAAAATCCGGTCATGCTGTATTCGATTGGTAAAGATTCAGCGGTCATGCTGCATCTTGCGCTAAAAGCGTTCTACCCAGCAAAACTTCCATTTCCATTATTACATGTCGATACAGGCTGGAAGTTTAAAGACATGATCACTTTCCGGGACAACATGGCGAAAACCCATGGTTTCGATTTGATCGTGCATCAGAATAAAGAAGGGGTTGAGGCAGGTATTAACCCGTTCGACCACGGTAGTTCTAAATATACCGACATCATGAAAACTCAGGGCTTAAAACAGGCTCTGGATAAATACGGTTTTGATGCTGCTTTTGGTGGTGCGCGCCGTGATGAAGAAAAATCACGTGCGAAAGAACGTGTTTATTCATTCCGTGATTCGAAACATCGTTGGGATCCGAAAAACCAGCGTCCAGAACTTTGGAATCTTTACAACGGTAAAGTGAACAAGGGCGAAAGTATTCGTGTATTCCCGTTATCTAACTGGACTGAGCTGGATATCTGGCAATACATCTATTTGGAAAGTATTCCATTAGTACCACTTTATTTGGCTGCAGAACGTCCTGTGGTTGAACGTAGTGGCACACTTATTATGGTTGATGATGAACGTATGCCTTTAAAAGAAGGTGAAGTTCCACAAATGAAATCGGTACGTTTCCGTACGTTGGGTTGTTATCCATTAACAGGTGCTGTGGAATCTACAGCCAATACCTTGCCGGAAATTATTCAGGAAATGTTACTGGCAACCAGTTCTGAGCGTCAAGGTCGTATGATTGACCATGATGAAGCAGGCTCGATGGAGAAGAAGAAGCAGGAAGGCTACTTCTAGAATCTCTCCCGACCTCTTTTTAAAAAGAGAGGAGATTTCCCCCTTTATAAAGGGGGGTACAGGGGGATTCAAAAACCGATTTCTAAAGAATATGTGGAGCTTTGAGCGATGTCTCATCAATCTGATTTAATCAGCCAAGATATCTTGGGCTATCTGAAACAACATGAAAATAAAGACCTGTTGCGTTTCCTGACTTGCGGTAACGTGGACGATGGTAAATCGACGTTAATCGGTCGTCTGCTGTATGATTCAAAATTGATTTATGAAGATCAATTACAGGCCGTGACCCGTGACTCGAAGAAAGTCGGTACGACAGGTGATGCACCTGATTTGGCACTTCTGGTCGATGGTTTGCAAGCAGAGCGTGAGCAAGGTATTACCATTGATGTGGCCTATCGTTATTTTTCGACAGAAAAGCGTAAGTTCATCATCGCGGACACGCCGGGACACGAACAGTACACTCGTAACATGGCGACAGGTGCATCGACGTGTGACCTTGCAATCATTTTGATTGATGCACGTTATGGCGTGCAAACCCAGACACGTCGTCATACCTTTATTGCGAGTTTGCTCGGGATCAAGAACATCATTGTTGCGATCAACAAGATGGACTTGGTGGAATTCTCTGAAACACGTTTCAATGAAATCCAGGCTGAATATGCGGCATTCGTTGCACAATTGGGCGATCGTAAACCAAGCAATATCATCTTTACGCCTATTTCTGCATTGAATGGCGATAACGTGGTGAACAAGTCAGCCAATACGCCATGGTACACTGGTGAAACGCTGATGGGTACACTTGAATCGGTGGAAATTAACCGTAGTTCAGCGAAGCAGGATTTCCGTTTCCCTGTGCAATACGTGAACCGTCCAAACCTCGACTTCCGTGGTTTCTGCGGTACGATCGCACTTGGCGATATCAATGTTGGCGATACCGTAACAGCATTACCTTCTGGTAAATCATCGACTGTTAAAGAAATTGTCACTTTTGATGGCAACCTTGAGCATGCAGTTGCAGGTCAGGCAGTGACTTTAACGCTTAACGATGAAATTGATATTTCACGTGGTAACGTGTTAATTCGTGCTGATCAAGCGGTTCCAAATATTTCACGTTCAGTTCAAGCGACTGTAGTGTGGATGGCTGATCAACCACTTGTACTGGGTAAGCTGTACAACATTAAGATTGGTACGCAAACTGTTCCGGCAAAAGTAACGGCAATTCATTACCGTACCAACGTTAACACATTGGAAAAAGTTCAGGTGGATAAGCTTGAGCTAAATGCTATTGCCAATGTGACTGTTGAATTTGATGCACCAGTGGTCTTTGACCGTTATCAAGACAGCCGTTTCACCGGTTCGTTTATCTTCATCGATCGTTTGAATAACGTGACGATTGGTGCGGGTATGGTGGAAGAATCAGTTGAATGGTCTGCACACGATGAGCCTGTCACTGCAGAAGCACGTGCGGCACGTTTGGGTCAAAAACCTGCTGCGGTGACTGTAACTGCTAAAGCTTTGGAAAATGCTCAGGCGCTAGAAAGCTTGCTGATTCAGCAAGGGATCGTTGCTATTGCTAAAGCAGGTTTGAATGCGGAGCAGGTTGCACTGGTTCGTGAAACTGGTGTGGTTGTAATTACCGATGCTGCAGGTACAGACACGACTTTAACTGCTGAAGCAGTTGAAGAGCTTGCTGAGAAGATTGTGGAATTGGTTCGTCTATAAGACTGGGCTGATTTAAAAAAACCCGCTGAAAAGCGGGTTTTTTATTGCCTAAATTTTGATTGCATGAAAATCATTCGATTAGTCAAAATGTGATCTTTCAATTTACTAGTCAATTAATACAATACTCCCTAGATTTGGGGAATATATGAAAAAATTAATATTGCTGGCTGGCTTGTGTGTGGCTTTTGGAGCTGAAGCCAAACAGAGCAGCCAAAGCGTTGAAGCAATCAAGCAAAAAATAATCCAGCAGTCGATTGAGAATTATCCGGGAAATTGTCCGTGTCCTTACAATACTGCAAGTAATGGTAGTCGTTGTGGTAAGCGTAGTGCTTATAATCGTGCAGGCGGATATGCGCCGCTGTGTTATCCGGAAGATGTGAGTGATCGAATGGTAAAGGAATATAAAGGGCGTAGTTAATTAAAGGCTCCGTATTTAGATAGTGAGCTAAAAGAAATATTTTTGTTAGATTTGGCTTCACATGGGTAATTATTCATAAGAATCATTGAGGACTAAGGCCAGAATTGCTTTCATTTCGGTTAAACTTTTCACGCCTGCAATCCTTTTAATAATTTCTCCATTTCTAAAAATAAGCGTAAAAGGCAAACCATAGGCATTATAGCGCAAGGTTAAAATCGGAGACTGATCCACATTGATCTTGCCAAATTTAACTTCAGGATTTACCTCAGCATAGTATGTCGCCAGTTCGGCAAAGATCGGAAAATTCTGAACACAGGGCTTGCACCAGTCTGCATAAAAGCGAATCACGGCAAAACCTTCAAACCACTCAAAATCACTGTAATTGTTTTCGTTATATTCGATCACTTGGGTCATGGTTGGCCTATTATCAATTTCCTGAATAGTCCCCCGATTATACATAAGTCCGATGTAGCTTCATTCCTCATGCTAACTATGTTCAAATAAGTCCAAGATATATGAAATGCATAGATTAGGGAAAGAAATCATGTCGCAACAAACCATGCAGCAAGTCATTATTACAGAACCAGGTGGTGTCGATAAACTCGCTTATGAAACGGTGACTGTACCTGAACCTAAAGCAGATGAAGTTCTGGTGAAAGTTCATGCCTTTGGTATTAACCGTCCAGATATCCTGCAGCGTCAAGGCTTATATCCGATGCCGAAAGGGGTAACGCCAGTTCCTGGCCTGGAAGTGGCAGGTGAGGTGGTTGCGATTGGTAGTGATGTGAGCCAGTTTAAAGTTGGTGATCAAGTCTGTGGTTTGACCAATGGTGGCGGTTATGCTGAATATTGCGTGATACCTGAAAGCCAGACCTTGAATATTCCTGAAGGCGTAAGTTTTGTACAGGCAGCGGCCATTCCTGAAACTTTCTTTACTGTATGGGCGAACGTGTTCCAGATGGGTAAGGCCAAAGCAGGGGAAACTGTACTGGTACATGGTGGAACGAGCGGGATTGGTACGACTGCTTTAATGTTGTGTAAATCACTCGGAATCAAAACTTTTGCAACTGTCGGTTCAGATGAAAAAGTTGCGGCTATTTCTGATTTAACCACGGCTATTAATTATAAAACTCAGGACTTTGAGCAAGTTATTAATGAAGCCACTGACAATGGTGGTGTCGATGTCATTTTAGATATGGTCGGTGCACCATATTTAGAGCGTAATTTGAATTTGTTGCGCCGTGATGGACGTCTGGTCTATATCGCTTTCTTGGGTGGTGCCAAGGCCAAAGAAGTCAAACTGGGTCAAATCATGATGAAACGTCTGACCATTACCGGTTCGACCATGCGTGCACGCAGCACGGCTGAAAAAGCGGAAATTGCACAAGGCCTGAAAGAGCAGATTGCACCATTGTGGGCAAAAGGCGAATGTCTCCCGATGATCTATAAAACGTTTAAGTTCGATCAGATTCAGGATGCCCATGCCACAATGGATACTGGAGAGCATGTGGGTAAAGTTGTAGTTGAAATTATTTAATACGAGATAAGTGATTCAAAAAAAGCCAGTAATTTTACTGGCTTTTTTTAATTTTAAGTAAAATATTATTACAAATAAATATATAAAATCTTGAATAAAAATTAAAAAATGTTAACCGTTCGACACAACCTGTCAATTATGACACGTAAATTGCATGTATAGATAATTCCGACCAAATGGTTAAACATTCACATGAATGTGAGAGGGAAAATAAGATGAAAATTATTTCAACAGCATATAGTTCAAAACATAGTTTAAGAGCATTACGACGTATTCATAAAATGATTATTCGCGGAACCATCAGCTGGGTAGAGTTACATAAAATGTATCGGGCGATGCTGCATCTGGAGCGTTATATAGAAAGATTAACAATACAAAATCGTCATTCAAGCAAGAAAGCATCCAGAAAATCCAAATAAGATCTTGTATGTTTAGGGTGAATAAAGGGTCAAGATCTGATGCAAAAAAATATCTTAGACTTTGTCCTAATATTATTCATTGATCGGCATTCAGTATAATCATTCAACATCTAGCGATAAATAAGTACATGAGAATGTATTAAGTGGGGATTTATGAAGCGCCCAGCTTCAACACATGAGCGTCTTGCAGAGCGTTTAGCCAGAATTTTGACCAAATTAAACGTCGGATATCAACTCCGGGCTGCAGAGCTAGCTGCAGAATTTCAGGTCAGCACCCGCACCATTGAGCGTGATTTTGATCGTCTAGGCTCTTACTTACCCTTACTTCAAGATGAACAGAAACGATATTATCTGGAACCCTCTTATTTAGGGCGGTTTAAATTGCAGGATATCCAGACTTTTGCCCAGCTTTCGGGGATCAGTGAGTTGTATCCGGCGTTGGATATGTCTTTTATGCGTGAACTGCTGGATGAGCGGGCAAATCAGGTATTTTCGGCAAAAGGCTATTATTTTGAAGATGCCAAACAGTTTGCCGAACATTTCAAGTTGCTTGCAAGCGCAATCTATAAACGTCAGCAGGTTGAGTTGCAATATTCAGATCAATTGCGAATCATTAAGCCTTATCGCTTGATTCACCATCATGGTATCTGGTATCTGGTGGGCGTAGATCAGGACAAGTTGCGCACTTATCGCTTAAGTCAGGTGCAACAGCTCAAGCTGGTTTCTAAGGCGGAGAGCTTTGCGCATGATCCTGAAATACTGAAAATGCTGGCAGATGAAGACAGCATCTGGTTTGGGCAGCAAAAGCAGCAAGTCTTAATCAGGGTACAACCTGAAGTCACGGTCTTTTTTAAAGAGCGCCGTTTATTTCCAGAACAGCAGATCGAGCAGGAAGCCGAGACTGGAGAGTTAGTGATCAGTTGCCAGATTCGTCACGAAATGCAGTTGTTGCCTTTGGTGCGTTACTGGTTGCCCTATGTGAAAATTATTGAGCCGATTCATTTTCAGCAGAAACTGGAACAGGATTTGCAAGGATATTTACGTTCTGCTGGATGATATTGAGAAAGCAGAGCAGGAGGGCCTGATTAATGATGACACTTTAAATGGGAATTTAATTTACTTATTTTTTGACTAACTAAATTACAGACATAAAAAAACCAGCTTTCGCTGGGTTCTTTATTTGCACCATCTTTCTATAGTAGAAGAATGGTGCCCGAGGCCAGACTCGAACTGGCACGCTTTGTGGGCGGGGGATTTTAAATCCCCTGTGTCTACCGATTTCACCACTCGGGCTTTAACAAGATGGAGGCGGAGGTCGGAATCGAACCGGCGTCCACGGAGTTGCAGTCCGCTGCATGACCACTCTGCCACCCCGCCGCGTCTTGTTGATGCGTATATTAGCAAGCTCAGAAAAAAAAACAATAGTGTATTCATCTGTATGCGCATAAAAACATCATCTGGCGGAAAATATTTAAATTATTCATGTAGAATGTGCAAAATTGATTCATATCAACACTTGGGAGAAGTGCCGTGGCATTAGTTCTAGACGGTCGTGCATTGGCGAAGCAAATTGAAGCTGACTTGTTTACTCGCGTAGAAGCGCTGAAAGCAAAATCAGGTCGTACTCCAATTCTTGCGACGATTTTGGTAGGTGACGATGGTGCATCTGCAACTTATGTTCGCATGAAAGGCAATGCCTGCCGCCGTGTTGGTATGGATTCACTCAAAGTGGAACTTCCTAAAGAAACCACAACTGAAGAATTATTGGCTGAAATTGAAAAATTAAATGCAAATCCTGATGTGCACGGTATTCTGCTTCAGCACCCGGTTCCTGCGCAAATTGATGAGCGTGCCTGTTTCGATGCAATCTCGCTTGAAAAAGACGTAGATGGTGTCACTTGCCTGGGCTATGGTCGTATGGCAATGGGTGAGGCAGCCTATGGTTCAGCGACGCCTGCGGGTATTATGACTATCCTGAAAGAGAACAACATTGAAATCGCTGGTAAACATGCGGTAGTTGTAGGTCGTTCTGCAATTTTGGGTAAACCAATGGCTGCGATGCTGCTAGAAGCGAATGCAACCGTAACCATTTGCCATTCACGTACTCAAGATCTTGCAAGCTTTGTTAAGCAAGCAGATATCATTGTCGGTGCGGTAGGTAAAGCAGAATTAATTCAAAAAGACTGGATCAAACAAGGTGCAGTGGTTGTTGATGCTGGTTTCCATCCACGTGATGGCGGTGGTGTTGGTGATATCCAACTTGTTGGCATTGAAGAAATTGCTTCTGCTTACACACCAGTTCCGGGTGGTGTAGGTCCAATGACGATTACCACTTTAATCCGTCAAACGGTTGAAGCTGCTGAAAAAGCTTTAGGTTAATCAAATCCTCCCTAACCCTCCTTTTTCAAAGGAGGGAACTCTGATCACTATTTTTGGATGGAGTTTCCCTCCTCTTTTTTAAAGAGGGGCTAGGGGAGATTCTTCAAAGACATTAATACTAATTAAAAGAAATCTAATGAGCTGCACCTTCCGACTCCCTCAAGCCCCAGAACATCTACTAAAAGCCTTGCATGATGTGATTCCACACTGTGAGCTACATGCACAGCAATTGCCGGATACACCCATTTCCCTGTGGCTGATTCCGCCAGTATTCCCAACAGATAAGCTGGATGATGAGGTGATTCGTCGCATTTGGAATGATACACCATACTGGATCTTTTGCTGGGCCTCAGGCTTGGCGATGGCGCAGTGGCTATTGGCAGAGCCGCATCATGTTAAAGACAAAGTAGTTTTGGATTTTGGGGCGGGATCGGGCGTAGTTGCCATTGCGGCGAAAATGGCAGGTGCAAAACGTGTGATCTGCTGTGATATCGATCAAGTTAGTCTAGATGCCTGTCGTGCCAATGCAGAGCTAAATGATGTCGAGCTTGAATATCTGGATGACCTATATAAGGCAGAGAAGGTGGATATTTTATTAGCCGCAGATGTGCTCTATGATCAATGTAACCGTTTCTTCCTGGATGAGTTTTTAAAATTTGCACCTGAGGTGTGGGTTGCAGACAGTCGGGTAAAAAACTTTAGTCATCCTCAATATGAAAAACTGGATGAGCGTAGTGCGACGACCTGGCCGGATTTGGATGAATCGCCCGAATTTCGTAATGTCAGTTTCTATAAAACACGTTAAATTTAAAAAATTAAAAAGGGCACTAGGCCCTTTTTGATTGTCTTACTCTGATTAAGTAACTAAGTATCAGATATTAAGAACAGGTATAACGAATAACCCGCATGGTCGTAGGGCGGGCTTCTAAAGCTTCGCGTGCACCCGGGTTCTCGCTATTATGTAAATCAGGCGTATTGCTCAAGCTGATTTGCGTGCGGCTATTACCCAGTTGGCGGCCATAGTTTTCCTGTTCCGCAGTTGGATTGGAAATTTCATTGGTGCTTAAAATCTGGATGTTGTAAGTTTTGGAATTTCCTAACACGTGTCTGCAAGCGGCTTGCAAGCGATTTTCATCCTGGCTTGGTCGTCCTGAGAGGGTGTAGCTCAGGGTTGCTGTATTGCCTGAACGTTCCAGAATTTCATAACCACTTTGTCCATTGAATTGATGGGGTGTGGTCTGACATGCACTCAGTACAAAACTGCTTGCAGCCACAGCCAAAATTACTGTTGTTCTTTTCATATTTATAGTTCCTGAAGTCTTGGTTTAAGTATGCCATATTTTGCTTAAGCAGCTGCTCTGGTCAATTGTGATCAATTGTTTAAACAGCCAATAAAAAAGGCCGCTTACGCGACCTTTTTTAAATTAAATCAGCAATTAAGCAGATTTAACCGCAGCAATAAGTTCTGCTTGACGAGTTTTTAACGCTTCCGGTAAACGCTCACCTAGCTTGTCGAACAATTCAGTATGGCTTTCAAGTTCTTTGATCCATTGATCTTTATCTTGAGAAGTTACTAGGTCAAATTGTTCTTTAGTGAAGTCAGAACCAGTCCAGTTCAACTGTTCATAAGTAGGAACTAGGCCAATTGGTGTTTCAACAGCCTCAGCACGACCTTCACAACGGTCAATGATCCACTCAAGAACACGCATGTTTTGACCGAAACCAGGCCATACGAAGTTGCCTTCAGCATCACGACGGAACCAGTTCACGTTGTAGATACCTGGAAGTTTGTTGCCAGCAGCGGCAGCTTTCGCGCCCACTTGCTCGCCCATTTCTAACCAGTGCGTGAAGTAATCCGCCATGTTGTAGCCAGCGAATGGCAGCATCGCGAACGGGTCACGACGAACAACACCTTGTTGACCAACAGCAGCAGCAGTTGTTTCAGAGCCCATCGTTGCAGCTTTGTAAACACCGTCAACCCAGTCAAATGCTTCTGAAATTAGAGGCACAGTGTCTGCACGGCGACCACCGAAGATGAACGCAGAAATTGGCACGCCAGCTGGATTTTCCCAGTCAGCGTCAATAGAAGGGCATTGACCAGCTGCAACTGTGAAACGAGCATTTGGATGCGCTGCTTTTTCTTCGCCAGTGTGTGGTTGACCTTTCCAGTTAGTCAAGTTAGCAGGCGCTTCTTTAGTCAGACCTTCCCACCAAACTTCACCGTTGTCAGTCACAGCAACGTTGGTATAAATCACGTCTTTGTGCATGGTTGCCATACAGTTCGGGTTGGTTTTGGTATTGGTACCAGGCGCTACACCGAAGAAGCCAGCTTCAGGGTTGATTGCATATAAGCGACCGTCTTCACCTGGTTTGATCCAGGCAATATCGTCACCTACAGTTTCAATCTTCCAGCCTTCATAGCCAGCTGGTGGAATCAACATAGCGAAGTTTGTTTTACCACATGCAGATGGGAATGCAGCTGCGATGTAGTGTTTTTCGCCTTGTGGATTGGTCACGCCAAGGATCAGCATGTGTTCAGCTAACCAGCCTTGTTGACGACCCATAAATGATGCAATACGTAATGCCAGGCATTTTTTACCCAACAATGCGTTACCGCCATAACCAGAACCATAAGACCAGATCTCACGAGTTTCTGGGTAATGCACAATGTATTTTTCTTTGTTGCAAGGCCATGCAACATCTTTTTCGCCGTTCGCAAGCGGAGCACCTACAGTGTGTACGCAAGGAACGTATTCACCGTCAGTACCAAGAACGTCATAAACAGCTTTACCCATACGAGCCATTTTAGACATGCTTACTGCAACGTAAGGAGAGTCAGTTAACTCGATACCGATATGAGCGATATGAGAACCCAATGGACCCATTGAGAATGGAACCACATAAAGTGTACGACCTGCCATTGAACCGTCAAATAAACCGTTCAATTTTTCGCGCATGACAGCAGGTGCTTCCCAGTTGTTGGTCGCGCCAGCATCGTCTTTGTTTTCAGAACAGATGTAAGTACGATCTTCAACACGTGCTACGTCAGAAGGATCAGAATTTGCAAGATAAGAACCAGGATGAGTTTCTTGATTCAGCGCTTGCATTGTGCCGTTAGCGATCATCAAGTCGATATAACGTTGATATTCTTCTGCGCTACCGTCACACCATTCAATTTTTGCTGGTTTTGTTAATTTAGCAATCTCTTCCACCCAAGCAATAAGCTTAGGGTGACGAACGAATTCTGGTGCGTTCACTTGGGTCATGGTGAGGCCTATCTCAAATGTGTACAAATTAGATGTACAAAGTACAATCCGAGCAATAAAAAATATCGCCCAGATGAAGTATGAAAAAAAGTGGCTGTATTAAAGCATAAAATGATAAAAAAAATAAGACCAAAGAAGTGCTAGATTTCTTTTGGAATATAATGCTATTTTATTTATAAATATAAGTAAAACAACAAGATAAAACTAAATATTTGAATTATTAAGGTTATTTATATAAGTGATGAGTGGTATTTATTTTAAAAATTGATATTAAAATCATTATCTTAGTTTTATAAGATCTCTAATATTCATTATTGATTAAATAAATGGTTGCCATTTGAATTTTACATAAAGCCACTGTTAATTGTCTATGAATTGGACAAAATGCCAATAGGCTTCAATGAAATTGTGCGAAAAATGTCTAATCAATCTAAACCCTTATCGCTGATTTTTAATCATAAAGCTGGTTTTCGCATACAGGGGCCAGAAGGCATTTATGAACAGCTGATCGATATATTTTCAGCGCAGGGTTATCAAACTAAAGCTTATGAAATCAATGATTCACAGCAATTTGATAAAATTATGACTGAGGTGCTTGAACAGCATTTGGCATCTAGCGAGTCAGGAATCATCGTTGCGGCAGGCGGAGATGGCACTTTAAATACAGTCGCCAAACATGTGTTGAATACGCAAATTCCTGTCGGTATTTTGCCTTTAGGGACTTTTAACTATGTGGCGAGATTATTGGGGATTCCGCTGGATTTGCTTGAAGCGGCAAAAGTGATTGCGACAGGACAGCCACAACGTATGAATGTTGCTCGTATCAATCAGGAAATTTATCTGAATAATGCCAGTTTAGGTCTATATCCTTTATTTATTAAAAAACGTGAAGACTATAATCGTATTTTTGGTCGCTTACCGCTACATGCCTATACTTCTGCACTGGATGTTTTAATTCGCGACCGTAAAGAATTAAAACTAAAAATCTGGGTGGATCAAAAGAAATATCCGGTAAAAACACCACTGATTTTTTTTGGCAATAATCCCTTGCAACTGGCGGATATGAAAATGCGCATTGCAGAAGCGGCTGAAAAAGGCAAAGTGGCGGGAGTTGTAGTTTCTAAAAGTGATAAGCTTACTTTATTTAAGCTAGTGTATCAGCTGATTCGTGGCAAGATTGACCAGGCATCGGATGTTTATAGTTTTGCAGCCGATCAAGTTCGAATCGAATCCCGAGCCAAGAAACTGATGGTAGCGATTGATGGGGAAATTGTGGAAATGGCCCCGCCACTCAATATTTCTGTATTAAAAGATAGCCTAAACGTAATGGTGCCACATGATCCTGCATCTGTCTGATCTGCATTTTGGAACAGAGAAGCCGGAGTGTTTAGAAGCGATTCGGCATTTCTGTCAGACCCATCCACTTGAAGCCGTCGTCATCAGTGGTGACCTGACTCAGCGCGCACGTTTGGGTCAATTCTTTGCCTGCAAAAAATTTTTAGATCAGCTCAATACGCCTTATATGGTGATCCCGGGGAATCATGATATTCCGCTCTATCATTTGTGGAATCGGCTTTTCAATCCATTTACCCGTTACCAGATTTTTTTTGGTGAATTGGAGCCAATATTTGAAACTGAAAATTTTTATCTGATTGGGGTGAATTCGATCCGACGTCGATATCATACCAAAGGGCATTTATCCCTTGAGCAGATTCAGCGTATTGACCTGACGCTGGCGCAGGCACCTGCGTCCAAATTAAAAATCATTGTCAGCCATCAGCCTTTTTATGTGCCTTTTCAAAATAAGCGCGGTTTCAAGGACAGCCCATTGATGGCCAAAATTGCTTTAGAGGCCTGGGCAGAGCATGGTCTGTTTGCGGTGTTGCATGGGCATCTGCATCAACCGGCGATTTATGATTTGAATCAGATGTTCGGATTGGGGATGGATCATCCTGTATATGATGTACATGCAGGGACTTCTGCGTCAAATCGTCTACATAAAGATGAACCGAACAGCTTTAATCTGATTGATGCCACAGGAAAAATTTCTCAATATTTATTCGATGAAGTGGCACAAGCCTTTATGTTGAAGGCTGATCTGCCGAATAAATAGACGAAAACCTATGATTCGTTAAAAAAAACCAATTTTTTTTCATTTTTGCCCTTGAAGCGTTTTATTCCATCTCCATAAAAGTGACATCAAAAATTTTTGATGATGACCCATGGAATAATTAAGTCGTCATCAGTGACCTAAAAAAGACTTAGTCTGATGGAGTTATTTATGAGCAACATTCGTCCATTACATGACCGCGTTGTTATTCGTCGTGTTGAAGAAGAAACTAAAACAGCTGGGGGCATTTTACTTCCAGGTTCGGCTGCTGAAAAACCTGCTCAAGGTGAAATCATTGCAGTTGGTAATGGTCAAATCACTGACAATGGCGTACGCGCGTTAGACGTAAAAGTTGGCGACAAAGTATTGTTCGGTACTTATGCAGGCACTACTGTAAAAGTAAACGGCGAAGAGCTTTTAATCATGAAAGAATCTGACATTTTAGCGGTATTAGAAGCTTAATCTGCGCTAAAAAAGTTTTATTCATTCCAAATCAGATTTTGTAAAGATACAACAATATTCGGAGTCAAATATGTCAGCTAAAGACGTAAAATTTGGTGATTCAGCTCGTTCAAAAATGATTGCTGGTGTAAACACCCTTGCAGATGCAGTAAAGGTTACTTTGGGTCCTAAGGGCCGTAACGTTGTTATCGACCGTTCTTTTGGTGCACCGCACATCACTAAAGATGGTGTCACTGTTGCCAAAGAAATTACGCTGAAAGACAAGTTCGAGAACATGGGTGCTCAACTGGTTCGTGAAGTTTCTTCAAAAACCAATGACATCGCAGGTGATGGTACAACGACTGCAACTGTATTGGCACAAGCAATTTTGAATGAAGGCATCAAGTCAGTAACAGCGGGTATGAACCCAATGGACTTGAAACGCGGTATCGATATTGCGGTACGTTCTGTAGTTGAAAACATCAAGGCAACTGCAAAACCAGCATCAGACTCTAAAGCGATTGAACAAGTAGGTTCGATCTCTGCTAACTCTGATACGACTGTAGGTCAGCTGATTGCGCAAGCAATGGAAAAAGTGGGCAAAGAAGGCGTGATCACGGTTGAAGAAGGTTCAGGCTTCGAAGATTCGCTTGACGTAGTTGAAGGTATGCAGTTTGACCGCGGTTATATTTCTCCGTACTTCGCGAACAAACAAGATACTTTGACAGCAGAACTTGAAAATCCATTCATTCTTCTTGTTGATAAAAAAATCAGCAATATTCGTGAGTTGATTACAGTACTTGAAGCTGTTGCTAAAACTGGCAAACCGCTTTTAATTATTTCTGAAGATGTTGAAGGCGAAGCGCTTGCGACGCTTGTTGTCAACAACATGCGCGGTATTATCAAAGTATGTGCGGTGAAAGCACCTGGTTTTGGTGACCGTCGTAAAGCTATGCTTCAAGACATTGCGATCTTGACTGGCGGTACCGTAATTTCTGAAGAAATCGGCATGCAGTTGGATCAAACGACGCTTGATCACTTGGGTACAGCACATAAAGTAACTGTATCTAAAGAAAATACTGTAATTGTAGATGGTGCTGGTAACGCTGGCCAAATCGCTGACCGTGTACAGCAAATCCGTGCACAGATCGAAGAATCTACGTCAGAATACGACAAAGAAAAACTTCAAGAGCGTGTAGCGAAACTTGCTGGCGGTGTTGCTGTCATCAAAATCGGTGCTGCAACTGAAGTTGCAATGAAAGAGAAAAAAGACCGTGTAGATGACGCGCTTCATGCGACTCGCGCTGCAGTTGAAGAAGGTGTCGTTGCGGGTGGTGGTGTTGCACTAGTACGTGCTGCATCTGCACTTGAAGGCGTAACAGGCGCGAATGATGACCAAAACGTAGGTATCAACATTCTTCGCCGCGCGATTGAAGCACCACTTCGTCAAATCGTATCTAACGCAGGTGATGAGCCTTCTGTAGTGATCAACGCTGTGAAGAATGGCGAAGGTAACTTCGGTTATAACGCTGCAACTGGCGAATATGGCGATATGCTGGAAATGGGTATTCTTGATCCTGCTAAAGTAACACGTTCTGCACTTGAGCATGCAGCTTCTGTTGCTGGCTTGATGCTGACCACTGAATGCATGATCACTGAAATCCCAGAAGACAAACCTGCAATGCCTGATATGGGCGGCATGGGTGGTATGGGCGGCATGATGTAATTCATCATCCGAGCATTTCATAAAAAATCCCCGCAATAGCGGGGATTTTTTTATGTGTTTACAAAATTATGATGCGGACTTTTTAACTAATTTATAATTTAAATTACTGTCAATTTTTTTACCTGATTTCATCTCGCGTGCTTCAATAAAATTTTCACCAACAAAGAATTTACGGTTTTCAGCTTTGTTATCTAATGTGATGATTGAAGGATCTTGAGGGTCAAAACTGAAACTACCTTTAGTTTCCGTCTCATTATTTCCAGCTTTACCTAAATATTCCTCATTTAGCTCATAGGTTTTATCCGGATTGAGATCTAACTCGACCTTAATTCCTTCACAGTCAGCACAAGGAAAAACACCTTCGTATTCACCTGCCCAATCTAGCGAAGTTTCTGCGCTATCAGCACGGTTCACACTAGTATCCGCGTTATTTTGCTCCATCATGGCTGGGCTGGATTGAGCATTATTACTCATCGGCTCATTATCATTGGGCTTTGAACAGGCGGTTAAAGCTCCTGCAAGAACGACTGCTATCGCAGCAGTAAGCGTTAATTTTTTCATTGTTTTAACCCTATTAAATTATTTGTTATGAATTACATTAAAAGTAGTCAGTACAGATAAATAGGGCAATCTTGTTAAAGTTTGATTCATTAGGTGAATCAGGCCAGAGTTATTGATAAGTGAGCAGGATTTAAGAATTTTTAGCCAAGTTTAAAGTCACTTTATGCTGTTTCGTTAACCAATTCTGAACGCTATGATTAGAAAATAATGATAATGCGGAGGGAATAATGAAATTAGAACAAGAAAATAATCTGATTGCAAAAATTTATGACGCTGCTGTATTGCCATCTTTGTGGCTGGACGTGATCAAAGATATCGTGAGCTATACTAAAAGTAAGAGTGCAATTTTTACCGGTCTGGATCAGCTTAATCCAGGCTATGATTTTGTCTATACGCACAATATCCCGAATGAAAGTTTGGCCGCTTATCAAGATGAGCGTATCAGAGTGATTGATATGAAACTGCATATGCCATTATGGAATGCGATCGAGATGGGCGATGCATTGAGTCATAACTGTCAGCACTATGCAGAACAGCCGGGTACGGATCATTATGTTTTCTATGAGAAGTGTTTAAAGCCTGGTGGTGTATCTTATCTGGCGGGCGTATTGCTGGATCGGGGAAATTATCGTTGGGCAGTACTGGGTATTCATCGTGCACCTGAAGTACAGCCTTTTGAACAGCCTGAGCTGGATTTTCTAAGACGTATCAGTATTCATTTACGCCGGGCTTTGCAAATTCACCGGCAAATCAACTTGATTCAACAAGATAATTTAAGCTTGTATACCGTATTGGACAGTTTAAAAACCGGAATTGTGCTACTCGATCAAAACCTGTGTTTAAGTTATTCCAATCCTGTTGCGCAAAAGATGCTTGATCAAAGTTCATGTCTGGATCTGGATATACATAACCGTCTAAAAACCAATTATAGTCAGCAGATACGTTTTGATCAGCTTCTGGAAAGTGCTTTGCTGGAAGATACGACCATTCAGACTGAAGTGGGTGGCGTCTTGGCGTTGAGTGATGGGGCAGGCTCGCAATTCATGCTGACGGTGGTGCCATTTAAAAAATTAAGAAATATTCAACATTTACAGTCTGCTCAGCATCAAATTGCATTATTTATGACGGATAAAAACCAGCATTATTCCTTGTCAAGAACTTACCTACAACAGTGTTACCAGCTTTCCAAAAGAGAGTTTGATTTATGTGAGTTGTTAATTAATGGTTATAAAATAGAAGATATTGCAGAACAGTGTGGTATTACGCTGAGTTCGGTACGGACGTATTTTAAAAATATTTATGAAAAAACCCAATGTTGTTCGCAAATCGAACTGATGCATTTATTGATGGGCTGTACCATTCAATTTGAACATATTGATTAAACCGGCCTGAATTTCATATTCAAGCCGGTTTATATGGGTTATTTAACACGTTGTAAAGTTACAGGATCTTCACCTTGCGGATGTAAGATAAGATTGTTGTTAGATATATTGATGCTTGCAATTGTCTTGCTGCCATTTGAACTATCTTGTAATCCACCACACTCGTTGGTATCGAATAATACCTCGGTTGTGGTGAGAGTATTTGCTGACAATGTATATTTGCCATATTCAATCCCTGGCCAACCACAATCATCTCCGCCTTCAGTGTCTAGGAAGAAATAATAGTTATTATCAAAGAAAGCAAATAGGTGCGTTTCATTAAGTCGCCACGTGCCGACGAGACTATTGGACTGCTTAACTCGATTTAAACGGTATTCAGTATTAACGCCTGGTTCAGTAAGAATTAATTGAGTTCCATTAAAGTTTAAAGAATAAGGTTTATTCTCGGCAGGATGTGAAAGTCCCCATTCACCATTGGTATCATGCAGGATTTCCGGTTCAATCACGGTTGTTGTTGCATTCCATTTTAAGCGGCCCATTTCAATGCCTGCTTGACCACTCTCATCTTTGGCTTCTGCTTCACCTAGTGCATAGCGTCCATCTTCCAAAATGTGAATCAACACAGCAGTGTTATCGGTACGGTTAATCTCCCAAGTGCCGGCAATATCTTTGTAGAAGGTCGCTTGGAAGTGTGCTTTAGCATCCTCTTCATTCACTAACTTTTCTTCAGGAATTACTGTTTTGACAATAGCTTCATTTTTAAAGTCATTATAAGGTTGGTCAAAATTGATACTCTGATTTTTTAAGGCATCTGTAGTGGCCGTACTAATTTGAAGTTTGTCATCGTTATCATCTCCATCTAAGGATTGTAAAAATACCAGTAAGTTAAGGCGAGCATTTTCAGTCTCAGCTAAATCCAAAGGGGTAACACGTTCTTTTGCTTCAATTTCATCCCCGAGTTGAACATCACCAATATAGAATTTAACCGTTTCTCCTTCATTGAAGTTAAATTCACCATCGTCATTGGTAAAACCTGTAGCACCACTACTTGTGACATAGCGTACCCCAGCAATCACAGCATCCGTTAGTACCCCGGTCTGGGTTCCAATATTACTTGTTGGAGGTGTACTTGAGTTATCATCCGAACCACCACAGGCACTAAGTAACCCTGCTAAAGCAATACAAAGTAAAGTCTTTTTCATTAGAATCTTCCTGAAATTTATAATGTGGATTCAGTATAAAAAGACCCTTATATTTGCCATATCCCAAAATGAGGAGGTTAAGAGCTTTTTAATGCATGAATCCTTTAAATTAGAAAGAAATTTCTATTTATATTGGGAAGCAATCTTAACTATCCGTAAATTGATGTATGAGATAAGTTGAAAGGTGGCAAAAATAATCAACTATTCATTTAAAAATTCTAATTATACAAATATAGATTAACTGTTTATTTATTGATCATAGAGCACTATCTATATTTGCCGAGGTTGCTAAAATTCGCGCAATTTTGAATAGAATTGGTGCGTGACGTGTTTGAGAAGTTAGCAGAACAAAGCCTGAGGCTGATGGGTTGGGAAATTGATAACCATTGGCCCCTAGATTTAGACCAATGTGTCATGATTGCTGCTCCTCATACCAGTAATTGGGATGCACTGTATGCGCGACTGGCCTTAAAAGTATTAGGCGTGAATGTTCGCTTAACCATTAAAGACAGTTACATGAAATTGCCATTTGGGCCTTTTGTGCGTGCTATGGGCGGTATCGGGATTGATCGCCGTCCTAAACAGCCGGGTGAGCCTCGTCCGAGTATGGTTCAGGTGATGACGGAATTATTCAAGACCCATCCTAAACTGGTGATGCTGGTCACGCCAGAAGCGACTCGTGCTAAACAGGAACAGTGGAAGACAGGTTTTTATTATGTCGCGATCAATGCAGGTGTGCCGATTGCATTGGCCTATATGGACTATGCCAAGAAGAAAACTGGCGTAGGTAAAATTGTTTATCCGACAGGGGATTATGAAAAAGATATGGCAGAAATCATGGCATTTTATGCAGAGATTCAGCCAAAATTCCCTGAATGCTTCAGCGTAGATCAGCGCTATTATCAGAATTAAAATTGAGTTGAAAAAAAGCAGGAAAATTCTCCTGCTTTTTTATTGCCTAATCATCATGAAGATTGACAGACTTAAGATGCATTTTCAGAAGCGGGTAAAATTCCACCCAGATTTTGGCAGGCATCTTTATAAAGATCATATTGTTGCTCCACCACTTCATGCAGTGGCAGGTCAAACAGCTCTTCACCTTGATGATACTGTTTGATATAAGACTCGACTTTGGATTTGCTGCCATACAACATCTGCTGATAATAGTCGGTCATACTGCTATGTGGCATTTGGGCGGTATCTACCTTGGCACAATGGAAATTTTGCAGTAATTGTTCTGATTTTTTCAAATCGCTGGACATACAACCTGCCAGTAGCAAGGTACTGAGCAATGTCGTGATAAATTTCATGGAAAGTAGACTAAAGGCTTTATGGGAGCGCACTATTGTAGAAGTAAAACCCGGTCACAAAAACTTTTTAATCTACCAAATGGTTAAAAAATAGAACAACAGAATTTGAAAATTCAAGTCCATTCTCTAAACATTTAACCTTTGACCAGCCCGCCATCTACAATCAGGTTTTGTCCTGTGACGGCACGTGAATAAGGTGACAAAAACATCAGGATTGCAGCAGCAAATTCTTCTGGTGTAATTACGCGGCGTAAAGGCGTCGATTGAGCAATCAGGTCAAAGACAATGTCAGGTGTGGCCTTACTGGCATCCGTGGTTTGTAACAGGCCACCAGAGAGCATATTCACATTGATGCCATATTGTCCCAAGTCCTGCGCCGTGGTGCGGGTAAAGGCCAATAATGCAGCTTTGGCGGTGGTATAGTCATGATAAGGAACCACCGGATTTTGCACCAGGTTTGTACCAATATTCACGATCCGGCCAAACCCTGCCTGTTTCATATCATCCAGTGCGGCTTGTGTAGTATTTAAGGCAGCCTGTACTGCACCGCTAAATTGCCGTTGCAACATATCCCAAGTCAGCGTTTCTACTTTAGGGCGTGCATCACCATTAAATTCAAATTGAATCAGTGCGTTATTGATTACAGCATGAATCGCTTCCCCGAAATGGGTTTTAGCCGCGGCAAATAACGCGCGGACCTGATCAACTTGGGTCACATCTGCCTGATAAATAAAGACTTGGTCTGGATGTTGCTGGGCCAGCTGTTCAGCTTGCTGCTGACTGCTATGATAATTGACGACCACGCGCGCACCCTCAGCCAGTAAAGCTTGAGTAATGGCCAAACCCAAACCACGCGCACCGCCCGTAACAAGAACAATCTGATCACGAATCTGCATAATGATGATCTATATTGTGAAAGATTGGCCTTAACATAGCAGTTATTTCACCGGATTCAAGCTTTGGCGGGGGGAAGACAGATTCGGCTTGATCTTGTGTTTAAATGAATTGGGGCGCTAATAGAAAACAGCCTGCGCTCAAGAGTAAACTTAAGATCATGCGTTTAAACAGTAATTCTGAAATTTTATAAAATAGCTTTGCGCCTAAAATCGCCGGAATACTCACAAAAACAATCAGCAATGCCAGATACGGTAAATGGCTTTGATTGATCAGGCCTTGCCATAGATACGTACCCAGCGTGAAGAGCTGAATTGCAAAATTAAAATGCCGCAAAATATAGCGCTGCTGGGCTTTGGATAATTGTTTTAACATCACCCAGGCCGAAGGAATGGCACCGCAAAAACCGCCCAGTCCTCCTAAAATTCCGCCAATAAAACCGATGCAGCTATCAGTCAATTTTCCTGAATGCTGAATTGTTTTGAATTGCGGATTGAATAGCATCACCGGACACCACAGTACCAGAAAAAATCCCAAGATCATCTTAAAGGTATCTGCTTGAATGATCTGCAATAGATAAGTACCCAGCGGCACGCCAATCAGACCAGCAATCAGATAAGGCAGCACCAACTGCCTGGATAAAACTAGCTGCTTTTTTTCCTGACTGAGTGAAACCACATGACTCCAGATCGAGGCAAATACCAGCAAGGGCGCGGCCAGTTGCGGAGGCAGCACCCAGACCCAGAAAGACATGGCGATCAGGGCAAAGGCAAAGCCGGTCAGCCCCTGGACAAAACCTGCGACCATTGCACCAAGAATAAATAACAGCCAAGTCATAAAGATCAGGTCATAAGCAAAGGCAGCAGTATTCTCAAGATTCAAACAAAAGCCAAGCTTCCATTTAGCTGGATTTATGCAAATGAAAGTTCAAATTCTCATAAAAGCATGAATGCTAATTAAGAAAAAAGAGGTTTACGGCCATGCATAAAACATGCATAAATCTCTACAAGAGTGCAACAATGGCTCCGTTCACTCTCCATGAACTCGCCTGATACTGACAGAGTGCAGTAAGAGGTGATGGACATGATGAAAAAAGTGATATTACTTTCTGTATTGGCTGTGTCATTAACCGGTTGTGTTGTTGATCCTTGGGATGATGATTATCGTGGCAACAGAGATCGTAATGGACATTATGATCGAGACCACAGAAATCATGACTGGAAAAATAAGGACCATAAAGATCATCGGGATTGGAAACGTGACCGAGATAACCGCGACTGGCGCCGTGATCGTTAATCACAGTCTTTAAATTTGACTGACTACAATGACAAAAAGGATTCCACTGAGGAATCCTTTTTTAATGGCTCTTCAAAACAATTTAAATCAAGAAATACTTTTTTGATAAAGCCCCGCACGAACTTTACCGGCTTTGGTATTTTTAATTAAACGCCATGAGGACGGTAATTTAAGTAATTGTAAATCACGATCTGCTTCTACATAAATATAGGCATTGTCCTTGATCAGAGGATCTGCCTTTAGCGCTAGTTCTTCCCATAAATCCAGGCTATATGGCGGATCTAGAAAAACCAGATCAAACTGTGCCTGAAGGGTAGACAAAGCTTGCTGCGCCGTAGCCACTTTTAATTGTGCACGTGCTTTGGTGACTTTTAAAAGTTCCAGATTTTGGGTCAGAAATTGTGCCTGAGTACGATCCGGTTCAATCATCACCACTGATGCAGCACCACGCGATAATGCCTCAAACGCCAATGCCCCAGAACCGGCACAAATATCCAACACCTGGGCATTTTGTACATCCCACATCAGCCAATTAAACAGTGTTTCCCGAACACGGTCAGGCGTCGGGCGCAAACCCTCAATGCTGGCAAAAGGCAGTTGGCGGCGTTTCCAGTCACCACCAATAATTCGAAGCTGGTTTTTCATCTTTAATCTCGCTCTACCGGTGTCGGAGCAGGTGTTGCTGCGGGAGATGCAGCCGTATTTGCCGCAGTCGGAGCAGCAGTGTCGGGCTGGTCACTGGCTGGAACGGCACTAGATGCTGCATCTTGACTTAACATGCCTGCACCACTTGGTAATTCAGCTGGCTTGATTCCGGCTGTCATCAGACCACCACTTAATTGGTGGCCTTGTGGGCGTACCGGATTTTTATCTTTATGCAGTAACCAGTAATCAAAAATTGGACGGGCCAGAGCCGTTGCGGCACTACCACCGCGACCATTTTCCAGAATAACTGCAATCGCAATTTCAGGATTTTCAGCAGGCGCAAAACCGACAAACAGACCATGATCCAGCTGACGATCGGTCAATAAGGATTCATTATAGCGCTTGCCCTGAGCAATACTTTTCACCTGTGCCGTACCGGTTTTTCCGGCAATAGAATATTGTAAGCCGCTTTTAATGCCTCGGCCTGTACCGGATTGAATTACGTCCACCATTGCATCACGCATCTTGATCCAGTCTTCTTCCTGACCATTAAAATCGATCTTGCCATGCGTGCCATTATGCACCTTGAACGGTTTGGCACCGCGACTTTCGCGCAGAACATGGGGAATGACTTTATTGCCATGGTTGGCGGTAATGGCTGTGGCCATAGCCAGCTGCAATGGCGTTGAAGTAAAAGCACCCTGACCAATACTGACAGAAATGGTTTCACCACGTGACCATTTGGCCTTGCGGGTACGCATTTTCCATTCCGGGTTTGGATACAGTCCTGAGCTTTCACTTGGTAAGTCCACGCCGGTTTTTTCCCCAAAGCCAAACTGACGCATCCAGGTATTCATTTTTTCAATACCCATGCGGTAGGACATGACATAGAAATAAGTATCACAAGAGACGACTTGGGCCTTATGCATATTCACTGCGCCATGCCCGGATTTTTTATGGTCACGGAAACGGTGACTGTCTCCCGGCAGGCTGAAATAACCCGGATCAGAAATAGTGGTATCCCAGTCCACCAAACCATGATGCAGACCACCGAGTGCAAACATTGGTTTAATAGTAGAGCCAGGCGGATAAACCCCTTGCACGGCACGGTTATATAAAGGTTGATCAAGGTTATCACGCAGGAACGAATAATCTTTGGTGCTGATCCCGGTCACAAACAGGTTAGGGTTAAAACTTGGACTGGAGACCAGCGCCAGAATTTCCCCGGTTTTGGGATTCATCGCCACAATCGCGCCACGACGCCCGGCCAGTTGCTCCGAAGCGACTACCTGCAAGCCGTAATCCAGTGACAGGAACAGATCATTACCACGTACCGGATCTTTACGGCCCAAATGACGCAGCACATTACCAAAGGCATCTGCTTCTACCGATTCATTTCCCGGCACACCATGTAAAAGTTCTTCATAGGATTTTTCCACACCGATTTTTCCGATCAGGTTGGTTCCAGCATAGAGATCCTTATCAATTGATTTCAGTTCTTTGTCATTAATCCGACCGACATAACCAATCACATGTGCGAACAGGTCACCATGCGGATAGTAGCGGGTCATCTGGGTTTCAATATTCACGCCCGGAAACTGATATTTAACTTCACTAAAACGGGCAATATCATTTTCATTCAGGTTGAGCTTGATCGAAACCCGTTCGGTCTTACGTGCTGTTTTAATCCGGGTTTGAAAGCGTTCAAGATCTTCTTCGGTCAGTTCCAGAATCGGTTTCAGGCGTTCGAGCGTTTGATCGATATCCTGTACATCAGCACGACTTAAAGTGGCAGTAAATACTGGGTAATTATCGGCCAGCAGAACGCCGTTACGGTCATAAATATAACCGCGCGCTGGAGGCAAGGGTTGCAGACGAATCCGGTTTTCATCAGAAGCTGTAGTAAAGCTTTCAAAGTTGAACAGTTGCAAATAGGCATAGCGGCTGACCAGCAGCAGCATAAAGAAAATGACAATCCCCATGGAAATCAAGACTCGACTGCGATAGATGCGCTTTTCTTGTTGTGCGTTTTTTAAAGGAAAGTGCTGCTTCATACGCGATCGACTTAAGACCTGAGAGTGGTAGAAAAGAATCAAAGTGGAGTATTCTAACGCAACTGCACTTGATTTGATAATGAAAAACTGCCCTTACAATCAGTTCCTTTAAGCTTTGACTTTGCAGACATTAAAATTGTAAAGTGCTGTATATAAGAGTTGTGATAATTCTGCTAGAGTAAAATCTAATAAAAATAGGACTATACCAAAAACTATAATTAAGGAAGATGGTGAAGGAATGAACAAGGTTTACCCTTTGTTAGCGTTTGCATTGTGGGCGAACGGGGCTTATGCACATGATCAGATTAATAATACTGCAACCAAAATAGAGCCTGCTCAGGCAAAAGCCTTTAATGTGGGTGTTGGTTTTACCCAGAAATTACTGCATTTAAATACCGAATGGGTGAACCCTTATGGGATTGCTTATGTGAAAGGTGGTGTTTTTCTGGATGATGATCGTACGATTGGCGGTCAGGCAGGCTTTCGTTATCCTGCACATCTCACCGGCAAAGACAAAAATGGTTATTATGTCGGGGTTTATGCCGGTCATATCGACAGCAAACAGGTTGATGGCGAGTATGAAGGCCGTTTAGGTGCTGGCGTTGATTTGGCCTATGTTTTGCTTAGTTCAGAACGGATCAGCAGTTTTAGTATCGGGATCGGTGCCGGAGAGAAACTCGAAGACCGAAATGGTCATGCTGTGGCTGAAACTGAACCCCGGCTACAATTTTCCTATACTTTAAGTATCGGTTTATAGACAAAATATTCGATCTTATTAATATGTGTATTCTGTGAACAAAAAATTAAATATGGAAGTTATGCATGCTTGAGTACGTCAACGAGTTGTGGCAAACCTTTGTAAACCGCCCGGATTTTTGGGCCGTGCTCAGCATTATTCCAGTGACTGCATTTGTAACCTGGGCTCACGTCTGGATGGCGCTGAAAATGGTCTTTTATCCGATCAATTTTTGGGGTTTCCATCTCGGGCCTTTACCTGTGGGCTGGCAAGGGATTGTGCCACGCAAAGCTGGACGTATTTCAGGCATTATTACCGATAACACACTGTCAAAATTAGGCTCTATCCGCGAATTTTTACAGGCGATGGATCCGGATGATATGGCACGCATCATTGGCGAGCAGGTCGGTTTCGAACTGGAACACCTGATCGATGAAGTGATGATGGATCGCAATGCGGTGCTCTGGGAAAACCTACCTTTTGCTATTAAGCGCAGAATTTATGCACAAGCACAAAAACAAATGCCGGCAATTTTGCGTGAATTAGTGACTGAGCTGACCATGAACGTCGAGTCACTTGTGGATATGCGTGAAATGGTGGTCAGCCAGATGGAAGGTGACCGCCGGTTAATGGTGCGGATGTTCCTGAAAGTGGGTCAAAAAGAGATCAACTTTATCTGGCATATCAGTGCCCTCATCGGGATGTTCTTTGGTATCTTCCAAATGATTGTCTGGTTTGTGGTGCCGTGGCACTGGACCGTACCGTTCTGGGCGGCCATCTGGGGCTTTTTGACCAACTGGATCGCGATCTGGATGGTATTCAACCCGCTCTATCCACACCCGGTAAAGTACCCGCAATTCTTTGCCCGTACCACAAACCGCAAATTTCCGTGGATTAAACCGGTCATTCCGCGTATTGGCACCTATAACATACAAGGCGCATTTATGAAACGTCAGGATGAAGTCTCTGACGTCTTCGCAAGTGTAGTCACAGAAGACCTGATTACGTTAAAATCGATCATGACCGAGATGATGTATGGCGGCAGAAAAGACAAAACCCGCCGCATTATCAAACGTCATATTAATGAAATTATGGAAACACCCCTGGTTCGGACCTCTTTACAGCTGTCTTTAGGACCAAAAGAGTATGCAAAACTCAAGACGGACTTGATCGATCGCTCGATTGAAATTACGATGGTACCTGTATGCGACCCAGCATTTAATGCGAGCCGTGCACAGAAAATCTATCAAATGTTTAGAGACCGCATACGTGAGTTGACTCCGAAGGAGTTTCAGAATCTTTTACGTCCTGCATTTCAGGAAGATGAATGGATTCTGATTTTATTGGGTGGGGTAACCGGTTTTGTCGCGGGTTTAATCCATTTGTTTGTGGCTTTCTTATAATGAGATGTCGGGGGACACAATCGGGTGATTGTGGTCGTGGCGTCATACATATTGTTTAAATGAGGATGTTTATATATGCGCATTATCTTACTCGGACCACCTGGAGCAGGTAAAGGTACACAAGCTCAGTTGATCTGTAAGCGCTACAATATCCCACAAATTTCAACCGGTGATATGCTCCGTGCTGCAATTCGTGAAGGAACTGAATTAGGTCTACAAGCTAAAAGTGTCATGGACAATGGCGGTTTGGTTTCTGATGAGTTGATCATTGGTCTGGTGAAAGAGCGCATTGCGCAACCTGACTGTGTAAACGGCTGCATTTTTGATGGTTTCCCGCGTACCATTCCTCAAGCAGAAGCCTTGGAAAAAGAAGGCATTGCAATTGATCACGTGATTGAAATTGATGTACCAGATGAAGAAATCGTACAACGTCTTTCTGGCCGTCGTCAGCATCCTGCATCTGGCCGTGTCTATCACATCGTTTACAACCCGCCAAAAGTGGAAGGTAAAGATGACGAAACGGGTGAAGATCTGGTTCAACGTCCTGATGACCAGGAAGCAACCATTCGTAAGCGTCTAGGTTCTTACCATACTGAAACTGAGCAACTGGTTGGTTTCTACCAAGGCCGTGCAGCGTCTGGTGAAAATGCACCAACTTATGACAAGCTAAATGGTTTACGTCCAATCGATGAAGTTCAAACTGATCTTTTCGCGATTCTGGATCAGGCAAAATAATCGGCTGACGATGATTTTGACAATCGGAGAGCCCTAAGTCATATTAGGGCTCTTTTTTATTGCGTATTTGAACAGGGTACTTGTTGCTATGAAATTTGGCGTATTGGTGTTGATGGTAGTCTTTCTGGCAGTATTGGTAGGTCTGTTCTATTTCAGTTTTAAAATGCTCAACAAAGTACGTCAGGAAGAACGTGCTGAAAATGCAGCAAAGCGACCTGAGCGCCAGCTCCATCCAAGATTACAAGCCGAACTTGAACAGCGCAAGCAGCAGGAAAAGGCTGAACAAGATCAGGATAAATAATCCATAATAGTTCAGCTCAGCTAAGAATTTGGTTTGAACGAAAAGCACTCTTCTCATAGTCGATAAAAAGGTGACACATTGGTCACCTATTTTTTATTCCAGCTTGATCGCGCCGTTCTATTCCGCAAGCTCAATATTTTTCACTGCAATCGGGCGGGCTGTACCAAATTCAAACCGATCCGGCCAGTTACACACATCGGATACTACACATTCATGACATTTCGGTTTGCGCGCAATACACGTATAACGACCGTGTAAAATCAGCCAGTGATGTGAATCAATGATAAATTCCTTGGGAATGACTTTGACCAGACGGTGTTCAACTTCCAACACATTTTTGCCAACCGCTAGTCCGGTACGGTTACCTACCCGGAAAATATGGGTATCAACCGCCATGGTCGGCTGACCAAAGGCCGTATTCAGTACCACATTCGCCGTTTTACGACCTACACCCGGCAGGGCTTCTAAGTCTGCACGATTGTCCGGTACGATGCTGTTGTGCTTCTGAATCAGCATCTCACAGGCTTTAATCACGTTGACCGCTTTCGAGTTATATAAACCAATGGTCTTGATATATTCCTTCAAGCCATCCACACCTAGGGCATAAATGGCTTCCGGTGTATTGGCGACGGGAAAGAGTTTGTCTGTGGCTTTATTGACACTGACATCGGTAGCTTGAGCAGAGAGCGTGACCGCGACCAGCAATTCAAAGGGATTCGCATAATTCAGCTCGGTTTTTGGATTGGGTCGCTGTTCACGCAGACGTTCAAAAAAGGTCTGAATCTGCTTTTTGGTCATGTTTTTAACAGGCTTGGCCTTTGCTGTTGTCATGTTCTATCCCTGTAAAGCCTGTAATTGCTGTGTCAGTTCTTCCAGTTGGGTACGTTTTCGGGCATCTTCACGAACCGAAAGTTGTTTTTCCAGTTTTTTAATTTGGGTACGTAGTTTTGCCAGTTCAATCGTGGTCTTGGAATCGAGGGCTACAGGTGCATTCTCTGGCTTGCTCGCGACTTCAATCACGGGAAGTTGCTCATTTAAAGCAGAGAAACGGGCAAACAGGGCAGTATCGATTTCTGCACGGACTACAGGTCCCTTACGATCGGTACGCCGTTTTTCTTCACGCTGGATGTGCGCATAGTAACGCTGACGCAGATCATCCTGTTCCGCAAGACGCTGAGCTTCAGTCGGCAAGGGTTGTTGATCTTCAACCAGATCGATGCAGTCTACCGGACAAGGCGGGATACAAAGCTCACAGCCGGTACACAGGTCAGTGAGCACTGTATGCATCAGTTTACCGGAACCAATAATCGCATCGACCGGGCAGGCGCTAATGCATTTGGTACAGCCGATACATTCATCTTCACGAATTACGGCTTTGATGCGCTGAGGACGACCATCGGCTTGAACTGGCCAGACACTTTCTTCAGGCACAAGTTTAGGACGATTTAATAATTCAGCCAAAGCATCGGCAACAGGCTGTCCGCCCGGCACACATTTATTGGCATTTTCCCCCTCAGCAATCGACTGAGCATAAGGTAAACATCCGTCACGATGGCCGCAGAGTCCACATTGGGTTTGAGGGAGTAAAGCATCAATCGATTGGACCAGAGAAATGGGCGAATTCATGTATAACCAGCGTTACTCATGGCAAGCATGAGAGAGTAAGTGAAACAAAATATGTCGATTCATTAATTTTAACATATTTTTAAACTCCTAAGTCGTGCGCAATTAAGGGTCAACTTGTGCCTTATTATTAGGCATAAATCTGAATGTAAGCCTTGATTCGATTGGCATTTCCTGACATAGAAAAAATTTTCATAATCAATATAAATATTTGTTATCAAATTAATTTTAAAGTATTTTCAAAAAAAGTATTGTAGATTAGTTACAAAAGATATTTAATATTTTGCGCCAAAATTTAACATTGATTGTAAATTTGACCAATTTTGATCCATTTTCTGCTGAGGATTAAGCGTTGAAATACAACACACTTAATGAGTTCCTAGATTACGTAAAATCACGTGATGCACACCAACCAGAATTTCTTCAAGCTGTCGAAGAAGTGATGACCAGTTTGTGGCCATTCATTCAAAAGAATCCACAATACGCAGCACATGGTTTGCTAGAACGTCTAGTTGAGCCAGAACGTGCGATCCAGTTCCGAGTTTCTTGGGTAGATGACCAAGGTCAGACTCAAGTAAACCGTGCGTTCCGCGTACAGTACAACTCAGCGATCGGTCCATTTAAAGGTGGTATGCGTTTCCACCCTTCAGTGAATCTTTCAATCCTAAAATTCTTAGGCTTTGAGCAAACATTTAAAAATGCTTTAACCACACTTCCTATGGGTGGCGGTAAAGGCGGTTCTGATTTTGACCCTAAAGGCAAATCAGAAGGCGAAATCATGCGTTTCTGCCAGGCTTTAATGATCGAGCTGTATCGTCACCTTGGTGCGAACACAGATATCCCTGCAGGTGATATTGGTGTAGGCGGTCGTGAAGTGGGCTACATGGCCGGCATGATGAAAAAATTAAGTAACGATACGGCATGTGTATTCACTGGTAAAGGTTTAACTTTCGGTGGTTCATTGGCACGTCCGGAAGCAACGGGTTACGGTACTGTGTATTTTGCTGAGGAAATGCTTAAGTCTCGTGGCGAAAGCTTCAAAGATAAAGTCGTTGCGATTTCAGGTTCTGGTAACGTTGCGCAATATGCTGCTGAAAAAGCAATGTACCTCGGTGCGAAAGTGGTTTCACTTTCTGACTCTGCCGGTACAGTTCACGTTAAAGACGGTTTCACTGAGGCGCTTCTTGCTGAAGTCATGGAACTTAAAAATGTAAAACGTGGCCGTATTTCAGAATTCGCGTCTAAACATGGTTTCGAATATCTTGAAGGACAACGTCCTTGGGGTATCAAGTGTGATATCGCATTGCCATGTGCGACTCAAAACGAACTTGATGCAGACGACGCTGCTCAGCTTCTTGCAAACGGTGTAATCTGTGTGGCTGAAGGTGCGAACATGCCTTCTACGCTTGAAGCGGTTGAGAAATTCGTTGAAGCGAAAATTCTTTATGCGCCAGGTAAAGCATCAAATGCAGGTGGTGTGGCAACTTCTGGTCTGGAAATGTCTCAAAACGCATTGCGTTTAGGCTGGACTTTCGAAGAAGTTGATGAGCGTTTACACGCAATCATGAAAGAAATTCACCGTAACTGTGTGAAATTCGGTACTAAAGAAGACGGTACTGTGAACTATGTTGACGGTGCGAACATTGCTGGCTTCGTAAAAGTTGCTGATGCAATGCTTGCTCAAGGCGTATTCTAAGTCTGACTTAGTCTAAGCTGAAAAAACCGGGGCTGTTGCCCCGGTTTTTTTATATCTGGTATTTTTAGCCTTAAAGAGCACCCTTAACTAATTCACGCTCAACCGCCATATCAAAAATATAGGCATATTTCGATTGATCAGCTGCCGGATGCTTAATTTCAAAACGTTTGACCCGAATAATCTGCCGTTCATTTGGTGAATGCCGAAAACCTTCAATCTGATCATAGAATAAAGTCCAGTCCTTATCGACCTGAGTTTTCAGGCCATTCTGATCATATTTCACTTCTTTGACTTGCAAGCAGCTTTGTTGGGTTACGCCGGTACATAGTTTGGTATCGGGGGAAATTTCCAGAAAAATTGTTTCAGCCTGTCCTTGGTATTTGGTTTCCGGAGTCATTTTCCCGATAAATTCATAGGTTTGACCATTTGCGGCCATCAACGTCAGGGTCGGCTTGTCAGGATCTGTGGTATTGAGCGTAAAAGGAATGTCACGCTTCTGTAAAAGTTGGCTGACAAAACGTTCCTGCTCCATCAATGCTGCATCACAGGCCATTTCAGTGCCTATAACTTCGCTGGTGGTGATGATATTGTTTTTGACTGACCAGGTCGTCCCGAGTCCATTACAGCCCGTCACGGCGCTCAGCCGGCCTTGAGCGTTGAAACTCAGTACAACGGGTCGTTCTAGTCCACGATTCAGTTCCCAGTAATAGGCTGGAAGAATCTGATCTGCATTTTTTTGTTGGATGGTGGCCACCGCAAGATCTCCAGCTCGTTGAATATCACTGGACTGACAGCCTGCAAAAGTTAAAGGCAATAATGCCAGCACAATAAATTTTAATTTCATGGACTTATAATGAAGTATATAAAGTTCAAACAATAGTAATGGATGTATTGCAAAAAAATATGGATACATTTCGCAGCTTTGAGTTGCAAAATGTATCCATCATTAAGATTTTAGCGCTGAAGCAAGATTAATCGAAGCGGTAAATATCCATACCGAGTGAACCCATGGTGAAACTGCTATGTACCAGACTAAAACGCTGACCTGTGCCCATCGCAAAGAAAATCGGAGCAAAATGTTCCAGCGTTGGATGATTCCGTGCCATATGCGGAATATTGGACCAGTCCAGTACAGCATCATAATCATTGTGCGTCAGTTTATGCACCACAAAATTACGGAAGCCTGAGGCCCATTCGGGTACATCAGCAGCCGATCCATCCCAAGACAGTTCACGTAAATTATGGGTAATACTGCCCGAACCAATCAGCAGGATTTGCTGTTCACGTAAAGGTGCGAGACTTTGACCAATCTGATAAATCTCATCCGCACTCATCGACATGGGTAAGGAAATTTCTACCACGGGAATGTTGGCATCTGGATACATATGTAGCAGCGGCATCCATACCCCATGATCACGCGGACGAGTACTGTTGGCATGTGCAGAAAAGCCGGCATTGGCCAGCAAGCCTAAGACTTTCTCGGCCAATTCAGGATTTCCCGGTGCAGGGTAGCGTAATTGATAAAGTTCAGGCGGGAAACCACGAAAATCATGCCAAGTTTCTGGGCGAATTGCGCTACTGACTTCCAACGCATCACTTTCCCAGTGCGCGGACATCACAATAATCGCTTCCGGGCGTGGCAGATTTTCGCTCAAACGATGCAAGGCAGGACCCACTTGCTCAGGATTCAGCGCCAGCATAGGAGAGCCATGAGAAATAAATAAGCCGGGCAACGTTTGTAAGTTCATAAGTCAAACCACATCTGGAAGATGCCTCAATAATGCATGAAAAATAGAAATAAGAGCAGAAGAGATTATTCAACAAAACGTTGCATATAAAGAACGCTTCAGCAAAATCATTAGCCTGCTCGGTGATAAGGATGGTTGTTATTGATGCTCATGGCACGATAAAGCTGCTCGATCAGCATCACACGTACCAGAGGATGCGGCAGAGTTAACTTGGAAAGTGACCAGTGCCATGCAGCAGCTTTACGCACGGCTTCTGAGTGACCATCCGGTCCACCAATTGCAAGTGCTACATCATTGCCTTCCAGCATCCAGCCTTTCATGGTTTCAGCCAGTTTCTCGGTACTGAATTCGCGTCCGCCCACTTCTAGTGCAATCAGGGTTTCATTCTGCTTGAGCGCATTTAAAATGCTGTCGCCCTCAATATTGCGGTATTTCAGAATATCCGCTTCAGAATCATTTTTCCCGCGCTTGGCCATCGGCAGTTCAATAATCTGGGTCTGTACAAAAGGCTGAATACGTTTGAAATAATCTTCAAAACCAGTCAGCACCCACGCTGGCATTTTTTGACCAATGGTCAGGATACGGATTTTCATACAGACAGATCAATAATTGGATACCTCATTATAACGATCAAACAACATGAAGTTGAGCAGGGAAACAAATTGAAATTGAAATGAGAGATTTAGTGTTGCTTTAATGTCCTTAGTTCAAGTATCCGCTTGATAAAGGAATGGAATAATAATAAATGCGGAACAGTGTCATGATAAAAGGATGTTGTACTGTGCTGCTGTTACTGATAGGCCTCATGGGGCCTAGTCTCTGTGCAGCCAATTCGAGCAAAAATGCTCAGGTCTCTCATCTGGAATTATTTTTTAGCCAGATCATGAGTGTCGATGAATACCGAAATTATAAAAATTTAAAAGAGCTGAATCGGGTATCTGCCTGGATCAAAGGGCAGATGCAGCGCTTTGGTATTCCATGCCAGTTTCAGGTTTATGTGGTCAATAACCTGAGTTACCGAAATGTCATCTGTAGCTTGGATACTCAAGCCAAAACCAAGATGGTGATGGGGGCACATTATGATGTCTTTAGTGCCCGAAACGGTGCTGATAATAATGCCTCAGGGGTAGCGAGTTTACTGGAAACTGCAAGATTACTGGCCCTACAAAAATCCAAGCTCAAACATGATGTCGAATTTGCTTTCTATACGCTTGAAGAGCCGCCTTTTTTCAAGACAGAACATATGGGCAGTTATATGCATGCCAAGTCTTTAAAAAAGCAGAAGCAGAAAATTAAGGGCGTGGTGATTCTGGATTCGATTGGTTATTTTGATGAACATCAGGTGCAGAGCTATCCGGTGGGATTAAAATGGATTTATCCACGACATGGCAATTTCATTGCAGCCATTGGGCATTTAGCCTCAACTGGCCTGACTGGAGATTATTGTGATGCCATGCAGCGTTTTAACCGTCTGGAATGTCAACGCTTTGTCAGCCCAAGTTTTGCTCAGGATATGAATTTCTCGGGCTATCTGAATTATGCCAAATTCAACTATTCGACCATGCTGATTACCGATACTGCGAGTTATCGTAATCCTTATTACAATACCGAATTGGATACCCTCGACAAGCTTGATCTGAACAAGATGACTCATGTGATTGATGGATTGGTTACGATGGCACTACAGCCATAATTCAGTTGTTTTATTCAATAACTCAATAAAAAACCCTGCCGAAGCAGGGTTTTTTATACGAAACATCAAGTCTTAATGACGCGCTGCTTTCGCTTCTTCTTTGGTTTTCACAATTGGTGCTTTAACCAAGGCTTTTGGCAAAGAGGTCAGTGCCAGCGGTAAAATCTCATCAATCGATTTTACGGCTTTAATTTCTAGACCTTCTTTGACATTTTCTGGAATTTCCGCCAGGTCACGTACGTTTTCCTGTGGAATGAATACCAGCTTGATGCCACCACGATGGGCTGCCAAAAGTTTCTCTTTCAAGCCACCGATACGCAGCGCACGACCGCCCAGACTGGTTTCACCTGTCATCGCGATATCCGGACGAATCGGGATACCCGTGAAAGCAGATACCAGTGCTGTAGTCAAAGCCAAACCTGCCGATGGACCATCTTTCGGTGTTGCGCCTTCAGGTAAATGCACATGCACGTCGGTTTCTTCAAAGCGCGAGGCTTCGATGCCGAGTTCATCCGCACGGGTACGCACTACAGTCATTGCAGCAGTAATCGATTCTTTCATGACATCGCCAAGAGAACCGGTGGTAATGAACTTGCCTTTACCTGGTACTGCTGCAACTTCAATGGTCAGTAATTCACCGCCGACAGAAGTCCAAGCCAGACCATTTACACGGCCAATTTGCGCTTCTTCTTCCGCCATACCGTAGTCAAATTTATGTGGACCTAAGTATTCTGGAAGATTCGCTGCGGTCACTTCAACCTGAAGGTTTTTAGATTTCTTGCTAACAGCCTCTTTCACCACTTTACGTGCAATTTTTGACACTTCACGTTCAAGGTTACGAACACCGGCTTCACGGGTATAACGACGCACGATGTCACGAATTGCTTCTTCATGCACGGTCAACTCTTTAGCACGTAGACCATTGTTCTTGATGGCTTTAGGAACAAGGTAACGGTCCGCAATATTGACTTTCTCTTCTTCGGTATAACCCGGAAGACGAATCACTTCCATACGGTCCAGCAGCGCCTCAGGAATGTTCATACTGTTTGCGGTACAGATAAACATCACTTCAGACAGGTCCAGATCCAGATCCAAGTAATGATCACTGAACTTGCTGTTTTGTGATGGATCTAGTACTTCAAGCATCGCAGAAGCAGGATCACCACGGTAGTCTTGCGCCATCTTGTCGATTTCATCGAGCAGGAACAACGGGTTTTTTACGCCCACTTTAGTCAATGACTGCACAATTTTACCTGGCATCGCACCGATATAGGTACGACGGTGACCGCGAATTTCAGCTTCATCACGTACGCCGCCCAGCGCCATACGCACGAACTCACGACCAGTTGCTTTGGCAATCGATTCACCGAGTGAAGTTTTACCAACACCTGGAGGACCAACCAAGCATAGAATCGGACCACGTAATTTTTTCACACGTGACTGAACTGCCAGATATTCCACAATGCGATCTTTGACATCGTCCAGACCATAATGGTCTGCATCCAGAATTTCCTGTGCTTTGTTCAGGTTAATGCTGACTTTGCTGGCTTTATTCCACGGTGTATCTAGAATCACTTCCAGATAGTTGCGTACCACAGCAGCTTCACTCGAAGCAGGCTGCATCGCTTTCAGCTTGCGGAACTCGTTTTCAGCTTTCTTGCGTACATGCTCAGGCAAATCTGCTTCAGCAAGACGTTTTTCAATTTCAGCGACATCATCTTCCGCGCCGCCGTTCATATCAGAAAGCTCGCGCTGAATGACTTTCATTTTTTCATTCAGGAAGTATTCGCGCTGGTTCTTTTCCATCTGACGTTTAACAGAGTCATGCAGGGTTTGCTCAATCTGTTGTTCTTCAGACTGTTGCAATAGATAAGTCATCAACTCAGTCAAATGCGCTTCGAATTCGTCATGTTCCAGGAATTTCTGTTTGACATCAATATTCAATGGAACACGGGTTGCGACGAAGAACAATAACTGTAATAGATCTTCAATTTTGTTGGCTGCGGTGATCAGTTCACGCGCATTACGAAGTTTCGCTTCTGCATATTGAGCGAAAAGCGCACGTAATTCCTGCAAGCGCACAGCTTGGGTGTCTGCATCGACGCTCACCGTCATTGGGCTGAGTTCATGCTCTGCTGTCAGATACTCAGTTTCGTCAATGATGGTTTTCAGCTTGGCACGGTGTAGGCCTTCAATCAGGACTTTAATACAGTTTTCATCATTTTCGTGATTCACAACTTGCACAATCTTCGCGACAGTACCGTATTGATATAAATTGTCGTGATCAATTTCTTCTGTAAGCGAATCTTTTTGCGCAACTACAAATACTAGATTGTCACTGTTACGAGCCACATCAACTGCATTGATCGATTTTTCACGACCGACAAACAGCGCAATTTGCATATGTGGATAAACCACCACATCACGCAGCGCCAAAAGGGGTAGTACACTTGGAACCTGAGGCTCTAAGGTTTCTTGATTCATAATAATTTCAGACATGAGCACTCCTAATGAGTGACAACGGTGTTGCCATGCTTTTAATAGTGATGGGTAATTTAAAAAATACAAGGGCAGTTAAGATTAAATTGTATAAAAAATGACTAATTATGTGATTTTAAAGTAGTTAGCAAGGATAAAATTGCAAAATTAACGTTTGAACTTTATAAATATTGTCGGGGTGATTAAAGCATCAAGGGGCTGATCCCATGGTTCACGTTTTAACGGCTGTGCCAGCAGTTGAAAGTCATGTGCCAGCCCCAGACGGAACGGACGCCCAGGCGCAGAAGCCAAGGTACGATCATAAAAACCGCCGCCCATCCCAATCCGTGTGCCTGAAGTATCACAGGCCAATAGCGGCATGAGTAATAAATCCAGGTTGGAAACATGCACACCACGGGTGCTCATGGGCTCTCGCATACCCAGCCGATGATGGGCAAAGCGCTTGTTATGATATTGATGCTGGGTGATCCGGATCCAGACCAGCTGTTGATTCATGTCGCAAATCGCTGGGAGATACACCTGTTTGCCCAGTTTAAAGCAGCGTTCAATAATCGCCTGGGTCTGAATCTCCCCAAAAGCATGCAAATACAGGCCAATATGTTGGGCGTGAATAAATTCTGGACTGCGGATCAGGCGGTTTAGAACTTTTTGTGCGGACTGCCTTTGCTCAAATTTAGAGAGATGACGACGTGTTTTACGAAGGTATCTTCTTAATTCCTGAATGGTCATAGGGCAAAAAGCATATGCAACAAAATTGTGCTCTAGTCTAAGTGGGAATTCTGGAAAAGTAAAAAATAATTATGAGCTGCAATTTTATATTATTCCGTATCTAGTTATTTAAATTCGGCTAATTTTGCCAGCAGTCTCAAAGTTAAAAAACTAAAAAAGTATTTATATCACTAATTTTTTTAATATCTCGAAACGGTCAATTCATTTTCTTTGATTCACGATTTTCCAAGCAATCCATCGTTCAGTGACAAACTCTGGAAACGCATCAGTTTAAGCACTTTGAAACAGCTTTCGATCAATAAAAATACAATTCTAAAGTAGGTTTATTCTGTTTTTTGGTGAAAGATAGACAAGGGATCATATGACTATTCTCGACTGATATATGAAACACATTGTGCTTAGGCAGAGCGTGTAAGACCTAAATCAATGGAGATTGAACATGATGAATATTGCGAAGAACACCATCTGCCTTTGGTACGATGACGATGCCGAAGGTGCAGCACGATTTTATGTAGAAACCTTTCCAGACTCCTCAGTTGGCGCGATCAATCTTGCACCTGGAGATTATCCCTCTGGGAAAGAAGGTGATGTCATTACGGTCGAATTTACAGTAATGGGCGTTGCCTGCATCGGGTTGAACGGTGGTCCTGGTTTTCAGCATAATGAAACATTTTCATTTCAGGTGGCGACTGAAGACCAAGAGGAAACAGATCGCTACTGGAATGCCATTGTGGGCAATGGCGGTCAGGAAAGTGAGTGTGGCTGGTGCAAGGACAAGTGGGGCATTTCCTGGCAGATTACGCCAGCGGTCCTCATCAACGCCTGTAACAGTCCTGACCGTGCTGCGGCCAAGCGCGCATTTAATGCGATGATGACCATGAAGAAAATTGACATCTCCGTGATCGAAGCAGCATTTCGTGGTTAAGCGCCAAAGATATTGTCTTTCATTGCAGTTGATATTGCTGTGTAGCGCAATTTCACTGCAATAGTTAAATCTTCTCCTTTCTTTTTATCAACTCAAATTATCCCTCAACTCTATAAGGATCCGTTACAAAAATTTCATATCAATCCAACTTGATTTGAACCTAAATCCAATTTCTTCATGATGATTCAAGGAGAATGTGCCATGAATTTTCCTCAATTACTGCTTATGGCGGGATGGGTCGCGCTGTCTGCACCTGCCGCTTTAGCCGTTGAACCGCCCATGTCGGGCAAAGCCAGCTCAGGCGCAGCTTCATCTGCTGCCGATAAGAAAGCCATTGCAAGTGCCATGACTGCTGCACCTAAGAAAGTAGCCGCTGCAGCCACGATTGTCGCTGTCGGTGCAGATGGCAAAATACGTACCTTGCGCAAGGGCAATAATGGTTTTACCTGTATGCCTGATAATCTGACCACTCCAGGTCCAGACCCAATGTGTATGGATCAGGCCGCTCTAGAATGGGCAGAAGCCTAGATGGGGAATAAACAGCCCACAGTTGGAAAAGTAGGCTTCATGTATATGCTGGCAGGTGGTACGGATGCCAGTAATGTCGATCCCTATGCCAAGAAGCCTACTGCGGGCAATCATTGGGTCAAAACGGGTCCCCATGTCATGATCGTCGGTGCTGAAGCTCGTTTCTATGATATGTATCCTAAACATACGCAACCGGATACCGCTGTGCCTTATGTCATGTGGTCTGGGACGCCTTATCAGCACTTAATGATTCCTGTGAAGTAATGAATTACCGCAATGACAAATGCACGCTGATTCAACCTTTCAATTCGGATATTTAATACACTCAATTTTTATGACTGTCCTAAGCTACAAATAAAATAGTTCACTTAGAAGCTCATCAACAGATGGGCTTTTATATGAGTATTGCAAAAGTTGAAATAATGCAGATCATGCAATATGAGTTTCAGAATAATTTTTGCACTGAATTGAAAACAGCCTGAACCAAAAACAATCATCTAACGAAATTCTCCCTAATTTATACATCTTAAATTTTATTAAAATATTGAAAATAATATAGAAAATTAAACTGGCATAAGTTCTGCATAACTGTATTCAAACTTGGATACAAGATTGGATACAGAATGCTTCATCAGAAAATGATCGGCTGGACAGTCCCAGCATGCCGCGATGCCGATCAGCAAAAAATGCTTCCACTGAATAACTTGGCTCAATTCATTGCCCGACTTGAGGGGAATGAACCTGCCTGGATTTCGGTTAGGACTGCTGCATATCTTATTCAAACAAAAATTGATGTATTCAAAAAACTGTATTTCGGACTGTATGTATCAGAGGCTGCCAGAGATCAGTGACGGCGGTAGGCTTATATGCAGCAGCTGAATCAGAAAACAACGAAATAGACCCATTCAGCAGATTCAAAAAATAGAGAGAATAAAAGGGGATTCACATGTTTAAAACTGTACTGATTGCAAATCGCGGCGAAATTGCTGTTCGTGCCATTCGCACATTAAAAAAAATGGGTGTAACCAGTATAGCCGTCTATTCAGAAACGGACCGTTATGCACAGCATGTGATTGATGCAGATATTGCAGTGTCCTTAGAAGGGACCAAACCGAGTGATACCTATTTAAGTATTGAAAAGCTGATTGCCGCAGCCAAGAATACCGGGGCCGAAGCAATTTTCCCAGGTTATGGTTTTCTGTCAGAAAGTGCTGACTTTGCCCGTGCCTGCGAAGAAAATAATATTGCCTTTATGGGGCCAACAGCTGAACAGATTCTGGAGTTTGGTTTAAAACATCGTGCCCGTGAACTTGCTGCAGCTGCCAATGTACCCATGACTCCCGGTACAGGTCTGCTAAATAGTCTGGACGAAGCTTTGGCAGAAGCTGAAAAAATTGGTTATCCAATTATGCTAAAAAGCACAGCAGGCGGTGGCGGAATTGGCTTGACCCGTTGTGATGATGCAGACGCACTTCGGGAGGCTTATGAAAGTGTAAAACGTCTGGGCGAGCAGTTCTTTAAGGACGCAGGGGTATTTTTAGAACGTTTTATCGATAAAGCCCGTCATGTCGAAGTTCAGATTTTTGGAGATGGACAGGGACAGATGGTGGCTTTGGGCGAGCGTGACTGTTCTTTGCAGCGCCGTAATCAGAAGGTTGTGGAAGAAACACCAGCGGCACAGTTACCTGAAGCAACCCGTCAAAAATTGCATCAGGCGGCAGTTGAACTGGGTAAATCGGTGAAATATCGCAGTGCCGGTACGGTTGAGTTTATTTACGATGCAGCACGTGACGAGTTTTATTTCCTTGAAGTGAATACCCGTTTGCAGGTAGAGCATCCGGTGACTGAAATGGTGACCAGTTTAGACCTGATTGAATGCATGTTGAAAGTTGCAGCAGGTGATACTCTGGATTGGAAGCATCTAAGCAGTATTCAGCCTCAAGGTGCAGCGATTGAAGTACGCATCTATGCCGAAGATCCAGTTAAGAATTTCCAGCCGAGTCCAGGGATTTTGACCGATGTCTTTTTTCCGGAAAATGTCCGGGTTGATACCTGGGTGAGTACCGGAACTGAAATTTCCCAATACTTTGACCCGATGATTGCCAAGATTATTGTGCATGCTGAAGATCGTGATACTGCCATTCATACGCTTAAATCAGCTTTAGCTGAAACTCGCCTGAATGGTATTAGTACCAATCTGGATTATGTGCATACTGTTATTTCAGATCCGCGTTTTGAGCAAATGCAAATCTGGACACGCATGCTGGATGATTTCAAATATGTGCCGAATGTGATTGAGGTGATTCAGCCGGGTACACAAAGTTCCATTCAGGATTATCCGGGTCGTGTCGGGTATTGGGATATTGGTGTACCGCCTTCAGGCCCAATGGATGATTATGCTTTCCGGCTGGCCAATAAAATTGTTGGGAATGTCGAGGCCGCCGCCGGGTTTGAATTTACCCTGCAAGGTCCAATCCTCAAATTTCATGCAGAAAATATCATTGCTTTAACTGGCGCACCTTGTCCGGTAAGTCTGGATGATGAAGCAGTAAATTTCTGGCAGCCTGTTCAGGTAAAAGCAGGCCAAACCCTAAAAATTGGACAGGTTGAATCTGGATGCCGGACCTACCTGGCTGTACGAAATGGTCTGAATGTGCCGGAATATCTGGGTAGCCGTTCTACCTTTGCTTTAGGTAATTTTGGTGGACATGCAGGCCGAGTGTTACGGGCTGGTGACATGATTAAGATGGTGAATCCTGAGCTGCCGGCCGATGGTCTACCTTTAGCGATTGCAGAACCTGAAGTTTTGGCAACAGATCTGATTCCAAGTTATGGCAAGGAATGGAAAATTGGTGTGCTCTATGGTCCGCATGGCGCTCCTGATTTCTTTAAAGCTGAATATATTGAGGAGTTTTTTGCATCAAGCTGGAAAGTGCATTTTAACTCGAACCGATTGGGTATCCGTTTAACCGGACCGACGCCAAGCTGGGCGCGTGAAAATGGCGGTGAAGCGGGTCTGCATCCATCCAATGTACATGACTGTGAATATGCCATTGGTGCGATTAACTTTACCGGTGATTTCCCCGTAATTCTTGCCAAAGATGGTCCGAGCCTGGGTGGCTTTGTGTGTCCGGTGACCATTGCCAAAGCTGAACTCTGGAAAATTGGTCAACTGAAAGCCGATGACACGATTAGCTTCTATCCAATCTCGGTAAAGCAGGCCAATGCGCTGGAGCGGCAGCAAATTCAAACCCTCCAAAACTTTGCCAAGGCAGAGATAACCAGCGAGGCTGAAATCGTTACAGTTCAGGCAGAAAGTATCCTGGCATTGCGTGAAGCTACGCCAGATGCACCAAAAGCTGTATATCGTCAGGCAGGTGACAGTTATATCTTGCTGGAATACGGTGACAACGTACTGGATTTGGCCCTACGCCTGCGCGTACACCGCTTGATGCAACTGATCCGTGAGGCTGATCTTGACGGTATCCTGGAATTGTCACCTGGTGTGCGGTCCTTGCAGATTAAATATGATGGTCTGCGGTGTAGACAGCAGCAACTAATTCACTTCCTACTTGGTCTTGAAGAACAGATGGGCGATTTACGTGACATTAAAATCCCTTCAAGAATTATCCATTTACCCATGGCCTTTGAGGACTCAGCGACTCTGGGTGCTGTTGAGCGTTATCAGGAAAGTGTCTGTGCCAAGGCCCCATGGCTACCGAATAATGTCGATTTTATTCAGCGAATTAATGGTCTAAACACTCGTCAGCAAGTTAAAGACATTATTTTTGATGCCAATTATCTGATTTTAGGGCTAGGTGATGTATATCTGACTGCACCTTGTGCAGTGCCCATTGATCCGCGCCACCGTTTACTGAGTTCCAAATATAATCCGGCCCGTACTTTTACCGCTGAAGGTACAGTCGGGATTGGTGGCATGTATATGTGTATTTATGGCATGGACTCACCGGGTGGCTATCAGTTGATTGGCCGTACCGTACCGATCTGGAATAAGTTTAAAAAGAACAAGCAGTTTGGCGATCAGCAATGGTTCTTACGCTTTTTTGACCAGATTAAATATTATGAGGTCACTGAGGCCGAACTGGATCAGTTCCGTGCTGATTTCGCCCATGGTCGGGCAGAAATTAAAATTGAGGAATGTAAGTTTGACTTTGCAGCATATCAGGATTTCCTTGCTGCAGAACAGGACAGTATTGCTGCTTTTAAAGCACAGCAGCAAGCTGCTTTTAGTGCGGAGGTGGAACGCTGGAAAGACGATTTTGATGCACCTGTAGAAATAGAAGTGCTGCAGGATGATACCGATTACAGCCAGTATGTCCCTCTCAACGCCTCTATGACCGGCAATATCTGGAAGATTTTTGTAGAAGCCGGGCAGATTGTGAAAAAAGGCGACACGGTGGCCATCATCGAGGCCATGAAAATGGAGCTGCCGGTCTATGCTGACGATGATGGCATTGTCAAAGCCATTATCTGCCGTTCAGGTCAGACCGTGCATAGCGGTGAACCGCTGGTTTATATGGAGTAATGGATTGAGCCTATGACCCTTGTCCCTAATCCAGCCACTAAAGCGACCGGAAAAAGCTCAGACAATCTGTCTGAGCTGGTTTTCCAGAAAATTAAAAATGACATTTTTGACTTTAAACTCATGCCGGGAGAACGGTTTACCGAATCAGAAATTGCTGAAAGCTATGCCGTAAGCCGTACACCCATTCGGCAAGCCTTATATCGTCTGCAGCAGGAAGGCTATGTCGAGGTGCAGTTTAGAAGTGGCTGGCAGGTTCGGCCACTGAATTTTAAAGCCTATGAGGAGTTATATGATCTGCGAATTTTGCTGGAATGTTATGCAGTCGAACAACTTTGTCAGATGCCTGAAGATCAGTTGAAAGCCGCTCTGGAAATTTTGATTCAAACCTGGTGTATCAAGCCAGAACAGTATCTCTATGATCTCAGAAAGTTATCCGCACAAGATGAAGCATTTCATTGTCATTTGGTATTTGCAGCCGGCAATGCGGAAATGGCGAAAATTCACAGTGAGATCAGCGAGAAAATTCGCATCATACGCCGTCTGGATTTTTCCAAGGATTATCGGGTTACAGCTACCTATGCCGAACATCAACAGATTTTAAAAGCGCTGCTTGCACAAGATGCAGCGTTCTGTCTCTCTATATTAGATGCCCATATCCGGCACAGTCGTAATGAGGTGAAAAAAATTACGCTAGAAATGTTGTCCTCTAGTCCTGCGTAAGTTAGTCATGATGCATGAGCTTTAAGAAATACAGACTAGATCAAAATATAGAACTAACTTTAGAAATTACGCTAAGCACAGACTGAATGGCTTGGCATTATTTCATTTAAAGATATAAACTGCTTTTTACAACAAGAAAAACATCAGACCTGACTCAAAATTGATAAACAATTCATAACCAGAAAAAACAAGAACCCGCTAGTGGCATCTCAAATTGTTTTTTAAAGTAAGTTGAGGATGATAATAACAAGAGATAAAAATGCTTCATCAGCCTATTCAACTTTTACTTACAGGTGCCAGCTGTGCACTTCTCCTAACCATGACTGGATGTACCATGCCTTCCAAGTCGCCTATCAATGACAGTTATGGTTCCCAGCCACATTTGCCCAAACCAAAATCAAGCTTGCTGCCTACGGTCAATATTGCGCCTGCTAAAGGTTGGCCTGAAGGTAAAATGCCGACACCTGCGACAGGTTTAAAAGTTCAGGCATTTGCCAAAGGGTTGCAGCATCCGCGCTGGCTGTATGTATTGCCGAATGGTGATGTACTGGTGGCCGAAACCGATGCACCGCCCAAGCCCGATGACAGCAAAGGGATCAAAGGCAAAATTATGAAATGGGTGATGCAACGTGCCGGCTCATCGCATCCCAGTACCAACCGCATCAGTCTGCTTCGCGATACCAATGGAGATGGGGTAGCTGAACAAAAAACCGTATTATTACAGAATCTCAATTCTCCATTTGGCATGGCGCTGATTGGTAATACATTGTATGTAGCCAATACTGATGCGCTGATGCGCTTTCCTTATCATAACGGGATGACTCAAATCACAGCAGCCGGTACCAAGGTGCTGGATTTACCGGCAGGCCGTTTAAACCATCACTGGACCAAAAATGTCATTGCCAATCCTGCAGGCAATAAACTTTATATCACAGTGGGTTCCAACAGCAATGTCGCTGAAAATGGCCTGGATCAAGAACAAGGCCGGGCACTGATCATGGAATTTGACATAGCTAGTGCTCAAGCACGACCTTTTGCTACCGGACTGCGTAATCCGAATGGGATGGATTGGCAACCCCAGAGTGGCGCACTCTGGACGGTGGTAAATGAACGTGATGAACTCGGTAATGATCTGGTTCCTGATTATCTGACCTCTGTCAAAGAAGGCGCTTTTTATGGCTGGCCCTATAGTTATTATGGCCAACATGTAGATACGCGGGTCAAACCGCAAAACCCTGCGCAAGTTGCGCGGGCAATTCTACCGGATTATGCATTGGGCAATCATACTGCATCATTGGGCTTGGCCTTCTATAAGGCAGATCTGATGCCTCAATATCGAAACGGTGCGCTGATTGGCCAGCATGGTTCATGGAACCGCAAACCGCACAGTGGCTATAAAGTGATTTTTATTCCCTTTCAAAATGGACAACCGATGGGCCCACCTCAAGATATCTTGACTGGATTCTTAAGCGATCAGGGCGATGCATATGGGCGACTGGTCGGTGTGGCGGTAGATTCTTCAGGTGCCATTTTGGTTGCTGATGATGTCGGTGATGTGATTTGGCGAGTATCACCCTTGAGTACACCAGCTACAGTAAGTAAATAAAGGTCTAAGGATTCAGGGTTTTATTCAGATCCAGACCTGTTGGAGAGCAAAGTTGAACCAAAGACTGTTTCATTCAAACGTCAATATTTTGATTGAAAATATGCAAAGGCTAGCGGATTTAAAATAATTTTTAAGCTTCATTTAAGCTGGCTGAATTAGGCTATCTGGATATTTTTAAGCGGGATTACAGCATGTACAGAGATTCTGCTGATCCTATTAAAAATATCTAAATCTAAGTGCCAGTTTTAAGTGCCAATAAAAACTGGATATAAAAGTTAGAACGTTGCAAAAAACAGGATTTTAAGAATGAAATCAATTATTGCATTTATTTTCCCTTGGTCATTATTTATGACCATTCATCGACCAGCCGAAGCGACAGTGTGCTTAATGCTTCAAATTTCGATTTTAGGCTGGATTCCTGCTGCAATCTGGGCGATGCATACTTTGTATCGGGATAAAATTGTCTAAAAATAGGAAAATAAGTTACTGAAAGATTGTTTGATTTTGACGGAAGTAATTAAAGCTCTATATTTTTTATAGCGAAAGATTTTTTTCGCATTCCAGATGATGAATACATCGATAATATGAATCTAGAGGAATGTTCGAGAGAAATACTACAAAATTAAAATAAGAGGAAATTCGGGAAAAATTATAATTATATTTTGAAAAAGAAATTGAAGTACTCCGAAGATGCCGCTGCATGTGTCGTTACCCTGAACCCGATGAGTTCAAGGAGGATGCGACGTATACTTGCTGGGTTTCCCATACGGAGATGGGCATACACTCTAAATATACAGAACACACCCATAAGTGTTAGTATCGGCAGGGGAATAGACCCGCTGGCGAACACCTCAGAGTTAAGTTAATTATAAACAATAATCCCGGTGTGGCAACTCTATGCTGTTCATGAACTGTAAACAGTTCGGTCGAATGTCCGAAGTTTAAACAAAATTCGAGATTATTCAGTCAGTTCTTCAACTTCTTCTAAAATAGTTTGTAACAAACGCTCGCAATGCGCATATTGTTGCAGTGATCTATTCATATTCAAAACCTCCTGCATCAGCTCAAGTGCCACCATAATAATCAGCTTACTAGGTTCCATGCGTGGCGCTTTACGGCGAAATTCATCATATTTGTCATTCAATAACTGTGCTGCGCGCTCTAATTCTTCCTGCTTGTCAGGAGTAGAGGCCAGACGGAAACTATGCCCCAATACTCTGAGATCAATTGCAATTTGTTCACTCATGATGAGGCTTCCTCAGTCGCTTCAGTCGGATGGGCCAGTTGTTGAATTTCCTGTGCGTGATGATCCTGCGCAGTACCGAGAATCGCCAGACGTTGAATAATCGCTTCAACCTTGGCTTTGGCATTTTCATTTTTCTGGGTTAAGCGTTCAGATTCCTGAGTCAGACGCTGAATTTCCTGCTGGGCATGACGCTGTTCAAGGATCATCTTTTCCTTAACTACGCGCAGCTCATTTCGTTCAGCCAGAATTTCCTGAAAACGGTTTTTCAGATCGGTACAGCTTTTTTCCAGACGGCCATAACGGTCTGCCAGTGCAGTTGCATCATTATTGAGCAGTTGAAATTGGGCACGAGAATCCGTCAGCTGTTCAGTCAGATTTTCATTTTCTTGTTGTTTTTGCGCAATCACGCTGTTCTTTTGTTCAATTTGCTGTTGATGTTGCATCATTGAAGAGTCTTGCTCTTCGCGCAAACTGGAATTTTCACTTTCAAGCCGTGCAAGTCGCGTTTTTAACACGCCGATCTGCACTTGTAGACGCTGTAATTCTTCTAACATATCGAGGTCGCACAGTGTTGCAAACAAAGGTAATATATAAGCAGTATAAAGATTGGATAAACGAATGCAAGACGATATTTCAGGTTGGACCGAATGGCACCGCAATTTTTCTTCAATTGAGGAAATTTCTAGCCCTAGCGAACTACATGGTTTGCTGACTGGCATTGTTTGTGTCACCCAGGCGCCAAGCAGTGAAGAGTGGTTACAGATTTTAGAAACACTGGATGTACCTGAACTGGATGCCGAAGCATTAGAGTTGTTGGCGGGCGAAGCTGAAGATGTGTTCCATGCATTGTCTGAAGATGAGCTGGATTATTTACCTTTGCTGCCTGATGATGAGCATGTGCTTTCAGAACGCGTACAGGCTCTGGCGGACTGGTGTGCAGGCGTGGTCTTAGGTTTCGGACTGGCTTCAGGACATATCCGTCAGGATGAAGTTGAGCTGATTGAACATTTACAAGATGTAGCCGCAGTTGAATTTGAAGACTCAGACGATGATGCTGAAGGTGAAGAAAGCTATCAGGAATTGTACGAATTTGTGCGTCTGATTCCTGTCAGTCTGTCTTTAGGGCGTAAAAAGGTCGAAGTTGAAGAAACGCCACTCTTACAGCAATTTAGTCAAAAAAATCAGCCTAAAGTCGCTACTACAGAAGCGCAAAGTGTAGTCGAGATTTTCTCGCCTAAACGTCTAAGCTGATGAAATGCTGAGGTGAGTCATCACCTGCTTGAAATCAGGCATATATTTTGCTGTTTACAGTGAAATCTATAGTCTGATTTCAAGACTATATTCTAAATACAAGTATTGATCGATAAGAAGTAAGGTGTAATGAAGAAATTGACACAGGCAGTTTTTGAGGAGCGTCGCGCAATCCTCGCAGGGGAAATCGGTTTACGCAGTATCGCTATTATCGCGACCAGTCCGGTAGCCATGCGTAACCGTGATGCAGATTATAAATACCGTGCAGACAGCAGTTTCTTCTATTTAACCGGATTCGCGGAACCTGAAGCTGTGGCTGTGATTGAAACCTTTGACACTGAAGAAGAAGGCTATAGCTACAGTTTGTTCTGTCGTGAACGCAACCGTGAAATGGAAATCTGGAATGGCTACCGCGCGGGTATTGATGGGGCTATTCAGGATTATGATGCAGATGAAGCCTATGCGATTGATCTGCTGGATGAAGAAATCTTAGAAAAGTTACAAAATAAAGATCAGTTATTTTATCGCATTGGACAGCATGCAGAGTTTGATGCGCGTGTCGCCAAATGGATTGCGACTGCAAGTGGTGAAAGCCGTCGTGGGACTTCTGCGCCAGCGCAAATAATTCAGCTGGACCGTATTGTCGATGAAATGCGTCTGCATAAAGATGCAAATGAAATTGAACTGATGCAGATTGCTTCCGATATTTCTGCTGATGCACATACGCAAGCGATGCTAGCAATACGGCCGGGCATGATGGAATATGCGCTGGAAGCCGAGCTGAATTATATCTTTGGCAAAAATGGCGGTGTTCCGGCCTACAACAGTATTGTCGGTGGTGGTGAGAATGCCTGCATCCTGCACTATGTAGAAAATGACAAAGAACTGAAAGATGGCGATTTAGTCCTGATTGATGCTGCAGCTGAATATCAGCTTTATGCTTCAGACATTACCCGTACCTTTCCGGTAAATGGTAAATTCAGTCCGGAACAGAAAGCCTTATATAACGTAGTACTGGATGCTCAAATCGCTGCGATCAATGCCGTGCAAATTGGTAACTCGTATAAAGAACCTCACAATGTTGCAGTGCGTATTTTGGTGCAGGGTTTGCTCGATCTTGGCTTGATGCAGGGTAATATCGACGAGATTATAGAAAAAGAAGCTTTTCGTCAGTTCTACATGCATGGTACGGGACATTGGCTCGGTATGGATGTGCATGATGTCGGTGCTTATAAGGTGGACGGTGAATGGCGCTCGTATGAAGAGGGTATGGTCGTGACCGTTGAGCCGGGTCTTTATATCGCGCCTGATGATGAAACAGTAGATGCTAAATGGCATGGAATTGGCATTAGGATTGAAGATGATGTGGTGGCCACTGCAAATGGCCCGCTAGTTTTAACCGCGAAAGTCGTCAAAACGGTAGAAGAGATTGAGGCATTAATGGCGAAAGCCCGCGCTGCCTAATCCAAGAAAAATACAGAAAGCCGGTCGCGAAATCGGCTTTTTTTATGACATTTCTATGCCATTTTAAAAAAGAATTCCTAGCTATATCGAATCGATCAAAAAGTGACTTAGCTTACGTTTATCTCGAACAAGTCAAATAAAACTAACCTAAGTAAAATTTACAGCTTAAAAATTGACAGGAAGTCAACACAGAAAATCCGTTTTTAGCATCAAAGCTACATATTAAATGGGCTGAGATTCTCATACTTTCTCTGATCCTTAAATAAACTTAAATAAGAGCAGGAGAACACTTATGAGATTAAATACGATTGACTGGATTGCTTATGCTTTAACAATCATTGGTGGCATCAATTGGGGCTTAATTGGTGCATTCGATTTTAATTTGGTCGCTGCGATCTTTGGTGATATGAGCGCCTTATCTCGAATTATTTATGTATTGGTTGGTTTGTCGGCATTGTACCTAATTTATACAGGAACAAAGTTGGGTAAAACAGTACACCACACAGATCATCATACCAATATTGTGCGTTAAGCTAATTCTCCTGGGCGAGTTGCTTGCAAGATAGGGTTCATGTCTTCGATTAGCTTGTCGAGAGGATAGAAATAGTGTGGAAGATGAAGAAACCTCGGTATATTTCCGGGGTTTTTTATATAGGTGTTTATAGGTTATTAATAGAATCATCCTCAGATCTACAACAACACTTAGCTAAAGATTAATGATTACTATCATACAAATAAGATTAGGTTGTACATGGTTGGATAAATTTTTTTTAAAATATCTGTTAGCTAAAAAATCGAGTTATATTTATAAAACTCTCTCAAAATAAGAAAATAATAGTGATTGAAAATGGGCCTTCTGCTCCTGACAGTGATTATCAGCTTATTTATAAATGGCTTGATTCACAATTTTATCATTCAGGATTTACCAGTAGCAATATGTATTCAAAATTGTGCGAAGCGAGTAGATCGAGTTATACCAATTTGACTAGGTTTGCGATCGAATCGTATAAGTGCCAAATGAAATTACAACATTCCGTTTTTTAATGCTGAGTTGATAAAAGTGAGTATAAATATTTTAGTTGCTGAATTAAAGACAACTCGGTTGGAGTTAAGAGCATATAAAGTTGGAGATGAATTTTTATTATTCCAAGAGTATTGTGGCGACGTTGAAGCATCAAAATATTTACAACGGCAGGTGCATACAACAGTCAGTCAAACTCAACAGATGTTGCAGAAATGGGCGTTAAGCTATTGGCAGCAACCGAGTGAAGGATTTTCATGGGTGATTGCTGAGCGAAAAAGTCATCTGGCAATCGGGTTACTAACGATCATTCAACAGCAAAATAACAGCCTTGAAATTCATTTCGGACTTGGTCCTCGATTTCAGGGTCAGGGCTATATGCTTGAGGCGATGAAAGCGGTGATTTAGTATTTTAGACAATATCTTACATTTAAATCACTGGATACTTTCTGTGATGCAGAACATATACAGGCACACCAAGTGCTGTTAAAGACAGGGTTTGAAATCGTTGAACGGATCAATGCCTATACTGTATTGCCGAAGTTGGGTACTGAAAAGCGCGATGTCTTGGTTTTTCAATATAGGCTGGATCATCATGAAGAAAACTAAATAAAACGAATCATTATAAAAATTTAAAGCCTTGAGGTAAGATAAAACCAGTATACGTTTTATGTAATTCGCCATAGATGCGAATAAACAGATAAGGAAGTAAGCATGCAACAAGAAGTCATCATTGTCGGTGGTGGGATGGTCGGCTTAAGCCTCGCACTGATGTTGGCGAAAACCAATATTACAGTCAAACTTTTGGAAGCCATTAAATACCCAAATTATGATGATGAAAATCTTGTGCCATATCATTCCAGTTTTGATGCACGTAATAGCGCCTTGTCACGTCGTAGCGTACAAATCTATCAGGAGCTTGGACTTTGGAATGCCTTGCAAGAACATGCTACCCCAATTCTGGAAGTGAATATTACCGAACAGGGCAGTTTTGGTAAGGCTCGACTGAAAGCCGAACAGGAAAAAGTCGAAAGCTTTGGTCAGGTCATTGAAAATGCCTGGCTCGGTCGTGTACTGCTGACCCAAGTCAAAAAAGAGCCATTGATTGAACTGATTGATGGTGTTCAAGTGACATCCCTTATCCAAGATACAGACTTTGCTTATATCGAAGCTCAGCGTGGTGAATCGTCACTAAAATTACAGTCCAAACTGGTTATTGCCGCCGATGGGCGGGATTCTTTCTGCCGTAAAGCCTTGGGTATTGGTGCGTCAGAACATGATTATGATCAGGTTGCGATTGTGACCACAGTACAAACTTCAAAGCCACATGCTCATGTGGGCTTTGAGCGTTTCAGCCATTTAGGGCCTTTGGCACTTTTACCACTACCGGGTGAGTATCGTCGTTCAGTGGTCTGGCCAGTGAAAAAAGGTACTGAAGGAGAATGGTTGGGGGATGAAAATGACCAGCATTTTCTGGATGCCTTACAGGAAACGTATGGTGATCGTGCCGGAAAATTCCAGAAAACCGGAAAACGGTTCAGTTTTCCATTGTCTCAAGTGTTAGCCGAAAAACAGGCTGTTGGCCGTGTCGTATTGATGGGCAATGCTGCCCATACGATTCATCCGGTCGCTGGTCAGGGTTTTAACCTGTGTATGCGTGATGCGCATGTATTGGTGCGTTACCTGAAAGAACAGCAGGTACAAGGCGCAGACTTGGGCGATGCTGGAATATTACAAGACTATGAAAAATCTCGTCTCAGTGACCAGCAGCGTGTGATCAAGTTCTGTGATTCAGTGGTACGTGGCTTTAGTAACCAGAATCCATTTTTAAAGCTGATGCGTAATACAGGTTTAATCGCTTTTGATACGATTCCTGGCATCAAGCCACTCGTTGCAAATTATGCCATGGGGTTAAAAGCATGAGCTTAAATCAAACTAACGAAATATTAGACGTCGTCATTATTGGTGGTGGGCTGGTTGGTGGACTTACAGCGCTTCTGTTAGCTCAAGGTGGTGTGCAGCCTACAGTTCTGGATGCAGCGCCAATTCTGGATGCAGATAAAACTTTGCGTGTGGCCAATCCGCGTGTTTTGGCTTTAAGTCAGGCAACCATTCACCTGTTAAAAACGGTGGGTGTCTGGGAAAATTTAGTACGCCAGCAGCCTTATACTGGTATGCAGGTGTGGAATAAAAATGGCTATGGTGAAATTAATTTTGGCCAGTCTTCAGAAAAAACACCATCGGTAGAGCAGGCTTTAGGCTCGATGGTGGAGCCCAGCATTCTGAATCTGGCCATTCAGCAAAAGATGCTGGAAAATGTTCAAGATTATAGAACACAAGTCAAAGTCAGCCGTGTTGAACGTGGAGTCGGTGTGTGGATCATTCATCTGGCTGATGGTACACAACTCCAAACTAAACTGGTGATCGGCGCAGATGGGGCCAATTCCTTTGTCCGTGAGCAAGCTTTCATCGATATTGATGTACTGGACTATAAACAGGCGGGGATCAGCTGTGCCATTAAAACAGGCCAGCCACATCAACATATGGCACGTCAGATTTTTCTGGAAACTGGCCCTCTGGCTTTTCTACCTATGGCCAGCCTTAATCCGGAAGAGCAGGGACACTGGCAATCGATTGTCTGGACTTTGCCAGAGGATTATGCCGAAGAATATGCAGCGTTGTCAGATGCTGAGTTTACCCAGCTATTAACCCGTGAAAGCCAGCATATGCTGGGTGAAGTATTGCAGGCGACACCACGTGCCACTTTCCCTTTAAAAGCCCGCGCCGCCCAGCAATACGTTCAAGATGGTTTAGCACTGATTGGAGATGCCGCACATGTCATTCATCCACTAGCAGGTCAAGGGGTGAATATTGGCTGTCTGGATGCTGCCGTGCTTTGTGATGTTTTGCTGCATGATCAGGCGCGTGGCGTATGGGCACATGAGCAGACCCTAAAACGCTATGAGCATCGCCGTAAAGGTCAGAACGATGCCATGATGCACAGCATGTCTGCGATTGGCTGGATGGAAACCACTTTATTCTTCCCGATGGTTTGGGCACGCAATTTCGGCCTGAAACAGGTAGAAAATCAGCCCATGTTGAAAGATGCATTTATGGCGCAGGCCAATGGTCTGGGTTTACTTAAAGACACACGCTATGCAGCTTAAGACAGAAATGTAAATTTTTTAAACAAACACCAATAAAGAGTAACGATTTTGTTTAAAAAAGATACGATTTTTTGATGTTTGGTACTAGGCGAAGCCCAAAGAGATTGCTAAATTTCACTTAATTCGACACCTGGCTTGGAATACCAAGCAAGCGCCATTTTTGGGGAGATGCAAATGACAGACATGAATGATTATGATGACGACGTTGAAGATTCAATCGTTGACGATGATGAAGCAAAAGCAGCTGAAAAAGGCGCAGCAGATAGCACAGAGGTCGTCAATGATACCGATCTTGCAGAAGCTGAAACCTTAACCGTCACTGCAAAGTTAAAGAAACGTCAGGCACTTGAAGACGAAATTGCGGCTTTCCTTGCCAATGGTGGTCGTATTGTTGAAGTCCCAGCAGATGAATCAGTAGCCAAAGAATAAGTTATTGATTAACTTGTTTCTTATAAAAAACACCACATTCAATGTGGTGTTTTTTTTGCAAATCCAAACGTAATAGAAAATCTAAAGCAATTAGTCGTTTGCCGAAGTCAGTTCTAAAGCACGTTGATAAGCGACTTTCTTTTTGATTCCGGTTAAATCTGCCGCCAGTTGTGAAGCAGCTTTGACCGAAAGGTCCTGTAATAGGCGATTCAATAATTTATCCAGCTTTTCCTGATCCAGATCTTTTTCTTCGGTGGCACCGCCAATCACCAGAACAATTTCGCCTTTTTGCTGATTGTGATCATTGCTAATGAATTCCACCAATTCACCCAAGGTCATTTTCTTGATAGTTTCAAAAGTCTTGGTGATTTCTCGCGCAAAACCGACCGGGCGATCTGCTCCGAAAACGCTGGCCATATCTTTAACGGACTCCAGAATCCGGTGCGGTGCTTCATAGAAAATTAAAGTCTGGGTTTCATCTTTCAGTTTTTCCAGATTCAGCAGGCGCTGACTTTGTCTGGATGGCAGAAAACCTTCAAAGCTGAAGCGGTCACTCGGCAAGCCAACAGCACTTAAGGCAGCAATAGCCGCACAAGCACCAGGTACAGGAATCACGCGAATATTATGCGCTTGTGCAGCACGGACAAATTTAAAGCCAGGGTCGCTAATCAGGGGAGTGCCAGCATCACTGATCAGGGCCATATCTTCGCCATTCAGCAGGCGCTGGATCAGCTGATCAAGCTTGTTGCTTTCATTATGCTCATGGCAAGCGGTCAGAGGTGTTTGAATATTAAAGTGTTTAAGCAATTGTGCTGAAGTTCGTGTATCCTCGGCAGCAATAAGACTCACCGACTTTAACACCTGAAGTGCACGATAACTAATATCATCTAAGTGCCCGATTGGAGTCGCAACAACAAATAACTGAGCACTCATAGGTTTCTCCATGTGGAATAAATTGAATAATAAAAAATGGAAGATTAAAAATAAAATATTGGGCTTGTGTTTAGTCAGCTACATCAGCAGCGTACAAGCAGAAGTGCTGATCATTCTACCCGAATCCGGGCCTTTGGCGCGAGCTGCATCGAGTATCAAACAGGGTTTTCTCAGTGCTTATGCTACTTCCGGGCAGAAAGTTCCATTAAAATGGGTCAATTCCGATCAGAAAAATATCTCCCAGCTACTGAAACAGCATGTCAATAAAAAGACCAAAATGGTGGTGGGTCCATTGGCACGTAGCGATGTGGAACAACTACTCAAGAGCAAACCTAAAGTACGTACCCTCAGCCTGAATGATGTAGCCGGGTCATCACCCCAAGTCTGGCAATTCAGCCTGTCCAAAAAAGAAGATGCCGCTGCCTTAAAAACCTTATTGCACAAAGATGGAATTCAACAGCTGCTGATTTTACGCCAGCCGGGCAGTGAAGCCGAGCATGAACTGTTGCTGATGTCATTGTTCAGTCAAAGTGATCTGAAATTCAAGATCGTGAACAAGACGCCCATTTTTTTAATGCCAAAACAAGGGCTGTTATACCTCGGCAATGCAGAAGGGCTGGCTGCCATACCTGAATTAAGCCATAAACGGATGTATACCGTAGCCAATGCAATTAGCGAACAGCACAAACCTCCACAAGGGATCAAGTTCTGTGATGTACCTGTGCTTTACTTGGCTGAATGGCCGGATGTTCTACAGGCTTATGCCCAGGAACCGGTCAATATGTCCTATCAGCGGCTGATTGCCTTCGGTGGCGATGCCTGGCAGATCACCCAGCAGTACCTGTCACAACCGCGTTCACAGAATATTGAATTTCAGGGTAGAACTGGCCGGATTGAAATCACGGACCACAGTATTCAGCGTAGTCCACAATGTTTTCAGTATAGTGGCACAGGCGTCAAGCTACTATGAGCGAAAGAGGAATGCTACGACAGCAACTAGGTGCATGGGCGGAGCAGCAAGCGGCCCAATTGATGCAAAACCATGGATTTCAGTTCCTGGCAGCCAATTATCACAGTCGCTATGGCGAGCTGGATCTGATTCTGGTACGTGATCAGGAGCTGGTCTTTGTGGAAGTCAAAGCACGTGCACAAACCCGATATGCGCAAGCGATCGAGTCTGTTTCCAGAGCGAAACAGGGCAAAATGCTCAAGACTGCGATGTGCTTTATTCAGAAAAATCCACAATTTGCACACTATTACTATCGTTTTGATGTGATTTGTTTTGATTTTAAACAGCAATTTGCAAAAACCATACAGCATGACTTTTCGCAATACCCTTATGATCTGGAATGGATTGAAAATGCTTTTACTTTTGATCAAGAGTTTATTAACCTTTGAACAAAATAAGGTCTAAAGATGCTTATATTTGCTTCAAGATCATTGTAAATTTCAAGCAGAATTGCCATGATCTTAGCTTGGAAAAGATGATTAGATTGAAAAAGACGTAATAAAATGAAGGAGTCTTGCTGAGTGGTTAAGCGTATTGCAATAACAATGCTGTGTGTCGCAAGTTTATCAGGTTGTGCAAGTTTTATTTCCAGCGGCACAGGTACGGCTCCTGTCGGGACTGAAAGTGGGGCGCGTACCTTGGGGCAGGTATTTATTGATTCCTCAATTGTCCGCACTGCAAAAATTAATCTTTATAAACTGGATTCGCGCTTCAAGCAGGCCCGGGTCAATATTGAAAGTTTCCATGGTAATGTTTTGTTGACTGGTCAAGTGCCAGATGCTCATTTAAAGCAATTGGCTGAAGACAATGTCAAATCCATGAGTGATGTCAAAGCGGTACATAATTTTATTACTGTAGGCAATCAGATCAGCTATAGCACCATCATGCAGGATACTGCGGTGACTGCAAATACCCGTGGCTTGATCATGAAAGCGACTGTGGTAGCGGATAGTAAAGTGCATGTGCATACTGAAGATGGCGTACTGTATGTGATGGGTCGTTTAAATGGTGCCGAGATTGCTGACCTGAATCAGGTGTTACAACAGGTGGGTAATGTCACTAAAATTGTGACCCTAATTGATAATGTGGAGCAATATTCAAGTCTGGCTAATCAAAACTTTGCCGCACCGGCATATGCGCAGCCGGGTATTGAACAGACGCCAGTGGCGATTGATCCTGATACGGTTGAACCAACCGATGCTCCATAAGGTCGGCCAGTTTAAAACCCAACTCTCACAGCGTATTTTGCAGTTTCAACAGCACTATCAAGATTTCCGGTTATACGATTTTGGTAGTTATGCTTTAAATCGTTTAACCCCGAAACAGGGCTACACGGTCGAAACACAATTGGCCTATGGTCTGAAATCCCGGCAACGCTTTGACCTGTTTCGAAGTCAGCAGCCTTTGCCTCATCGTCCCCTGATTGTGTTTGTACATGGCGGTGCCTGGTTGCATGGCGATAAAAAGGATTACCAGTTTATCGGTGAGGCTTTTGCTAAAGACGGCTATGATGTGGTGGTGATGAATTATCATCTGGCGCCACAACATATTTTTCCGACCTATATTCATGATCTACATTTATTGCTCAATCATTTGCAGCAGTCAGCTGGACAGTTGCAGATCTGTGCAGAAAATCTGGTCCTGATGGGACATTCTGCCGGGGCATTCAATGTCATGTCTGCCTTGTATCATCCGCAATCTGCCAGCATTGATCACAATCAAATCCGGGCGATTATTGGTCTGGCGGGGCCTTATCATTTTGATTACAAAAATGATCCGATCTGTGCCGATGCATTTGATCAGGCGGTGCCTTATCAGCAGGTGATGCCTTATTATTTTGTTAAAAATAGCTCAATCCGGCATTATCTGTTTATTGCCGAAAAAGACAAGATTGTTGGGCATTTCAATAGCCAGGATTTGGACCGCGTACTGAAAGAGAAGGGCAATCATAGCCATCTGATTCAAATTCCGAAACTTGGTCATATTGCGATTGTGGGTTCACTCTCCAGTTTGTTTAGCCGGTTTTTCCAGACCAAGGCACAGGTGCTTTGGGCGCTCGAGGATGCATTTAAATCCTGATACTGATATGTTAGTTTAACCAAGCACTAGATAAAAAAGAATCCAGTGGATGATCTCCCCTGGATTCTTTTTTTGAGCCGTTGGGCTAAATCTTTCAAATACAGATTTACAGCCAGGTCTTGGTGTCGTCTGCGACGGGCGTACCTTGAGTCACATGCATGATCATGGCATGGGCAATACTGCCTTTAAACGGAATTTCAGGCAGCTGATCGAATTTAAAGAATTGCGCATCGCTAATTTCTTCTTCCTGCAGCTGTAGCTCACCGCCAGCATATTCTGCCTTGAAGGCAATCATCAGATTGCTTGGGAAAGGCCAGGGCTGGCTGGCCAGATACTGAATATTCTTGAGTTGTAAGCCAACTTCTTCTAGCGTTTCACGACGTACTGCATCTTCCAGCGTTTCACCCACTTCAACGAAACCGGCAATCAGTCCATACATCTGGCTTTTAGTATTACGTGCATTTTTGGCCAGCAGAATCTCGTCTTTGCCTCGGGTAATGACGGTAATAACGCAAGGCTGTACCCGTGGATATTGCCGGTAGTTGCAGGATGGGCAGACCATGGCATATTCAACAGCATGCGCTTCAGTCGCTGTACCGCAATGACTACAGAACTTATGGTTACGACGCCATTCTAAAAGTTGTACTGCGCGGCTGGCCTGTTCGAATTGCTGGGTATTCCAGAACTGTAACAGCTGACGGATGGGAACCAGTTGCAAGCCTGCAGGAATCGGCTCATCGGGAAGAAGATCACGGGCAATCACCTGATCACCCGTGTGGAGTAGCAAATCACTTGCTAAGGCTTCAACCCGTGGAAGTTGAAAGTGTTGATCGACCAGCAGTTGCTGTTGTTGAAAAATATAAGCAAGTGATAATTTGGACATTAGGCAACTATTTTGAGTTTCTCACTACTGTCCAATGCTACCTGAAACATCGCCTGTAATACAGGCTGTTTGTTCTTTAAGTTATCAATCATCATGTCGGCACTGGCCAGGGTGTCTAAAGCAGGATGAATTTCTTCCGGACTTAATGCAATCGACAGATCAATACGGTTCTTGATGAATTCTGCAGTGGTGGTGAACGCAGTACGAACATGTTCTGCATTCAGGAACAGCATCGCGCCGCCAATCTCGCAAAACTGTACAGGAACAGGTTCGAGGGCAGTCAAGTCATGATCTTGCAGGTAATTGCTGAGAATCTGGCTAGAAAGCTCGATCAGGGCCTTGGTTTCTGTGAGTAAAGCAGCGTGTGCTTCATCCAGACGGTCCAGAGAAATATTCATGTTGTTGACGCGCAGCTGCAAGCGGCTCGAAGTGTGATGACGTTCCAGTACGCCAATCGAGTTCATGGCAGACAGAATGACATTCATCAACTGCTGGGCAAAGCTGGCATCCTGCATCATCTCCGGCTGGCTCAGTGAAGCGGCCTGACGGGTCAGGTCATGATAGGCTTCATTCAGGTTCAATACCTTGAAGATATTCGCCAGATTATTCAGTTGTGCCTGCAGTTCCTGAGTCTTTTCAGGCGTCATGTTCTGATAGTTGAACTCGATGTCATTACGAATTTGCGCCATTTCCGTGGTCACCAATTCGCTGATGGTATGCATGGTTTCAAAGTCTGGGCCATACAGATGGCGACTGAAGACCTGTAATTGCATATCGGTCAGCAGGTCATCGCCCACATTGAGCTGGCTACGGATAGATTGCGCAGTTTCATCTTCCTGACTGATACACAGGCTGAGCACATTGGCCAGATCAGCCAGCGAAGCCTTGAAACTGTCTGCCGAGCTAAAATACTGTGCCATGTTACGTTCAATGCTCACCAATGTGCGTAGGCGTGGCTCATTAATCAGCAGGTGATCAATATTGTTCAACGTGACATAGACCAGATTCCAGTACTGCTTGCTGTCATGTTGTTCTGCAAGTCCGGCCAGATAAGCCCCCACCAGTTTGATGGCTTGCAAATCCCGTTCACTTTCTTCCTGATTGATCAGCTTGTTGAGTGACAGCTTATACAGACGGTGTACATATTGGGATTTTTCCAGACTTGGTGCCTGTGGCAGCGCAAAATCAGGAGTGATGCAATCTAATAACGATTCTACATGCTGACCTTCAGTCGTCAGTGGTTTACCTAAAGCCAGTTCCAAGCGGTTCAGGGTATCCAGCAAAAACTGTGGAATTTTTACTTCACGCAAACAGATAAATTCGATATAGCGTTTCAGCATAGTGGTGCCTTCACTCAAGGCGATCACTTCTTGAGTATTGACCTGCGCCGGATTCCCCATAATCTTGCGCATTAATTCTGCTGAATATTGAGCGACTTTTGCCAGACTGGACATGTCGATGAGTGCCAGAACCTGGGCGCATTGTTCGAACTGATTTAATGCATCATCAATACCAAAAGGTAAAGTCTGGTCTTCTACCAAGGTGCTTACTGCTGATTCGACTAACTTGATCGAGTTATCAACCTCATTTTTTATTATCAGTAAAGCTGTTGGATCAAAATGTATAGAGGTTTGGTAAGACATGATCTGCACCTTTCCTGGAGTATTATCTATATATGAGCCCCACTTTAAACTACGGGGCCTCTTTGTATTTACTATAACTGAAGAACGATAGTTTTAAACCTAAAGTATCCCCGGAAATGTAGATTTTATTTCGCGAAAAGGCAAGCAGTTCCATGTTTTTCTTCGAATTGTTTGACCCAATTCTCATGTTCTTGCAGTTCCTGTTCTGACGGAAGAATTACCGGTAATTCAATTTCAACTCTGGCCATCCCTGAGCGGCTGTTCTGGTCTTCAGACTGAGACAGGGCATCGATATCAAAAGACACCTGTCCACCGGTCATCGCCAGATAAACATCGGACAGGATTTCCGCATCGAGCAAGGCACCGTGGAAAGTACGGTCACGTTGTGGAATCTCGTAACGGCGCACTAAGGCATCCAGCGAATTTTTCTGCCCGGGATGCTTGGACTTGGCCAGTGCCAAGGTATCGGTGACGTCACAAACTTCGGAGAGTGCTTTAAAACCTGCACGTTTGAATTCCATATCCAGGAAGTTCATATCGAAGGTCGCGTTATGCGCAATAATTTCCGCGCCGTGTAAATAGTCAAACAGCACTTGAGAAATTTCTTCAAACAGCGGTTTGTCTTGCAGGAATTCGTCGGTGATCCCGTGGACATTGACAGAATCACCGACAGGTGTTTTCGGATTGATATAAATATGAATCGAGCTGCCGGTCAGTTTGCGGTTAATCATTTCCAGCGCGCCGACTTCAATAATCCGGTCACCATCCTGATAATAAAAACCGGTGGTTTCAGTATCCAGAATCAGTTGTCGTGGGCCATGCAGCTGTAACTTGGCCGGTGTAATGACAATTTGCGGATGTATCTCAGTCGAGGCAGATGCGTCTGAAGATGAAGCATCTTCATTGCTGTCCGTTGCTAAAACTTCAGTCTGTACAATTTCTTCAACAGTCACTTCGATGATTTCTTCCGGCAGGTCTTCCAGCTCTTCTTCTTCGCTCTCGGCCAGATCCAGGCCGAAAGGATCATCTAGCAACCAGTCGGGTTCAGATTTTTTTTTATCTTCAGAGATTGAAGGGCTTTGCTTGGATTTTTTCAGGGTTTCATCAGCACCCAGATTGGCCAGCTGATCGGCCATTTCATTGCCCGGATGTCCAGCATGACCTTTGACCCAGTGCCATTCGATGTCACGTCCTTGACAGACTTCATCAAGTTTTTGCCACAGATCCGGATTTTTGACGTCTTTCCAGTTTTTCTTTTTCCAGCCGTGAATCCATTCGGTAATGCCTTGTTTGACATACTTGGAATCGGTATAGATCACCAGTTTGTCTTGCTTGTCACAAAACAGAATCCCTTCAATGGCAGCCGTCAGCTCCATACGGTTGTTAGTAGTATGATCTTCACCGCCACAGATTTTGTGTTCTTGTTGGCCATTAACAATGTACGCACCCCAACCGCCTAAACCCGGGTTGCCGCGACAGGCGCCATCAACATAAAGTGTGATAGTGTGTGACATAGATTAAATCCGATCAAAATAGAACAAGCTGGAAGGCTTATTGTATAGCGCAAATGCAGTCGATCAATCTATATGTCCAGGATTTTTTAATTTCTTGTAACATTTAACGTGAAATCGCGGTAAATTATTGGCTTGAGTCTTCGACATGCTTCACTACAATGGCATATCTAAAAAATAAATTTATATACGAGTTGTTTGGATTTCTTTATGTATAAACCAACCGCAATTTTGTGGCAGCCGACATTACCTACATTTTTAAAATATTCTGTACTGGGAACTGCGCTTGCTTCTCTAGGACTAACGGGCTGTTCATCTACACAAAGTGCGACCCAAACAGCATCAAGCAAGCAGGTTGGATCACAATATCTGGATGCCAGCAGTCTGGATGGACTCGAAGATTTACTCTCTGCAACGGATATGCGTGCAGTCGAAGGCGACCGTTTACAGATTCTGAAACATGGTGATGTCTGGAAACGCATGACCGTAGGTTTCAAGATGGACTTAAGTGTCTGGAATCCGCGGATTGATGCGCAGCGTGGCTGGTTTATTTCACGTCAGCCTTATCTGGATCGCTTAAGTGCGCGTGCATCACGTTATTTATATTACACAGTAAAAGAAGCAGAACGCCGTGGCATGCCGACCGAGTTGGCACTGTTACCGATTATTGAAAGTTCTTATGATCCGGCTGCGACCAGTAGTGCGGCGGCGGCAGGTTTATGGCAATTTATTCCAAGTACCGGCCGTATTTATGGTTTAAAGCAGACCTCATTATACGATGGTCGCCGTGATGTAGTGGAATCGACCCGTGCAGCCTATGAATTTTTAGGCAGTCTGTATAACCAGTTTGGTTCCTGGGAATTGGCGCTCGCTTCTTATAATGCCGGCCCAGGCCGTATCCAGCAGGCAATTAACCGTAACAAAGCCGCAGGTCTGCCCACCGATTATTGGTCCTTGAAACTGCCACAAGAAACCATGAGTTACGTGCCACGTTTCCTGGCGGTTGCACAAATTATTAAAAATCCGGGCAGTTATGGGGTGAGTTTGCCACCGATTGCCAACCGTCCGCATTTCCGTGAAGTACCGGTCGGTGTTGCCAGTTTAAATGAAATTGCCGCCATTACCGGTTTGAGCCGTGCAGAACTGTATCAATTAAACCCGGGTCATCGTGGTGATCATATTGATCCTGCAAGTCCGCGCCGTATTCTGATTCCAGCTGACCTAAGTCCTTCAGTCGATGAAAAGCTAAAAAAATTATCCGGTTCAGGTGGTTTATGGGCGAGTAACACGAGCAGCCTGCCGCGAAATACGACGACAGTGGTGCCCACCAGAGCTGCACCGCCAGAATTAAATACCAAAACGATTACACCTTCTAAACAGACTCCGCCAGCGGTTGTTAGTAATCAGCCTGCAACGACTGTTGCTAAAACAACGACTCCGGCTAAAGCTGCAAGTACGCCACCTGTCGTCACAGCAGCGGTAAGTACCGCGACAACGGCAAATACTGTAACGCAGACTACGAAAAAGATTTCGACGCCTAAAGGCTCATCTGCCTTGGCCAGTTTTGCGGCACAAAGTGATTTGCCGATTCCAAGTGCGCCGCGTATTCCGGTAGCTGTAACACCTGCAGCGCCAGCGAAACAGATTCAGGTCGAACCACCGATTTCGGCAGCTGAGCGTCAGCAAGTTGAGCAGGCGGTCATCGCACAGGATATTCAGAAAACTGTAGATGAAATTCTGCAGCCTGTCGCAACACCGGCAGAACAGGCCGAAGTGGTTGAAGAGCTGAAAGCATTGGCGCCGGCTGGCACAGAAATTGTTGATCCTTATGACGGTAAAATCAAGCTGACTGCCATTCAAACCAGCCTGTCTGTGGCTGAGCAGCAAGGCAAAGAGCTCACCAAAGGCTTCTCTTATCCAAAAGAAGTTGCTGACAATACCACTGCGAACTCGGTTGAAGCCAAACTAAATCAGGGTAAAAATTACGTCAAGACCGATTCTGAAGTGGTGGTGGTCGCACCAAAAGGCAAACGCAGTACCTATAAGGTATTACCAGGTGATAATCTGGCAATGATTGCGGCCAAAAATGGGGTGAACTGGCGTGATGTAGCGAAATGGAACCAGATTGATCCAAATTCTCCGCTGTATGTGGGCACCACCATTTATCTGTATGATGCCAAACCGGTACAGGAAGCCAGCAAAGCCAAAGAAAAGCCGGAAACTTATGTGGTTCAGGCCAATGACTCTCTGACCAGCGTGGCGACCCAGTTTGGTTTCAGTGTAAAACAACTGGCTGATTTTAATGGCTTGAGCACCAATAGCGGTCTGTTTGTTGGGCAAAAGCTGTCATTAAAAGAAACAGGACAATCCAAAGCCAAAGTTGAAAACACGGAAAAAGCTGAAACCGCCAAGGTTCAGACCAAATCCTATACGGTGAAACGCGGTGAATATCTGAAACTGATTGCCGATCGTTACGGGTTTTCAAATGCTGAACTGGCTTCTTTGACGTCAGGTCTGACTGCTGGTAGCAGTCTGATGGTGGGTCAGAAAATCAATGTGCCACTTCAGGAAGTTGAAGGGCTAACGGCATCTAGCCAGAAAACTGAACAGAAGTTTGAAAATGTCAAAGTCGATCAGACTGCGACTGAAAACTATCAGGTCAAACGCGGTGAAACATTGTATAGCATTGCCAGTCAAAGCAAGCTGAGTGTCTCTGAACTGGCTGCACTGAATGGGTTGTCTGCCAGTAGTGGTTTACGTATAGGTCAGACCATCAAGATTCCAGCCGGAAGTCAGATCCCTGAAACCTATACGGTTCAATCGGCTGATACGCTGACCGGCATTGCCGCAAGATACAATCTGTCAATGGACCAGGTGGCGAGCCTGAATGGCATGTCACGTAATGCAGGTTTGCGAGTGGGGCAGCGTCTGAAATTGAGTGGTGAAGTCGCAGAACCGGTACGTGAAGTGGTCGCGGAAACTGCGGCCAAGAATACAAAATCGGATTCGCATGTGGTGAAATCAGGTGAAACCTTAAGCTCTATTGCGCGTCAGTATCATTTACAACTGAAATATCTGGCAGATCTAAACGGCCTGAATACCAATAGTACAGTGCGTATTGGCCAGCGCTTAAAAATTGAGGGTGACTTTCCGGCAGATAAAAAAGTTGAAGACGTGAAAGTGGCAGCTAAGCCTGTAGCTTCTAAGGCAACTGAATCCTATACGGTAAAATCAGGTGAATCCCTGAATACAATTGCCAGTCGTTTAGGCATAAGCGTGACCGACCTGGCTCAGTTAAATAATCTGAGCCCACGCGCAGGATTGCGTGTCAGTCAAACCATTCAGATTCCAAAACTGGTGACGGATTATAAGGTCAAACGCGGTGATACCTTAATCGGTTTGGCCTCACGTTATGGCGTGAACAGCAATGAACTGGCGGAAATGAATGATCTCAAACCGAATACACAATTGCGTATTGGTGATGTGATTAAAGTGCCGAATTAATGAATGGATCATGAGATTCGCGCATTTATTTAAAACTTTCAGGTTTATCTGGCTAGCCCCGCTGCTCGTAAGTAGCAGTTGGGCAGCCCTGATCACCACCCCATATATCGCGCTATATAACCAGCCGAAATATGCCCAGGCCAAATCCCTGCCTTATGCCAATCCGCAAGCAACGAAAGGCGGTACGCTGATTCTAGCAGCTGATGGCAGTTTCGATAATTTAAACAGCATGAATGGCAAGGGCAATGTCACTGAAGGGGGCAACTATATTTTTGACAGTTTGCTGTCCAAGTCACTGGATGAGCCCGGTGTGTACTATCCCTTGCTGGCGGAAAAAGTCAGTTTTGACCCCAAGAAAACCGCCTTTATTATTTTTCATTTAAATCCCAAAGCACGGTTCAGCAATGGCCAGCCGGTGACTGCGCAAGATGTCAAATACAGTTTTGAGTTGTTTCAGACCCAGTCCAATTTTGGCCTGCAGATGTATCTGGCTGATTTAAACTGGCTGGAAGTCCTGTCACCTTTACAGGTCAAAATGCATTTTAAATCCGGACATAATCCGGAAATGGCGATGATTGTCGCACAGATGCCCATTTATTCTAAACAGGAATGGCAAAAGCGTGATTTTAAAGAATTGACGCTGAAACCGATGCTGGGTTCAGGGCCCTATGTCATTGAACACATAGATGCTGGACGTAGTATTAGCTACAAACGCAATCCCCGATATTGGGGTAAAGACTTGATGGTCAACCGCGGGCGTTATAATTTTGACCGGATCAAGTATCGTTATTATCGTAGCCCTGAAATCAAGTTCGAAGCTTTCAAGTCGGGCCAATTTACCTTGCATGAGGAAAAACAGGTCAACCGTTGGGTGAAAGACTACCAGTTTCCTGCCGTTCGGCAAGGACAGGTGCAGCGTTACCGCTTTCAGCATCACAACCCGATTCCGACCCATAGTCTGATATTCAATACCCGCCGTCAGCCTTTTGCCGATATCCGTTTCCGCCAAGCCTTGAGTTTTGCCTATGACTTTGAATGGCTGAATAAAGCCATGTTCTATGGTGAATATCAGCGCCTGAACAGCTTTTTTTCCAATAGCGAGCTTGCATCTCATAGACGGCCAAGTGTTCAAGAACTGCACATTTTGAAACCCCATTTAAAGCAGCTTGATCCGGTTCAACGTCAGGCGGTACTTGAGGACTGGAAATATCCTCAGTCAGATGCCTCCGGTTTTAACCGGAACAATCTGTTAAAGGCCCGTCAATTGCTATTAAAGGCAGGCTATCGTTATCAACAGGGGAAGTTGGTCAATGCTGCGGGTCAACCGGTACAGATTGAGTTCCTGTTACATCAGGCGGAACAGCAGCGTGATCTGATGCCATATCTACGTCATTTAAAACGCTTGGGCATTCAGGCCAGCATTCGTATGGTAGAAACCGCGCAATATTATGAACGGCTGCGGAATTATCAGTTTGATATGATTGTCGATACCATGCCGCAATCCCTGACACCGGGGCAGGAGCAGAAACAGTTCTGGGGCAGTCAGGCCGCCACGCAGCCAGGTAATTATAATTATGCCGGCATTCGAAATCCGGCCATTGATGCCGTCATTCAGCAGGTGACACAGGCTCAAAACCGTGAACAGCTGGTGAATAGTACCCGAGCATTAGACCGTTTACTGCGTGCAGGCTATTATCATATTCTGACTTATGGTACGGGTGAATACTGGTATGCTTACTGGAATATGTATCAGCAGCCGCAACGAAAACCTAAACTCTCCGCCGGGATTGATTACTGGTGGGTCGATGCAGAAAAGGCCAGACATGTGGCTGATTATTTCAAACAGCATTAAGCTCCAAGCCTATCAGGGAGTGCCATGAGCACTTATATTCTCAAACGTCTGTTGCTGATGATTCCAACCTTGCTGATCATTTTGCTGATCAATTTCATGGTGATCCAGCTGGCACCCGGTGGTCCGGTGGAGCAGGCGATTTATCAGGCGCAACAGGTCAATGGTTTGGCGCATACCGGATTGCAGTATCAGGGAAAGCAAGGCCTCACACCGGAGATGCTTGAGCAGATTAATATCCAGTACGGCTTTGACCAGCCGCTGCATATTCGATTTTGGGAAATGCTAACGCGTTATGCGCAGTTTGATCTGGGGCAGAGTTTTTTCAAAGACAAACCTGTGACTGAACTCATCTGGGAAAAATTGCCAGTATCGCTTTCTTTAGGCCTGTGGAGTACCTTGCTGATTTATCTGGTCTCCATTCCTTTAGGGATTAGAAAAGCCCGAAAACATGGCAGTCTGTTTGATCAGACTACCTCTCTAGTGTTGGCAGTAGGCTATGCCATTCCAGCCTTTATTTTTGCCATTTTACTCATCGTATTTTTTACTGGTGGGTCTTATCTGCACTGGTTTCCCTTGCAGGGAATTCGCTCTGAAAATTTTGCTGAACTCTCATTCTTTGCGAAAATTCAGGATTATTTCTGGCATATGGCCTTGCCGCTGTTGGCCATGGTGCTTGGCGGATTTGCCAGTTTGACCTATCTGGTCAAATTTTCCTTTGTAGAAGAGCTGACTAAGCAATATGTCTTGGCTGCCCGGGCCAAAGGTTTAACTGAACATGCAGTGCTGTATCGGCATGTATTCCGGAATGCCATTTTAGTGCTTATCGCAGGTTTGCCTGAAGTTCTGATCGGGGTGTTTTTTGTGGGAAACCTGTTTATCGAGATTATCTTTAATCTGGATGGGTTAGGTGTTTTAGGGTTTGAGGCAATTATCCAGCGTGACTATCCGGTGATTTTCGGTACTTTGTTTATCTTTACCTTGCTCGGCCTGCTGCTGCGCTTGCTGAGCGATTTGCTCTATCAACTGATTGATCCAAGGATTCATTTCAGTTCACGTCGAGGATCACAATAATGTCTTCCTTGATGCAAGCACGCTGGCAACGTTTTAAGCAGCATAAGCTGGGCTTTGGCTGCTTCATTATTTTCAGTGCTATTTTCATCATTTCCTTGGGTGCAGAACTGATTGCTAACGATAAGCCCTTGTTGGTGAAATATGATCATGCTTTTTATCTGCCTATCCTGAAATCCTATCCAGAAACCACGTTTGGTGGGGTATTTGAGACAGAAGCAGAATATAAAGATCCCGTTGTACAGCAACTGATTGCAGAAAAAGGCTGGGCGATCTGGCCCATCATTCCATTTTCTTATCAAACGCCAAATTTTGAACTGGCTGAACCAGTGCCTTCGCCACCGAGTGCGCAAAACTGGCTGGGAACAGATGATCAGGGCCGTGATGTTCTGGCACGGATTCTATATGGCTTAAGGATTTCATTACTGTTTGGTTTTGCTCTGACTCTATTGTCTGCAGCGTTGGGAATTTTAGTAGGGGCAATTCAGGGTTATTATGGTGGATGGATTGACCTGATCGGGCAACGCATACTCGAAGTCTGGAGCGGTTTACCGATGCTGTTTATGGTGATGGTACTGGTCAGTCTGTTTACTCCGAGTATTTACTGGCTATTTCTGATCATGCTGTTATTTGGCTGGACCACACTGGTGAGTATGGTGCGCGCTGAGTTCTTGCGCGCCAGAAATCTGGAATATGTCTGGGCAGCAAGAAGTATCGGGGCCGGGGATGGACGGATCATGTTCAAACATATTCTTCCCAATGTGATAGGTTCTAGCCTGTCACAGTTACCTTTTATACTAACCGCCAATATTACTGCACTGACAGCGCTGGATTTTTTAGGGTATGGTTTGCCACCCGATTCGGCATCCCTAGGGGAACTCTTGCTTCAGGCCAAAAACAACTTAAATGCGCCGTGGCTAGCATTGTCGGGATTCTTTAGTTTGGCCATTGTACTGAGTTTGCTGATCTATATGGGAGAAGCAGTACGGGATGCTTTTGATCCAAGAAACTAAATCACAAAAATCTTTAACCATGAAAAAATAAGCAGATAAAATTGTGTAAATTTGACAAGACTGATTGTCAATTGTTCTGGCTTACGTTATAAACGAGTACAAAATAAAAGTAACGTATCAGGACAGATCATGACTCAATTGGCCCATTCCATTCAAATTCGCAATACCACTTTCAAAAATCGCATCATCAAAGGTGCCATGAGTGAAGCACTGGCCAATGATGCCGGCCAACCCAATCAGGCGCATTTCAAGTTGTATGAAGCATGGGCCGAAGGTGGTTTGGGTTGTGCTATTACGGGTAATGTCATGGTGGATTATCGTGCTAAGAATGAACCGGGCGTCGTAGTGGTAGAAACAGAACGCGATCTGGCGCAGCTTAAAGTCTGGGCCGACGTAGGCAAACAGCATGGCATGGTACAATTGGTCCAGTTGTCGCATCCGGGCCGCCAGTGTCCTAAAGGTCTGAATAAAGAAACGGTTGCACCTTCGGCAGTATCCTTTAGTCCGGCTTTGGCCATGAGCTTTGGAACCCCACGGGAACTGCGCGAAGATGAAATCCTGGATATTATTCAGCGCTTTGCCACTTCGGCTGCCATCTGTGAAAAAGCAGGATTTGAGGGGGTGCAGTTGCATGGGGCACATGGTTATCTGATTAGCCAGTTTCTGTCACCGCTGACCAATAAGCGTCAGGATCAATGGGGTGGTAGTATTGAGAATCGTACCCGTTTCTTGCTGCAAACCTATCAGGCTGTTCGTGCTGCGACTTCGGAAAATTTTATTATTTCAGTCAAGCTGAATTCAGCTGATTTCCAGCGTGGCGGTATTAGCGAAGAAGATGTCATTTATGTCTTTAAGGCGATGGACGCTGCAGGCATTGATATCATTGAAGTGTCAGGTGGTAGCTATGAAGCACCTGCGATGGCCGGCGTGAAAGCAGACAAGCGCAAGGCCTCGACCATTGCTCGTGAAGCCTATTTCCTCGATTTTGCCGAAAAAATCCGTCAGGAAGTGAAGTGCCATATCATGGTCACTGGTGGATTCCGAACTGTTGAAGGCATGAATGCCGCGCTTGACAGTGGTGCTTGTGATTTTGTCGGGATTGCACGTCCCTTTGCGGTAGAACCTGACTTGGGCAATCGTCTGGTTGCAGGGCATGATGTACGTTATGCGGTTGAGAAAATTAAAACCGGTATTCCAATGGTCGACAAAATGGCGATTATGGAAATCATCTGGTATGCCGCGCAGTTTAAAGAAATTGCCAAAGGCAAGCAGCCTAATCCAAAGCTGTCACCACTAAAGGTCTTTTTGCAGTATCTGAAAGGCAATGTCAAAGCGGTGATCAAGGGACAATTAAACTCGCGAAAATCGGCTTAATCTTTATTAAAAAACCGGACACTGCAAATGTCCGGTTTTTTAATTTCTGGCACTTAGGGGTGCTTTAGGAATAATGCATCGCCTGGGTCTGAAAAGGAAATAATAACTGGCTTAACTGACGAGTCGCCCACAAACCAATTTCAGTATGATGCATATGCGGTGCAGTATAAGGAATCAGTAAATCAATTTTCTGTTCCGCACCTTCACAGCGCATGAAGCGACTTTTTAACTGATTCAAGCGCTGCTGGTCCATACGGCTCATTGCAGGTTCAATTTTTGCCTGTGATGGGGTTGCACTACGTGAGGACAGGCGAGTTGCCAAGCCTGCGCCCTGAATCCAGTCTTTAATAATCTGTTTTTCGGTCGCATTAAAGACCCCAAACATTTTACCTTCCGGATGATCTATCATTTTCCAGAAACGGCTTTGCTCCACTGGTGCATCTTTTACGATCCAGCCTTTGTCAATCATGACCTGCAAAAACTCGGCAATCTGGGCAGGATCGGATAACCAGTCATTGATGGTCTTGCCACTAAACTGGCATTTCTGATTATGAATATATTGACCAATCAGCGCTTTATTCTGGAAAACTTTTAAAGCCATCTGCCCAATATCCAGTTCCTTAATGATCTGAGAGGAACTTTTGCCGATGTCATTCAGAACATAGCCTTTTTTAATCAGTTCAAGATAAATTTGTGGATCTTCAGCTTGATTAAAATGCTGGATAAACGCTTGCAGGGATTTCTGCGCATGACCATTGTGAGCATTATCAATAGTAATGTGCACATTGAAATAATGCGGATCGATACCCAGTTCAGCCAGTTCATAATTGGTGATTAACAGATGTAGCGGTAACTGTTCATAGCCGAGATTAAAGCCAATGACCAAAGGTAAATATTTGGCCGGGGCATAAGCTAGTGCTAGCTGTACGGCAGCCTGTTCGTAGTAACTGTCATCCAAATGCTCGGCGTAACTGTTCAGCTCATAATGACTCAACAGGTCCTGATACATGGTGACATGATTGGCACGCGGATGCCCTAAACCAAGCTCTTCGAGATAGATGTAAATCAAATCTTTTAGCTCGGGCTGATTACAGTTTGGCACGGTCGAATATAACCAGGCACCATCGACCAGTTTGACCGGTGCAACTTTCGCCAGGAATTCGAAAGCATGAGAAACCGTTGGAAAATATTCCCGAGGCTGCTGCTGTTTACGGCGATTGACATAGGCCTGGAAAGTGGCACAGATTTGATGATGTTGTTCTAAAAGATGCTGTTCAACCTGTGGGGGCTGATCTAACCATCCGAGAGTATCAATATTTAAATTTTTAATCAGATCGCTCAAATAAGATTCAGCTTTTTCAGTTTTGGTATATGTCGAAATTTCAGTATCTTGAAAAAAGTCGACCCAATCCTTAAAGCTTTTAATTTGATAATTATGATTTTTATTTGGCGATAAAGGTAAACTTAGCTCTGTGCTGACGAACATAATCTGATCCTTGCAGATTTCTCTTGATTTACCTTAACGTGCCCTCTAAAAGCAGGGTGTTGAATTTTTGTTCTAATTTATTGGTGTATTGCTTTAAATGAAAATGAACGGATATTTCTATGCATAGAAATGTTAAAACAATACAAATTGTAAAATTAAGAATGGGATGGCAGCCCCCAGAAAGAGAGCTAGATTTGAACGAATGATAAAAACAAGGTTTAAAGTTTTCAGAAATAAAATTTGCAAGATAAAAAAAAGCCCGAGTCGCAATGCTCGGGCTTTTTGTTGAGATGTTGCCATCTCGAATATGGCGTCCCTACGGGGATTCGAACCCCGGTTACCGCCGTGAAAGGGCGATGTCCTAGGCCTCTAGACGATAGGGACAGTACAGAAGATAAATTTTAAAACCGCTACTTTTAGCTTGAAGTAATGGCGTCCCTACGGGGATTCGAACCCCGGTTACCGCCGTGAAAGGGCGATGTCCTAGGCCTCTAGACGATAGGGACTTAATAAAATGTACTTCTGAAAATTGGCGTCCCTACGGGGATTCGAACCCCGGTTACCGCCGTGAAAGGGCGATGTCCTAGGCCTCTAGACGATAGGGACGTTTCAGAGGTGGGCGTATAATAGGGTGAAAACAGGGGGGTGTCAAACGCATTTCCATAAAAAAAATGATTTTCTGGGTTGAGTGCATAAATTTAAAACAATCTAGAGAAAATACTGGAAAATTACATGGTTTAAGCTGGATTTTTAAGCAATTCCAGAATTGCTTCTACCACCTGCGGATGGAGTAAATAGCCAGTAATATCATGCGGGCGGTGAATATGGGTACGAATGCCGTGGTTAATAATTGCGGGTTGAAACTGAAATGGCGGTTGTGTAAGAGGAAAGGCGGTAAGAAAATCATCAGTTGAATAAAAATTTATCCAGTCGCCTGTAATTGCTGCAGGTCGTACAATGGGTTGCGGTAAATGTGACTGGATCACCTGAAAGGCTAATGGCGATCCTAAAGTAATAAAACGCTGTACGTTCAGTTCAGGATGCTGAATAAGATAATTATAGGCAATCACACTGCCCAGAGAATGAGCAATCACAATACAAGGTTTGCGACCATTCAATTGCCGGGCAATCCGCTCATGAACTTCCTTCATGAAAGCAGGATTGTCGAGATACAGATAGGTTTCAATCAGAAATTTCTGAAGCAGGCTCCGATGCAGACTGGGAAAATAATTCAGCAATAATACAAAGTCTCGCAGTGCAACATTTTTGCTTAGCGTAGTAATAAATTTGAATTTCTGTTTGAAATCCATCGGCTCATTCAGATGAAGCTGAGGAAGATCTGAAATCACGGGCTTGCGCCAGCCAGGACGTGGAACTGGTGCAGGAAGCTGAGGATGGACAGGTTGACGGAAACGAAAGCTGGGCCATTGCTGGGGCATCAAGGTTCCAGCATTCAGGATGTTGCGAACGTTATAGTGTGAAAGCAAGTCTCCATAAAATGGAATGTGAATGTGACGTCGTAAATAACTGAATCTGGCATCATGACGGTGTTTGCGAATGCCTTTTTGAAGTATATGCAGCCAGCGCTGGCGAATCGATGCAGCACTGTGATGTTGCTGGTTCATTCCATGAATAAAAATAACTTTCATCGATACCTTACGGAGGTCGATCTATATATTCACAGTATAGAGAAAATTGCGGCAAGCCAAGCTGCACTTTTTGTGGCGTTAATGTGTAAATTATCTTTGATAAAACAATCATTAACAGACATCCGTATATTTATAAAAAAGGCAGAAAAAGCAGTAAATTGGTAGGTCTGGATGAAAGATTTTACTGAATAGAAGAAGAATATGAATGGAACGGTAAAAGTTGAATTTAGAGTTTGACGTGAGTCTTATAGCAATTCCAGTAGCGCTTTAATGACGTCTGGATGCTGAATCAAATAATTATAGGCAATCACGCTGCCAAGCGAATGTGCCACCAGAATCTGTGGCCTGCTGCTATAGAGTTGATCATGAATGCGGCGGTGAACTTCCTGCATAAAATCCGGATTGGCCAAATAAAGATAAGTTTCCAGCAAAACTTATGCAAAAAGCTGGCATGTAAGCTGGGAAAATAATTGATGAGTACCGCAAAATCCCGCAAGGCAATATCTTTGCTTAATGCTGTAATGAATTTCAGTTTTTGATTGAAATTCAGGACATCATCAATATTCGACTGCGGGACGTCACAAATTTGATAGGTACACTGGTCTGGTGGCGATGCCGGTTGCAGCTGTGCGGGATGTAAAAAAGGGAAATGCGGCCACTGTTGCGGCATCAGGGTGCTGGCATTCAAGACGTTATGAAAATGATGCCGAGAAAGTAAATCGCCATAAAAAGGGATACGGATATGCCGTTTTAAATAAGTAAAACGGGCTTGCTGTTGTAGGTTTTTCTGAAGGCCTGTTTTGAAGAGATGCAGCCAATGTTGACGTAATGAAGTAGCCGTATATTGTTGCTTGTTCATGCTGTGAATAAACACAATTTTCATCGACTCACCCTTAAGGCTGCCCACTATGGTTATAGTATAGATAAAAAAAGAGCGGCCGGAGCCGCTCTTTTAAAACTGATGATTAAGACTTGTTGTGATAAAAGGCATAATAACTTGCATAACACGCTGCAATAAATAGCAGACAGCCTATGAAGCTGATACGCATTGATGGATCAAAGACCATACTGATACAGGTAATAAAACAGAACACAAAGCCCAGGATTGGTACAATCGGGAACAATGGTGCAGCAAAGCCCAGTTCTTTGGCCGTATGACCCTGTTTATACCATTGACGACGGAAGTTGAACTGGCTTAAGCAAATACTCATCCAGACCACCACCATGGTAAACGCTGCAACGCCCAGCAAGTTGGTAAAGATCGTCTCTGGCGCAAACTGTTCAGACAATAAACCTGGCAATGCACCCAGCATAGTCACCATAACTGCAATATACGGTACGCCGCGAGCATTCAGTCTTGAGAATATGGCAGGTAACTGTTTGCTGTATGACAATGACCACATCATACGTGAAGCAGCAAATAAGCCCGAGTTGGCAGCAGACAACAACGCAGTGATAATGACAAAACGGATAATGTCTTCAGCATATGGGATACCAATATGCTGGAATACGGTTACGAATGGGCTGCTACTTACGCCTTCAGCGGCTAAGCCTGCTTCCTGATGCGGAAGTAAGGCTGTTACCACGATAATGGTACCTACAAAGAAAATTAATAAGCGGAAAATCGCAGTATTAATTGCTTTAGGAACATTTTTCGCAGGATCTTCAGTTTCACCGGCAGCCACACCAATCAGCTCGGTACCAGAGAAGGCAAAGTTCACAATCAGCATCGTAGCAAAAATCGGGAATAGACCTTCAGGGAACCAGCCTTGTGCAGTTAGATTGGTAAATAAAGGCGCAGCTTCATAGCCTTGATAGCCCAGAACACCAAAGATGGCCAATAGACCTAAAAGAATAAAAGCAACAACCGTGACCACTTTTACCAGTGCCAGCCAGAATTCGGATTCGGCAAACCAGCGGGTCGAAATCATATTGAGACTAAATACGAATACACCAAAGATAATGGTCCATAACCACATGGAAATATCCGGGAACCATTCCTGCATCAGCAAGGCCGCTGCAGTAAATTCAGTTCCGAGAGTGACCGACCATGTCAGCCAGTATAACCAGGTGATGGTATAGCCTGTGCCTGGTCCAATATAACGTTTGGCATAAGCACCAAATGAACCAGATTCTGGCATATGAACGGCAAGTTCGCCCAAACATAGCATTACCATGTACGCGATAATACCGCCCAGGAGATAAGCGAGAATGGCACCTACAGGCCCCGTTTGTGCAATGACTTCACCCGACCCTAAGAATAGGCCTGTTCCGATTGCGCCACCAAGCGAAATCATGACCAGATGTCGAGTACTCATAGCGCGTTTTAAAGGCGCAGAATTGCCCTGATGCGTAGCATCATTCGGAGATGAGTGCATAGGAAATAAGAAATACTTCAAAGGAATGAAGCGAGCTATTGTAGTGAAAAACTACAAATCTGCAATCGAATAATGGTAATTTCGAATAAGGTCTGATCGTATGAGATCAATAGATGGCGTCCCTACGGGGATTCGAACCCCGGTTACCGCCGTGAAAGGGCGATGTCCTAGGCCTCTAGACGATAGGGACGTTGCGAGGTGATGCGTATATTAAGGATTAAGCCGGGGTTTGTCAAAAGGGTTTTTGCTAAAATTCATTTAACAGTTTAAACATTAGGCAAAACAAAAACTTTATTTTATTAAGATGTTATTTTCTGAACAGATTTCAGGACTATAAAAAATAAATATTTGAAAAGATCACTAAAACTTAGTGATCTGGAGTTTGATATTGCTCAGGCTGAGAGTTTTCAGTTGGCGTTGACACTGTTTCAGTCTCCGCAGTGTGGTTATCATCACGGTTGACGATATAGAGATATAGTGCGGATGGGGCTAAAATCAGTAAAACCAGTAAGATCTTTTTTAACATGATACAAAGGCAAAATATGAAATCGCATTAATTATAGCCTAAGCAAATTAAAAAGAGCAGCAGCATGTACCTATTCAGGCTCTAGAATTTAAAAGTAACATCCGCAATAAATTGGCGGCCGATTTCAATCATCACACGTGGTCTATCATTTGAGGTCGAGCCTGTTGTATAGGTATTCACGCGGTTGGTTACATTGTTAATGGTTAAACCAAAAATTGCCCTTAAATCTTTTGAAATTTCCCAATCATAGGTGGTGCGCATATCCCATTTAAATTTGGGTTTAATTTCAGAGGCTAAATAGGTGTCAAGCAGTTCACCTTTATACTCGACTTTGTCATTTTTATTGGAGACTGCAACCATATTATCGTAACTGTCTTTATAGCTAAAGAAGTTTGAAATACGTACAGGCAGTGTATCGAATGCAATATCCCAGTTTACTCGTGCGGTCCATGGTTGGTTAAAGTTTGGGGCAGGGCGGTCTGACCAACGAATAATTTGACCATCATAAGAGACCCATTCATCTTGAGTGGCTTGATCATAGGCTGAAGTGTAATCTACATAACTGCGGAAGACTTCACTGTAGTCAAATCCCAAGGCAAATAAATGTTGGCTATCCCCCAGAGCGATCGGTTGACGATTTTTAAGTGTTAAGGTGTAGATGTCAGCTTTGCCACTTCCATCATTGTTATATTCGTAGAAGAATTTTGATCCATCTAAAGGAGTAACTTTAGTTTTTGATATTTCATCCTGATATTTACGATTGACCCATTTTAGCCCTAGATCCCAATTCTGGATTTGTGTATTCAGGCCTAAAGCAGTCTCGTCACTGAAAGGGGTATTGAGCGCTGAACTACGCGCACCGCTGGATAGTGCAGTTTGTGTTGCTACCCAAGGCGCATGTGGTTTTTCACGTGACAGTTTGTAGAGCAAATCATTTTGAATTTCATTCAGCTCTGTACCTAAAGTTTGCTGACCATAGTAGCGATTCCATCCCGCGGATAAATGCAATTGATCATTACTAAAGGGTTTGTAAGAGAGACGGCTACGAGGAGCAATATTGATATTACTACTTAAAGAGTCATAATCAGCGCGAACACCAAAGCGTGTTGAAAATTGATCATTCCACTGAATATTATCTTCAATAAATATATTTAGGCGATCTTGCTGAGCTTGGATAGCACCAGCTTTGTACAGAGTCCCACCAGCGATATATTGTCCATTCCAACCATTTATCGTTAGTTTATCATCACAATATGGGTCACTTTGAAGGCAGGTAGTATCTTTGCCAAGTTCTTTTAAGTTGATCTTTGTCGCGAGTAAAACATCCTCGACTTGTTTCTACGCAACATGAGCATGGCTATAACCCGTACCTATAGTCATGTTGTGTTGGGATTGACCAAGTTTAAAAGGGTCTATATTCGCTTGTAGGTCATAGGAAAGGACGTCTTGGCGTTGTTCAATCTCTCCCATGATGGCGCCCTCTCGAACTACATCGGTATTATTCCAATCTTTACTTCCTTTGGCGTAGTACCAATGCATACTGTAGTTATTGTCAGCAATACGTTGTGTCGCCGAGTTTTGGAAATTAAGTTTGTGTACGAGAGTACCTAAGTTGAAGCGATGTTCAAGTTCCGAGAACAGAGTAAGTGTTTCGGTTTCAGTAGTACTACCTGAATCACGATTACTGTCCACATAACTTAAGCTATCGAGCAAACCATAATCGAAACCAAACTTCGCTTTGGTTGAGGCGTTTGGTGTATAAAATAATGTTGCACCAAGATTTGAGATATGTCGTTCTTGATCAATTGTTTTAGGTGTTTCAAAACCACTTTTGACTGGGATGATAGACTCTCGTTGAGAAGCATAAGCATTAAAGCCCTAATCATTCGAGAGCTTCCCATAAATATTGGTGCTTAGACCTTGTTTGGTATATTCCTTTTGGTAGTCATCTGTGGGCTCTTCAAATTTACTTTCTTCTAAAGGTGAAATTGAGTTGTAGCGAGCCCAATCGCTTTCAGTATAATCGTAATTGATAGAACCGTGAATTTTCCCTATCTCTGTTTGCGGTGCACATGTTTTAGCATTTACAACACCACCTGTGAATTGACCATAAGCGGCAGACACGTTGCTATCTAATACTTCAAGCTCACAAAGTAGGTCAGTGTTCACTGCCATAGCTTGTGCGCCAGTTCCGATATCTTGAAATGTATTTGTGTTTGAATTTGCTGGATTAATAAGTAGGTTGTTGGAAACACCATTCACAATAAAATTGTTTTGGAAGGTTTGTGCGCCATTAATAGAGATTTCGGCAGGTTTAGTTTCACCTTGAGAACCTGCTGCAAGTTGTGACTGACTAAACTGCACATTCGGATTCACTTTTAAAAAATCGGTAATGTTCTTTGAGCTATTTGGCGTACTTTCTAAATCTTCTTTTGAATAAACTGTTTTTCCCACTTCATTTGCTTGCTGAGCTTCGATAATAATCGTGCTGAACTTAACCGTAGCTTCCTTGAGGATGGATTCTTGATAATTTGATTCTTCTGCAAAACTAGATGTTGATAAAGCTGTTAGAACCGCAATAGAAAGTGGGGAATAAGCAAAACGCATGAGAAGGGTTAAATCTGCGAAAGATAATGGAAGTGATTATCATTAACTTAAAGTAGGTAAGAATTATTTTCATTAATTAATTGATAAAAGTGTAGGACTTGAGCAGCTTAAGATGCTGATCAAAGAAATATAAAGAAGAGAAAAAATAGATGGCGTCCCTACGGGGATTCGAACCCCGGTTACCGCCGTGAAAGGGCGATGTCCTAGGCCTCTAGACGATAGGGACGTTTAGAAGATGGCGGTATCTTATTGATCCGCCACCAGAGTGTCAAGCAGGTGAGGTGCGAGTTTGTTTAAAATATAGCAAAACAGTTCAGCGGTCTTCTGCGTATCATATAATGCAGAATGGGCTTCTTTACCATCAAACTCGATTCCAGCTTGGATACAGGACTTCGCCAGTACAGTCTGACCAAACATCACCGCACTTAAAGTCACTGTATCGAAGACAGAAAAACTATGAAACGGGTTCTGGTTTTTGGTCCCGGTACGGGCAATCGCGGCCTGAAGAAAACCTAAATCGAAATGTGCATTGTGTCCGACTAAAACTGCATGGGTACAATTTTGCTGGCGACGCACTTCATTCACCGATTTAAAAATGCGCTTGAGTGCAGTTTTCTCATCTTCGGCCATGGCGATTCGCATTGGATTAGAAGGATCGATCCCAATAAACTCCAGCGAACGTCGGTCGAGGTTTGCCCCTTCGAAAGGATTGATATGTGCATGGTAAGCTTGACCCGGCACAAATTGACCCTCCTCATTATAAACAATCGGAATGGCCGCAATTTCCAGCAATGCATCAGTCTGCGCATTAAAACCTGCAGTCTCGACATCGACAACTACAGGTAAGAATCCACGAAAACGTTGACCAATGATTGGGAGCGTTTCATTTGTCACACTTTTCTCCATTGAATGGTTTTACCAGCATACAGTGGGATAATCTGTTCACCATCCAGATAGTCTAAACTTTCAGGGATTACTTGATCTTCTTTAACCAGGGTAATGGTATTGGTATTACGTGGCAGGCCATAGAAGTCTGCACCAAAATGGCTGGCAAAACCTTCCAGGCGTTCAATTTTACCCACCTGATCAAATGCCTGAGCATACAGCTCAATGGCAGTCGGCGCACTATAACATCCTGCACAGCCACACGCATTTTCTTTTGCATTTTTTGAATGCGGCGCGCTATCTGTTCCCAGGAAAAATTTAGGATTACCGCTGGTTGCGACTTCCAGCAAAGTTTGCTGATGCGTTTGACGTTTTAAAATCGGCAAGCAGTAGAAATGCGGCTTGATCCCACCAACCAGCATGTCATTGCGGTTAAACAATAAATGTTGCGGCGTAATGGTTGCAGCGACATTACGGTCTTGCTCAAGTACAAAGTTTGCTGCTTCGCTGGTGGTGATGTGTTCGAGCACCAGTTTCAGCTTGGGAAATTGTCTGAGTAAGGGAGCCAGCACTTCATCCAGGAAACGCTTTTCACGGTCAAAAATATCGACATGATTATGCGTCACTTCACCATGTAGCAATAAAGGCACTTGGTGTTCTTCAAGCTGTTCAATTACGCCGTAGACTTTGCTCATATCGCTCACACCACTATCGGAGTTGGTGGTCGCACCCGCAGGATAGAGCTTGATGGCATTGACATGCGCAGATTCTTTGATCTTTTTAACTTCACTTGCCGGGGTGTTGTCAGTGAAATACAGTACCATACGTGGGTCGAAATTTACCCCTTCAGGCACATGTGCCATGATACGTTCACGGTAGGCATTGGCTTCTTCGACAGTTTTAACGGGTGGCACCAGATTTGGCATGCAAATGGCGCGAGAAAACTGCTTGGCTAAATCGGGAACGGTACGTTGCAGTGCTAAACCATCACGCAGGTGAACGTGCCAATCATCTGGCTGGAGAATCGTAATCGTATTCAAGGCAAATTCAGTCGAACAAATAAAACAAATGATAATCCATCTATAGTAAAAATGGTAACGAGAAAGCGCTACAAAATAAGGGATATGTATAAATTAATTTTAAAAAGTATGTTATTTTAAAATTAATAAAAAAATTACATAAATACTTGGCAATGGAATACAAGTACAATCTAGCGAAATTGCAAGATGATAAAGAAGACATAGAACAACTGATTACACGGCAAAGCCAGCGTGTAGGCCCGGTCTTCCCACAAAATCTGGAACAAGAATTCTGGACCAAAAATCTGGAACGCGCCCGTAAACATGTCGAAAAATATGTCTGGGCTGGAGTACTAGCCTATTTCCTTTTTTTAGTGGTAATGATTCCTACAGATTACTGGAGTATCAGCAAAGAATATTTCGTACATGATTTTGTCCTGTGTATGCTGGGCCTGCTCAATGGTGGCATGTCATTAATCATTTTTTATATATTCTCCTGTTTACCCAAGATCAAGCGCTTTTTTCCGCAGGCTTCGATGCTGTTGGTGTTCTGGATACAGGTGTCAATTTCATGCATTACCATGTCGATTAAAACTGATGCCTTGCAGCATCAGTCCATGGCCATAGTCACGATCGTGTATATCCTGGGTTATATTCTGACCGGTATTAGACCGATTCAGATGCTGGTCACCGGATTACTCGCTGCGGCAACTACTATTCTTGTATTGTTTAGCCTTTCAGTTGAATTTAATCCTATGGTTTTTGGCCGGATTTTAATTGGAAGTTGCTTGCTGGGTTATGTGATTAGCCATATGATTTTTGCCCGTGAACGTGTGATATTTCTCTATAGCATTCGCGCCAGAATCAGTGAGCAGATCCAGCGTATCCATACCAACGAATTATTACATTTGAGTCAGTACGATGAGCTGACCAAGATTTCCAATCGACGGACTTTTGATGAGACGCTGCAAGTCCATTTCGAACGTGCACATCGTGAAGAAACGGCATTGGCAATTCTGTTTATCGATGTAGATTTCTTTAAAAATTACAACGATTTTTATGGGCATCAGAAAGGTGATGATGTCATTTCGACTATTGCCAAAACCATCAAAAATGCGATCCGTCATATGGACTTTGTCGCGCGTTATGGCGGGGAAGAGTTTGTGGTGCTCTTGCCAGAAACGGATGCACATGGTGCTTATGCAGTGGCTTCAAATATTTTTAAGGCGATTGATCGTCTGGAAATTCCACATGAAAAATCCTCGGTTGCGAAACATATCACCATCAGTTTAGGCATTACCGTCTATCGTGGTGAAGATGATATTGATAAAGACGCCTTATTGGGAATCGCGGATCAGGCGCTATATCGTGCCAAACAGCTTGGACGCAACCAGATTTATTATCAGTCCATTCGTTCAGTCAATTCAGATATCGCAAATGGTTAGAGATTATTACAATCAATAAACGAACCCTCAATAAAAAACCGCTCATCAGGAGCGGTTTTTTAAGAAACTAAAAAGGACTAAAACTTAGTTTTTGTCTTTTAGTTGTGGCACTGCAGATGCTGAACCAACTGCCAATAAACCAGTCTCTGTATAGATGCCCAGTTTCGCACGAGTATCCGTGATATCCAGGTTACGCATGGTCAACTGACCAATACGATCCATCGGCGAGAACATAGAATCACCTTTCTCCATAGTCAAACGCTCAGCTTCATAAGTGAGGTTCGGAGATTCAGTATTCATAATGGTGTAGTCATTACCACGACGCAATTCGATCGTTACAGTACCGGTAACTGCTTTAGCAACCCAACGCTGTGCAGTTTCACGCAGCATAAGCGCTTGAGAATCGAACCAGCGACCTTGGTAAAGCAAACGACCTAAACGTAGACCGTTAATACGGTATTGTTCAATCGTATCTTCGTTATGAATACCCGTTACCAGACGCTCATAAGCGATGTGAAGCAGCGCCATACCCGGAGCTTCATAGATACCGCGAGATTTCGCTTCGATGATCCGGTTTTCGATTTGATCCGACATGCCTAGACCGTGACGGCCACCGATGCGGTTCGCTTCAAGAATAAATTCAACTGGATCTTCAATGCGTTGACCGTTGATAGCAACCGGGAAGCCTTCTTCAAAAGTAATCGATACTTCTTCAGCTTTTACTTCTACGTCATCTTTCCAGAACGCAACGCCCATGATTGGCTCAACGATTTTGATGCCTGCATTCAGGTATTCAAGATCTTTAGCTTCGTGCGTCGCACCCAGCATGTTTGAGTCAGTTGAATAAGCTTTTTCTTTTGACATTTTATAGTCAAAACCATTGTCGATCAGGAACTGTGACATTTCTGCACGTCCGCCCAGCTCGTCAATGAAAGTTTGGTCTAACCAAGGCTTGTAGATTTTAAGCGCAGGATTGGTCAATAAACCATAACGGTAGAAACGTTCAATGTCGTTGCCTTTATAAGTTGAACCGTCACCCCAGATGTTAACGTCATCTTCTTTCATGGCAGTAACCAGCATGGTGCCTGTTACTGCACGACCCAATGGCGTCGTGTTGAAATAAGGCATACCACCTGTAGAAATATGGAACGCGCCACATTGAATTGCAGCAATACCTTCTAATGCAAGCTGTAAACGGCAGTCGATTAAACGTGCTTTTACTGCGCCATAAGCTTCAGCTTTTTTTGGAATCGCATCGTAATCGTCTTCGTCTGGCTGACCCAGGTTTGCTGTGTAAGCATAAGGTTCAGCGCCTTTTTGTTTCATCCACAAAAGAGCAGCAGAAGTATCTAGACCACCAGAGAAGGCAATACCAACTTTTTTACCTACTGGGACATTCTGCAAGATAGTTGCATTATCAGACATTGTTCATCCTAATGATATGAAATAGGCACGCCAGAATTGGTGGCCTGAAAAAATACATATTGCATCAATTGTATCATTAATTTATTTAGGTTTGCTTTAGAAAAGAAAAACTCGTTTTAAAATCTCTATTCAATAGGCTTAAATAATCATAAATCGCACGATTTTCACCAGAATCCTGCTGAAAACGGAAGAAATTGGTTATATTCAGCCGAATAAAGTTAAAAATCAGATAAAACAGGAATAAAAGCATGGTGACTCGCATCCCACCTTTACCTAATTTAAATCCTAAAGCTAAGAATGAAACACTGGCACTGTTACATGGGATTTATGCCGGCCTGATTGGTTTTAGTACAGTGCTGTTTTATATCTTGAATATCAGCAATCCAGTATTTCCATGCTGATTTTAGGTGTGGTGCTGCTGCTTTTAGGCTTGCTGATGTTTTTTAATATACAGGCCAGTATCAAGGTGAAGCAGGGCAATGGTTCAGGACGAACTTTATCCAGAATAATGGCCATCCTGATGTTGCTGAGTTTTCCAATTGGTATAGTATTGGGCGCGATTGCATTATGGAAATCCAGCGCACGACAATGGCAGAACTAATTCGTCATGTATAGAAAGAACTGTTTCGAAGATTGATATTTGTGCCTGAAAATGCTGAACTCCGGGTCATAAAAAGCCGCTGAAAATCAGTTAAAGTAAGGGAATGACTTGCTCAGCCAAATATAATCAGGGATTTGTTATGACCACGACGCGCTATGCCAACATTTTAAAACCACTGCATTTAGGTTTTACCACCATTAAAAACCGGGTCGTAATGGGGTCGATGCATACTGGTCTGGAAGACCGCTTTTATAATTATCCTAAACTGGCAGCGTATTTTGGCGAACGTGCCAAGGGTGGCGTAGGTCTGCTGATTACGGGTGGAATATCGCCGAACCGTCAAGGCTGGTTGTTGCCGGCGGGCGGCACCATGAATACCTTGGGAGATATTGCGCCACATCGTCTGGTGACGCATGCAGTGCATAAACATGGCGCCAAAATTCTTTTGCAAATTCTGCATGCCGGACGTTATGGCTATCAGCCTTTTGTGGTGTCGGCAAGTCCAATCAAATCGCCAATTTCTCCTTTTAAACCACGTGAAATGTCAGATAAACAGATCCTGAATACCATTCAGGACTATGTCAACACGGCCAGTATTGCCAAAAAGGCTGGCTATGATGGCGTGGAAATCATGGGTTCGGAAGGCTATTTGCTGAATCAGTTTTTAAGCCGTCATGTTAATCAGCGTACTGACCGTTGGGGTGGTCCGATTGAAAACCGGATGCGTTTTGCCGTAGAAATTGTTAAAGCCATTCGCGAGGAAATTGGCGAAAAATTTATTATCTGTTTCCGTTTGTCGCTTCTCGATTTGGTACATGATGGCAATACCATGCAGGAAGTCATTACCGTAGCTAAAGCTTTGGAAAAGGCAGGAATTACTTTGCTCAATACCGGGATTGGCTGGCATGAAGCACGTATTCCCACCATTGTGACTTCTGTACCGCGTGCTGCTTTTGTCGATTACACTGCTGAAGTCAAAAAACATGTTTCGGTGCCAGTGATTGCATCCAACAGGATCAATATGCCAGACACTGCCGAGGCGATTCTGGCCTCTGGTCAGGCAGATATGGTGCAGATGGCACGTCCACTTTTGGCCGATGCTTTCTGGGTCAATAAAACCGCGACCAATCGTGTTGATGAAATCAATACCTGTATTGCCTGTAATCAGGCTTGTCTGGATCATACCTTTAAAAACCAGCGGGCAACCTGTCTGGTCAATCCGCGTGCCGCTTATGAAACCGAACTGGTTTATATCAAAACCAAAAAACCGAAAAGTATTGCAGTGATTGGCGGGGGAGTTGCAGGTCTGTCTGCTGCTACGGTCGCAGCCAGTCGCGGGCATGATGTGACGCTGTTTGAGGCCAATCATGAAGTAGGCGGGCAGTTCAACCTGGCTAAAGTCATTCCAGGGAAAGAGGAATTTCACGAAACGATTCGTTATTTTAAAGTGCAGCTAGAAAAAACCGGAGTTGATCTGCGTCTCAATACCCGTGTCAATCGCGAGCAGTTGGAGCGTGAAGGTTTTGATGAGGTGATTGTGGCTACAGGTGTCGTGCCGCGTGCCTTGAATATCGAAGGCAGTCAGGCACCACAAGTCTTGTCTTATGCAGAAGTGCTACGCGGCGCGCCTGTCGGTGATCGTGTTGCGGTCATTGGCGCAGGTGGTATTGGTTTTGATGTGTCCGAGTTTTTATTAAAGCCACCGCATCAGATACAGCCGCAACCTGTGGATGAGTGGAAGCGTGAATGGGGTGTGGATTCTCATCCAGATTATGTGACTGAGGGTGGGTTACAGCGTGCTGAAGTAGAACCTCCGGTACGGGAAATTTATCTATTACAACGTAAAAAAACACCACTTGGCGCAGGACTAGGCAAGACTTCAGGCTGGGTACATCGTGCCCAGTTAAAAAAACATGCCGTGCGTATGTTGCGCGGTGTGCAATATAAATCTGTCACGGATGAAGGCTTATGGATTGAGGTGGATGGCCATGCTCAATTATTGCGTGTGGATACCATTGTGGTATGTGCAGGTCAGGAATCGGTAAAAGACCTGATGCCGAGTGCTAGGGAAAATACCTTGGCGCAGTATCATATTATTGGCGGTGCAAAACTGGCTGCTGAACTCGATGCCAAGCGCGCCATTCGTGAGGGAGCGGAATTAGCAGCAAAACTGTAAGGATTTGATGAAACTATATGCAGTTGATTGCATTCACTGTAATTTTCACTTGTCAGTCGGATAAAAGCTCCGTATTATTGCGGCCATGGAAGCGTGGCAGAGCGGTTTAATGCACCGGTCTTGAAAACCGACGAGGGTGTGAGTCCTCCGTGAGTTCGAATCTCACCGCTTCCGCCAAATTTTAAAAACCCCAGTCGAAAGATTGGGGTTTTTTTATTTCTATGATTTTAATAAAACGATTTAAAATAAGCTGATAGCGAACAAAGTCAAAATTTTAAAATTCCATAATTAATAAATATTCTTTAATTGCCTACTGCAATTTTGATTAATGCCAACGCAATTCTTTGCACATGTTGGTAAGCCGGTTGTTCCAGCTCTTCACCAAAAATATCCGGGTCAATTTCCTCATAGGACCACGTTATATTTTGATGCTGTTTCATCAAATCTTTAAGATGCTGCAAAAACAGATTGCCATGCTCAGTCACGGTCACACCGGTATATAGAAATAAATGTCCGCCAGAATTCAGTCGCTGTAGACCTTCTTTTATAATCCTGAATGATAAATCACAGCCATCCAGTTTATTACCACCATGACGATATTGACGTTGTTCCGGATCAATTAAATACGGCGGATTGGCAAAAATCAGATCAAATTTTCCATCAAGATTGGAAAATAAATTATTTTGAACCGGATGAATATGGTTTAAGCTGGCAAAACTGATATTAATTTGGCTATAGAGCAAGGCTTTGGGATTCAGGTCTGCAACCATAATTTCATTAACATTTGGAAAATGTCTGGCAATGCTGATCGCGGCTGCTGAAGTGCCACAACACATTTCCACGACCCGTTTGAAAGGGTGAGTCTGAGCAGGTAGATATTGCTTGAGATGATAGATAAAGCGATACGTATCGGGACCAAAAAATACCGCATCTTGCTGAGTGGTTGGAAAAGCTGAATGAATAAAGAGTTCGCCATCGAGTGAAGAAACTCGAATCTGACTCAAGTATTGATCTTCCTGAACCTGTAGAAGCTGATGTTCTTGCAATAATGAAAAAAGGGCAGAATCAAGATCAGTTTTTTTAAAGTTTAGATTCCAGCCAAAGATATCCTGAAGGGTTCTTTGCTTATAAATTTCATTCTTTTTTCGATTCAGAATTCGCTGGTGGGAAAGCGGTGTAATGGTCGTAAACTGATAATCTTGTTGTTTTAAAAAGGCTAATAAATAAAGCAAAGCTTGCTGCGGGCTGCTTTGAATCTCTAAAATTTGGTTCATATAAATATGCTCTTCTATTTATTTAATCTACATGAAAAGATCAATTCACTTTATGCCTGCAAAAGACAATATCAAACCAGTCGTGAATGATCAAAGCTATACAGCACTGGATTCCATGGAAAGGGATCAGTTTATATTCACCTAAATAATGCATTGCTTAGGTAAAAATGTGATGAGAATTGGTTGGATTTGTATAGGTCGTAGGCATAATTTTATTGGTTAAGCAGCCTTATTATGACTTTGCGAACTATTATTTTTTATTCATGATTATACGTATAAAAAATGGCTATTAATCACTGGGATCAATAGCCATTAGAGCTGAGAGCTTTAAAAGCTTAGTTGGGTACTTCCGGCAAATCAAACCAGATCACTTGCGCATCTTCGCTTACTTTAATTTCTGTATCATCTAGAAAAGCAATTGCGCCGCCAGCTTCAACTGTATGTTCAGCGATCTGGACAGTGCCAGAAACAACATGTACATAATTAATATGCTGGGTCGCTTTCACTTCCAGACTTTGGCCTTGCTGAATCACCGCAGTTTTGACTTCGGCATTCTGACGAATATGCATCGGTGCATTGTCATTCGGACCACAAATCAAATGCCACTGGTTCGGTTGCTCATGCGGGTCAAGACGGATTTGCTGATAGTTCGGCTTGGCATCACGTTCATTTGGAATAATCCAGATTTGCAGTAAATGGACCTGTTCGTCGCCTTGGTTCATTTCACTGTGCCGCACACCTGTTCCTGCACTCATCAGTTGCCATTCACCCGCAGCGATTCCGCCATGATTGCCCATGCTGTCCTGATGGGTAATGGTTCCTTTCAGCACACAGGTCAGGATTTCCATATTGTCATGTGGATGCGTTCCAAAACCCTGATGTCCATCAATCAGGTCATCATTAATGACACGTAAAGCGCTGACACCCATATACTTTGGGTTATACCAGTTACCAAATGAGAAACTGTGTTTAGACTCCAGCCAGCCCATTTTTACATGACCACGATTTTCGCTAGGATGTAGAAAAGCATTCATGATTTTATCTCGACATTATTTTTAACTTGAGATCATCATACTGTCGTTTTATAACTGAAAAAATCTCAAATAGGCGACAGATCATTGCATTTTTGCAACGACAGAGCTGAAAGTAAACATAAGGAATAAAAAAGCCCGCTCAAAAGCAGGCTATTTTTATTCAAATCGGCAGACCGATCATCATTCTAAGAAACGAACCGTTACCCCAGATTTGACTTTACGGCCAAGATCATTGGCATCCCAGTTAGTCAAACGAATACAACCATGTGACGCTGTTTTCGAAATGGTAGACGGGTTTGGTGTTCCGTGAATACCAAATGATTTCTTGCTTAAACCAATCCAGATATTCCCGACAGGACCGTTAGGACCCGGTGGTAAAGATAGTGGTTTTAAGTTTTTACCTTGTACAAAGTTAGACGGTGAATAGCTGTACCAAGGGTTTGGTGCAACACCTGTTACTTTATAGGTTCCGGTCGGAGATGGTGTATCCGCACTACCAATGGTGGCAGGGAATGACGCGATCATTTGATTTTTACTGTTAAATAAGTACAGTTGTTTCGCACCTTTATGTGCAACAATCAAGTGAATACCTTCAGGCAAGTCATTACGTACATTACTGACCAGTAATTTTTCCCCAACTTTATTAAAGTTAGCATTTGGATTGAGTTTCTTTAAGAAATTCTCATCCATATGGAATTTTTCGCTCAACATTTCACTGACACGTGTGTAGTACAAGCCTTTCATTTTCGCCTGTAACGCATAATCTGAAGGAATAGACTTGGCAAATGGGCCTGCCAGATCTTTTTCAGTAATGGTGTATTCAACAAAGGCTGGCTTAGAACCCTGACGTGCAACTAGTTTATCCCAGGTTTCCTGAGTCAAAACACCTGTCGGTTTAATGCCATTCATTTGCTGGAAAGATGCAATGGCTTTTAGTGTATTTTTACCGCTGGTTCCGTCAATCGCCCCCGGTGATGCATGGGCATTATTCAGCATGACATGTGCACGTGCGTAAACTGGGAATTGACCTGCACCGATATTTTCATACCACTGGGCATTATTTAAGCCGTCTAAAGTCCACGAAGCTTTGGTCGCTGCAGAGTTAGTCGGTGCTTTGGTATTTGGTGCTGCGCCAATAGAAGCAGTCTGATCTTCGGTATCCTGTAGCTCATTCAGCGCTTCAGATGCCTGTTTTAAGTCTTGTTGTTCTTGTGCGGTAATTTGCGCTTCTGCAGGTGCTGCTTGGGCCGCTGAAGCTTCAGTTGCTAATGGATCAATCGGATCTTGCACTGCAACATCAGTCACCACTTGGGGTTTTAATGGTTGTTCAGCAGTAGACGCGGCAAAAACTTGACCTGCGAAAATGCAACCTAGACTCACAGCGAGCATTGTGCGAACGAACATGTAACTCAACCTTAAGAATTATTTCTTTAACTATGTGAAAAAACACTATAAGTATTACAGAAAAAATGTGGAGATGCAGTAGTTGTTTTGTGTAAATCACTAGGTTGCCGTTCAATCCGATCGGTTTTTAAAGTTGTCAGAAGTTATTAAAACTGCGGCCTTTTTGCTATGATGTTGGCAATGTCAAAGAAAGATGGGAATGTGAATGACGACCTTAAAAAATGATCGTTTTCTGCGCGCATTGTTGCGTGAGCCTGTAGATGCTACGCCAGTATGGATGATGCGTCAGGCTGGCCGTTATTTGCCTGAGTACCGCGAAACGCGTACCAAGGCAGGAGATTTCCTTTCGCTTTGCAAGAATACTGAACTGGCCTGTGAAGTAACTTTGCAGCCTTTACGCCGTTATGATCTTGATGCCGCGATTTTATTCTCGGATATCTTGACGGTTCCGGATGCTTTGGGACTGGGGCTGTATTTTGAAGCCGGTGAAGGCCCGAAATTTCACAAGACCATCCGTACCGAACAGGATGTCGCCAATCTGCCTGCATTTAATGCCAAGTCGGATCTGGATTATGTGATGAATGCCGTTTCGACCATTCGTTCAGCCTTGGGCGGTCACGTTCCTCTGATTGGTTTCTCGGGCAGTCCATGGACTCTGGCAACGTATATGGTCGAAGGCGGTTCAAGCAAGGATTTCCGTTTTACCAAACAGATGATGTATGCGCAGCCTGAAGTTTTGCATGCTTTGCTGGATCGTCTGGCTGATGCAGTGACTGAATATTTGAATGCGCAGATCGATGCGGGTGCACAAGCGGTACAGATCTTTGATAGTTGGGGTGGGGCATTAGCACATCGTGAATATATCGAGTTCTCGCTGAACTATATGCAGAAGATTGTCGCTGGTTTGCAACGTGAGAAAGACGGCCGCAAGATTCCGGTAATTCTGTTTACCAAAGGTGGCGGTCAATGGTTGGAACCGATGATTACGACAGGCGCAGATGCATTTGGTCTGGACTGGACCATGCCATTGAATGTCGCTCGTCAAACGGTTGCTGGTCGTGCAGCACTTCAGGGTAACCTGGATCCTGCAACTTTATATGGTTCATCAGACACCATCATTAAAGCGACAAAAGCCATGCTGGATGATGCCTATGCCAATGGCGAGAAAACCGGTTATGTTGCCAATTTAGGTCATGGTATTACCCAGTGGGTTGATCCGGCGAATCCAAAAGCATTTATTGATACCGTACATGAGTATAGTGCCAAATATCTTTAGGATGTAAACCTTGATCGATCTATTCAAATCAGGGTTTGAATTTACTTATAAGGCAGCTTCGGCTGCCTTATTTGGGATTTTACTCCTGCTCGCTTTTGCGCTGACTGCTTCTATGGGCAGCGATCTCTTCTTTGGTTTTTACCGGTATGACTATCTGCTTTTTTTTGCTTTGCTGATTCAGGTGATATTGCTCTATACCAAACTGGAATCCTGGGCTGAAGCCAAAGTGATTGCGTTATTTCATCTCATGGCCATGGTGATGGAAATCTTCCTGACCCATCCGGCAATTGCTTCCTGGCATTACCCTCAACCCGCAATATTTAAAATCCTGACCGTGCCTTTATTTGCCGGTTTTATGTATTCTGCAGTCGGCAGTTTTTTTGCGCGCTCTTTACGTCTATATCAGGTTTCATTTGAAAAATTGCCGCGTTTTAGCCATATGCTGACATTGGCTGTCTTGTCTTATATCAACTTTATGAGCAAGTTTTTTATTCCCGATTATCGGGTGATTTTATTTGTCTGGAGCGTGCTGATGTTCTGGAAAACCAGAATTCGCTTTCAGCTGAATCGGCATACTTTTCAGTTGCCGATGTTACCCGTACTGCTGATTCTGGCGTTTATTATCTGGATTGCCGAGAACATCAGTACCTTTTACCAGATCTGGCTCTATCCAAGCCAGATTGAGCAATGGCATATGGTGGGATGGGGCAAACTGGGCTCCTGGTATTTGTTGTTATTGCTGAGTCTGGTGTTAGTACTGAAAATCTTGGGACAGCGTAATTCACAAGGCGATTGGGCGCTCAAGGAACAGTAAAATCAATCAGGTTATGTTTATGTAAAGCATACATTTTTTCAATTGCGCCAAACTTGACTTGTCGCTACTCTGCTGAGTATGTAATTTAAATTACATTATTAGAGTAATAACAAAGATTGCATGAGAATAATTGGAGAATAACTATGTTGAAAAAAATTATGCTGGCGGCGGTATTGGCGACTGGTTCAAGCATGGCGATGGCTGACCGAGATGTCGGTTGTGGTATCGGAAGCCAGGTGTGGGCGGGTCAGTCTGGTATTATTCCTAAACTCTTTGCAGGTACGACCAACGTTCTGTTCACGAATCAGTGGCTCGGGATCACTTTTGGTACTTTAGGTTGTAGCCAGGGCGGTACCGTAACCGCTCAAGTGGTGACCTTTACCAATGAAAACGCTGAAGCATTGGCGCGTGATATGGCAGTTGGAGAGGGTGAAAGCCTGAATGTTCTGGCTGAACTTTTGAATATTAAATCTGAAGATAAAGCTCGTTTCTTTAGCGTTTCCAAGCAGAATTTCTCTGAAATTTATTCCGAAGAAAACCAGAATACATTACAAGTTTTAAGCACCTTACAAACTGTGATGGCCAAAGATAAAGTATTGAAATCCTACATCTGATCCGCACCCTAAAAACCCTGCTGTTCTAGCAGGGTTTTCTTATGACTAAAAGAAATTGATGAGAATAAGTTAACTGAATGAAATATGCGTTCTTCATGTTGGGCCTGACATTCAGCCCTTTAAGTTTTTCTAGCGAAATTAATCCAGACATCCAGCATTATATCGCTCAGGCCGAAACTCAGCATCTGGATCAGAGCACTACCTGGCAACGTCTCATGTATGCCAATCCCCAAGGTCATAGCGAGGTTAACTATTCGGGCTATTTCCTGGCAGAGCAGGGAAAAACTGATCTAAAAAAAGAAATGCAGCATAACATTCAGGCTTTATTCCTGAGCGCAGAGCCGAATCAGTCCGTCCGCTGTAAGTTTCCTGCACGCAGCAGCTGGTTAATGCAGCAATTGAATATTTCCGAGCAACAATTGCCTGCGGTCAGTTGCCCGGATTTGGATAAATGGATTGGCGAGGTCAAGCCTTATCAGGCAACCCTGATCTATGCCACGGATTTTATGGGTAATCCCAGCTCGATGTTTGGTCATACCTTGTTGCGTCTGGACCCTAAAGACCAGCAACAACTCAATCTGATTTCTTATGCGGTCAACTATGCTGCGACGGTCGATGGCAATGACAACTGGTCCTTTGCCTGGAAAGGGCTGACTGGACAATATCCGGGTGAATATTCACTGATGCCGTATTACCGCAAGGTCAAAGAGTATGGTGACTTTGAAAGCCGGGATTTGTGGGAATATGAATTAAACTTAAGTCCGCAAGAAACCAGGTTTTTGGTACAGCATCTCTGGGAAATGCAAAATGTAAGTTTCCCTTATTATTTTATCAGTGATAATTGCGCTTATCGCCTACTGGGACTGTTTGATCTGGTACGTCCCGAGCTAAATCTACAGAAACAGTTTAATTCGACTGCGATTCCGATTGAAACACTAAAAGTAGTAGAACAGCAGGGCTTGATCAAACAGAAAGTTTACCGTCCGGCGCTTGAAACTCAATTGCTGGCACAGTCCAGACAGCATGGCAAAGCGCTGGCAAAAACTGCGCATCAGCTGGCTTATGCAGAAACAGGTGCAATGCCTTCAATCTTGCAGCCCTATCCGGCAGAAGATCAGGCCAAAATTCTGGAAATGGCCTATGATCATTTATATCTGGACTTTCTCCGACAAACAGTCGATAAATCATTTTCCCAGCCACGTTTCCGCAAGTTACTGGGTTTAAGAAGCCAGCTGGATATCGAGAAACAGCGTAAAGCGCCGGAACGTCCAAAAACAGATCCAGTACAAAGCCATCATGCACGAAATATCAGTCTTCAGGCCGGACAGGTTCAGGGTGAATCCTTTGTCCAGCTTGGCCATCGGCAGGCCTATCATGATCTCATCGACCCGCAAGGTGGTTTTCGAACCGGAACACAATTGTTGTTTCTAGATGGGGCTTTGCAATATCGTGACAGTGAGCTCAAGCTGGAACATCTGGATCTATTTACTGTCAATTCCTATAACCCGGTCAATCCGTTTAATACGCCATTATCCTGGGGTTTTAATCTGGGCTGGAAACAGGAGGCACTGGATGCGCATGGCCAGTTTAGTGAAGATGAACAGCATGGCGTCGCCAGCTTAAAAACTCAGGGTGGTTATAGCTGGGCAAATGCCAGCCGTGAACATCTATGTTATGCGCAAATGCAAACTCAGCTACAGGCAGGCAAGGCACTGGATCAAGGCTGGCGCGTAGGTGCTGGCCCTACTGTGGGGTGCCAGAATATCTGGAGCGATCAGATTAACAGTCTGGTGCAGGTGGAACTGCCTTATTGGGAAGATTCGCATCGCTGGCAGCTGAAACTGAATACTGAACTCCAATATGCATTCAATCCACAACATGCACTTCGGCTGTCTTGGGAATATCAGCAACAGCAGTCCAAAGACTGGGATCAATGGAGTCTTGGTTTGATCCGGTATTTTTAAGATTGAGTTAAAACTGATTAACACTATTCATAAAGTGCTGTGTATCCATGAGGCTGCTGTTCGGTTTTCCCTTGTATAAAAAAATTGGCTAGGTTGGGTACAAATAATCTGGTCGATATTTTAGGAAAAATACCTGATATTTGTTATATTTGTCACATAATGTGAGTGCGAATTGCAAGGTTTTGGGGAACACACAGTATGAATAATGAATGCATGGCAAGACTGGCCGAGCAATGGGAACAGATCTGTCAAAATTATTCATCTGATGACTTATTGCATGCCTTTCACTTTATTCAAGATCACTCCCTGATTCTGGTGGAAGAATTCTATAAAAACATGCTCCTTGAAAAGGAATCTGCAGAATTCTTTTCTGATGACTTGATTCAACAGCGCTTGCGCGACACTTTAAATGCTTGGCTACTTGAAAGCTTTAGTGTGGGAATTAATAAACGCTATGCCGATGCCGTGCAGAAACAGGCGATGGTGGGGCATGTGCATGCGCGTGTCGGAATTCCGTCTTGGCTGATCATGCGCGGTGTGCGTGAAATTGAGCGTAAAATGTTTGAACTGCTGGATGAGAATCCTCACCACAGTATGTTGACCACCTGCAGTTATATTGTCCAGATCATGGGATTTGCCACAGAAGTCATGTGCCGATCTTATGAAGCTAAAACAGCCATGAATCAGGAAATTAAACACAGTTATCGTGTTTTTTCAGCAATGCAGGATGTGGCCGTACAAAAAGATAAACAGCGCAGTTCATTGCTAGACTGGGAAAATGAGCTCATGTTCAAGGTCTTTTCTGAGCATGAAAAATTGAATCATCCGATGTTGTCCAAGTCGGAGTTTGGTTTATGGTTTATTCATAAAGCCTCTTATGCTTTTACCGGCTCTGATCAGGTCGATTTAATCATTGAGCGAATTTATCAAGTCGATGAACTTAATCAAGATATTATGGACTGTACGGACAAAAACAATATGCTGGGACTGATCCAACGAATCCGTGACTTGAACCGTGAGATTCAGTTGTTAGTAGATCAGTTATTTCAGGTGGCCGAATATATTGAATCAGGTAATGATTCATTGACCCAGTTATTGAATCGTCGTTATTTGAATACCATTATTTCACGTGAAATCACTTTTTCCCGTAAGAATCATACGCCTTTGTCTTTACTTGCCATTGATGCTGATTATTTCAAAAGTATTAATGACAAATTTGGACATGCAGCAGGTGATCTGGCCTTGAAATTTCTGGCCGAAGCATTGCAAAAATACAGTCAGGGCAGTGATTATGCTTTCCGGGTCGGCGGTGAAGAGTTTTTGCTATTACTGGTGGATACTGATGAGAAACGTGCCCTGAATATTGCCGAAAGTATTCGTAAATATATTGAAAATGGCATGATTAATTCGGCACAAGGCCAGCAGTTTAAATTTACGGTCAGTATTGGTTGTGTGCTTTATGATGGACATCCGGATTATCAGCGCTTCCTGAATGCGGCAGATTCTGCCTTGTATATGGCCAAGAACAACGGGCGTAACAGAGTTTATATGGCTCATCAGTCCTTGAACCCTGTCGCACAGCCACTCTCAGTTTAAATGAAAGGTTTTTAGCCAGTTGCAGACTGCTGCTCTATAAATTCCTGAAATTTCTGTTTTTGCTGAAGATATTCGGGATGATTTTTAGCTTTATCCCATTTCTGTTTAAAAATTTTGGCAGCAGCGGCTTTAACAGGATCTTCCTGATTGCGGGGCAGCTCGGAACGGCCATGCGCGCCACTTAAACCTTTTTTGTCTTCCGGAACCGGACCGTCGTATTTTTTGCCACCTTTATGGTTGGCATAACGCCGGGCACGGGTAAAACCCATCTGTAAAAACTTGCGTGCCATGTCCGCACCAATAAAATCTTCTTGTTTTAAATAGTCTAGAAAAAGCTGATAGATTTTCTCGCTACTGGCTTGGGCTTTTGCTTCATCTGCAAAGCGCCAGTGTGGCAGGATTTCCGATTTATAAGGCTCAACCAGTAATACACCTTGTTCACCACGGCCAATCCGGTAGAGCTCGGGTCGTTTACGAAAATTAATCTTTGCAAAGTCCAGAGAATAATCAAAACTATTCGAAACTACACGTGACGGACGTTTTGGTGGGGTTACTTTGGCAGATGACTTCATATTCGGCCTTTTCTGAAATTTAAAATGACTCAATATTTCAGCTAATACAAATTATAAAAACGAAAGGACAAGATACAGAAAAGCCCCTGTCTTCTAGAGCTAGGGGCTTTTCATTTTACTTCGATTTTTTCGAACTGGTCTTCGAGGTTTTAGCCTTGGTTGACTTGCTCTTAGAAGAGCTGCTCGACTGCTTTTTAGCAGGTGCCGATTTTTTTGAAGAAGACTTTTTCACTTTAGTGTCGTCTTTACTCTTGTTGCTGCTTTTTGCTTTAGCCGGTTTTTTCGCGGAAGAAGTCTTTTGGTCTTTCGCTTTATCACTGGCTTTTGAGCTCGAATTTTTCTTTGCCTTTACTTTTTCATCTTTGCTGGCATTGTCTTTCTTAGAAGATGCCGCTTTAGATTTACTGCTCGCCGCTTTTTTAGTGACTTTGCGATCACTGTCTTTGTCACTACTCTTATTCGACTTTTTCAGTTTCTCATCTTGGGTCTTTTTAGCAGTTTTTGCTGATTTTTTGCTGTCTTTCGCCTGGTTATTTTTACTATTCGCCATGGTTACTTTCCTTATCATTAAAAATCAATCAGAAAGATATAAAGCGCTTTGCTGTATATCAACTTTAAATTACTTTAAGGGGAGACCGGTGAGATTAAAACTTTATCGTGTATCCAAGTGTAGGCTTGTTGCAAACACAAGCAGGAATTGTTTGAGTTCTAGACTGAAACATAGCAAGTTTTGGGACAGGTCTTTAAACCCTGTTACCAGGTGTTATTTATAGCAAGTGAGCTTTTGAATTAAGTATTGATATCCTCTTCCTTTAAAAGCAAAAAACCCCGAATGATCGAGGCTTTGAGTAACTTATTTTTAAGCTTTAATAATTAATAGCTTTCTGGAACCGCACTTAAAAATTCACGACGTGTTTCTTTGTCGGTTTTAAAATCACCAATAAATGATACCGTACGTGTGGTTGATTCCTGCTTGCCTACACCGCGCATCATCATGCACATGTGCGCAGAATCAATCATTACTGCAACACCGCGTGCTTTGGTGACTTCAGCCACTGCTTCTGCAATTTGCTGAGTCAGATTTTCCTGAATTTGTAAACGGCGTGCAAACATTTCAGTAATGCGGGCAAATTTAGACAGGCCTAAAACATGACCTTCAGGCAAATAGGCGATATGAACGCGGCCATAAAATGGCAATAAGTGATGCTCACATAACGAATAAAATTCGATATTTTTGACCAGTACCATTTCACGGTTATCGGAAGGGAAGACTGCCTTGTTGGTCACTTCTTCAAGTGTCTGGCTATAACCCGAGGTTAAATATGAAAATGCTTTCGCAGCGCGCACAGGCGTATCTTTGAGACCAGGGCGATTTAGATCTTCGCCAACGGCAGTAAGAATGTTTGCGTAGGATTGCTGCATAGTCATATGACGTATTCACTTAAACTGAGAATGAACAAGGACGGCATTGTAGCAGAAAACTTTTACAATGCCTTGTTTTGAGGCTAAAACCGTTTACTGTTTGAACTTTGGATTCTTTTCTGCACGTTTGAGCAGAACCAATACCGCACCGGTACCACCTTGCTTTTCAGGTGCACTGACAAAAGCCAAAACATCGCGATGCTGACGCAGCCAGCCGTTGACATAGGTTTTTAAAATCGCTTCTGGACCTTTACCATGTACGATTTTAATCACGTTCTGGTTTTCATCTTTGGCGATCTGGATAATCTGCAGCACGGCTTGACGCGCTTCTTCCACGGTACAGCCATGCAGATCCACAGCTTCAAACCAGCGCAAGTTACCGGCTTTCAAGTCTTCAAACACTTTATGCTGCAAGGTGGCGATGCGGTAGCTCAAGTTGGCCTGACTGCCGACAGGATTGAGCATGGCCTGAGTATCTGATAAAGCCATTGCCTCTGTTTCCAGCGGGCCAGTAGCCGCTGCACGCTTTGCCAGAACTTGTGCATCCGTTTTTTTCTTGCGCGGTTTGTCCAATTGAACGGTATTTCCCGATTCAATTTTTTGCACGCCCTGCATTTGTTTGCGGAATAATTCCAGTTCTTCTAAAGCTTCTTGCTCGACAGTCTTTTCAACGGGTGCAGCAACGACCGCAGGCGTTTGCGGCTGTGTAATTTGCTTCTTAAAAGATTTCAGCAGGTTGTACTGATCTTTAGATAATGAAGAATCGTGTTTACTCATAATGTAAAAACAAGGGAGATGCGGAATTTACAAGAATTATAGTCTGAAAATAGACAAAGGAGAACTGAATTGCGTTCATGACATTGCTGAGGATTTTAAATACGCTCGAGATTCTATGGTCTACTTTTCAATATTGAAAATAAAAAAGCCCAATCCTGAGATTGGGCTTTTTTAATGCTTAGGTAAGCATTTACAACTTTAAACCACTTCAGGCTCACCAAACAGATCACGGAAAGCATGATCCGGACGTGGCTGTTTCATAAAGCTTTCGCCGACCAAGAAGGCGTGAATATCATTTTCCTGCATCATCGCGACATCCGCGGGAGTAGCAATACCGCTTTCAGTCACCAGCAGGCGTGAAGGGTCCAGTAATTTTTTCAAACGTAATGATGTGTTTAAATCGACATCAAAGGTTTTTAAATTACGGTTATTCACGCCGAGCAAACAACGATCTGAAAGCTTTAAAGCACGGGATAGTTCTTCTTCATCGTGAACTTCAACCAGTACATCCAGATGATGTTCAAATGCAGTTTTAGACATTTCTTCTAACTGCTGGTCAGACAGGCAAGCCACAATCAGCAAGATACAGTCTGCATGCAGGGCACGTGCTTCGATGACCCCATAAGGATCGATCAGAAAGTCTTTGCGCAGTGCAGGCAGGTCGCAATGTGAACGGGCAATCTGAATATTGTCATCATGTCCTTGGAAAAAGTCTACATCGGTCAGCACCGATAAACAGGCTGCGCCTGCCTCCTGATACTGTGCTGCAATTTCCGCAGGGTTAAAGTTCTCGCGAATAATGCCCTTAGATGGCGAAGCTTTCTTAATTTCAGCAATGACACCCGGACGTTTCGATACTAAAGACCGGGCAAAACCACGCACAGGTGATGCACCTTGTGCCAGTTCTTCCAGATCTTTATAGCTTTTCTGCTTTAAACGTAGGGCAAATTCTTCTTTTTTACGGTCAACAATCTTGCCTAAAATTGTGTTTGCGATATCCACCATGATCAAAATCCCTGACCGAATTAAGCTTCGTAATGTTTAATGGTTTTGGTAAATTCAGACAGCACACTCATTTTTTCAAGTGCCTGACCGCCGTAAATAATGTCATGTGCCAGCGCAACACCTTGCTTATAGCTGCTGGTTAAACCGGAGACATAAATACCCGCGCCGGCATTCAGCGCGATCATGTTCGCGGCTTTATCACCGATGTCTGATTTTTTCTTGCCCAGTGCATCTTTGATTAAAGCCAGACTTTGCGCAGAATCTTCCACAATCAGTCCGGTCAGGGTTTGCGACTCAATATCGACCGATTCAGGAATAATTTCCCATTCAGTGACTTCCCCATTTTTCAGTTCAGCAACATGAGTTGAAGAGGCAATACTGATTTCATCCAGACCATCACGTGAATGTACCACCATCACATGTTCAGCACCGAGCTGTTTCATGACTTCCGCAATCGGACGGCAGAGTTCATTGGAAAATACGCCAATGACTAAACGATTTACTCCGGCCGGATTCGTAAGCGGGCCAAGTAAATTGAAAATACTACGAATTCCTAATTCTTTACGTGGGCCGATTGCATATTTCATGGCTTGATGATGATTCGGCGCAAACAGGAAACCGACACCAACGTCACGGATACAGCGTTCAGTCTGCTGCATGTTCAGGTCCAGGTTAATCCCGGCCTGTTCCAGTAAATCCGACGAACCTGATTTGGTCGAAACGCCGCGGTTACCATGTTTGGCAATGGTTGCGCCCGCTGCTGCAATTACAAATGCAGAAGCAGTAGAAACATTAAACAGGTTCTGGCCATCACCGCCTGTACCCACGATGTCCACTAAATATGGAATATCACTGACATCAATTTTGGTAGCCAGTTCACGCATAACACGTGCAGCTGCAGTAATCTCATCAATGCTTTCGCCTTTTAGGCGTAAGCCCATCAGCAGGGCACCAATCTGGGCATCGGTCGCTTCACCTGACATGATGGCACGCATCACGTCTTGCATTTGATCCTGAGTCAGGTGAATGTTTTTAGTAATATTGCTTAAAGCTTGTTGAATATTCATAAGATGTTCTTAGGCATAAATTTCGAGAAAGTTTTTAAAGATTTGATGACCATGCTGGCTCAGAATCGATTCAGGATGGAACTGCACGCCTTCGACCGGCAATGTCTTATGTTTCACACCCATAATTTCTTCCATAGAGCCATCCGCTTCATTGGTCCAGCAGGTGACTTCCAGACATTCGGGCAAGGTAGCTTGATCAATCACCAGTGAATGATAGCGCGTTGCAGGAAATGGAGAAGGAAGATTGCTGAAAATCCCGGTATCACTGTGGTACATATCAGACAGACGGCCATGCATGACACGTTTGGCACGCACGATATCACCGCCAAATGCCTGCCCAATACTTTGATGACCAAGACAAACGCCCAGTAAAGGAATTTTGCCAGCAAAATGCTGAATGGCAGGAATAGAAATTCCTGCCTCACTTGGCGAGCACGGGCCGGGGCCAATCACTAAATACTTAGGTTGCCATCGCTCTATATCTTCCAATGTCACGGCATCATTACGGACTACTTTTACTTCTTGATTCAGTTCGCCAAAATATTGGACGATGTTATAAGTAAAGGAGTCATAGTTGTCGATCATTAAAAGCATGAGCTTAACCTATTGAAATTAATGCACTTAACTGTGCTAAAGTTGTCCCGATCGTACTTTAATTCGCGCTTATTGCAAGCACTTGTGTAACACAACTAAATCATTGATTTCATTGTGTGAAAATAAAGCACGCTTCATCATAGCAAAAAATAGCCATATTCGGCGCAACAATTTCATCAAATTTGATGGCTTAAGAAGCCGATCTAAACAGAATGGAAATTATTGAATCATTATTTTAAGTAATAGACTTACCATTAGAAAGTTATAAGTATGATTAGTTTTAGAGTAGAACTTAAAAATTAAAAAGAAAGTTAAAAAAAGATTAAAATTTTTTGGTGAAAAAAACATCACTTGAATCAGACCGCGTGATATAAAATTTTATTTCAAAAGTATAGTTAAAGAAAATGCCTCAAAATAATCAGGTGATCCTAAGTCAATCCGGAAGTTTTCTTTACTGATATCTCATAAAAAATGCTTAATTCTTAGCTAAAACTAAATAAAAACTAAACAAAAGTTGAAAAAAGCAGCATATCCACTATAAAAAATTATGTTTCTAATACATTTTTATTCACCACTGCACTATTTAGGTGCGCTAAAAAATAAAGCTGAAATAAAATAAATGAAGAATGCTTGAATATAGTGCATTTAGTTTTGCAGCTAGTATAATAGCCGCAAAGTATTTTTATTAATTCATGAATTCTTATAAAGAATTCAAGATTTTATCTATACTTTTAAAAGTTGGTATGGTAATTGCTTAATAACTATCAACTGCTAACACGCACTTCACGGGTGCAACAAAAACATCGGAGCAAAATGAGCATGGCGAACAAGGTCCTTCAACTCATACAAGAAAGTGGCGCAAAATGGGTCGATTTTCGCTTTACTGATACCAAGGGTAAAGAGCAACACGTTACTTATCCAGCAGACAGTATTGATGAAGATACATTTGAAGACGGCAAAATGTTTGACGGTTCTTCAATTGCAGGTTGGAAAGGCATCGAAGCATCGGACATGATTTTACGTCCGGATGCGGCAACAGGTTTTATCGACCCGTTCTTTGCAGAGCCAACAGTTGTTGTAACTTGTGACGTAATCGAGCCATCAACTGGTCAAGGTTATGATCGTGACCCACGTTCGATTGCGCGCCGTGCAGAAGAATATTTGAAATCTACCGGTATCGGTGACACTGCATTCTTTGGTCCAGAACCAGAATTCTTCGTATTTGACGAAGTAAAATGGGAAATCGACATGTCTGGCGCGCGCCATACATTGATCGCTGAAGAAGCTGCTTGGTCAACTAACAAAGACTACGAAGGCGGTAACTCTGGTCACCGTCCACGCGTAAAAGGCGGTTACTTCCCAGTTCCTCCTGTAGATTCTTCACATGACATGCGTGCAGACATGTGTGCGCGTATCGAAGACATCATGGGTCCAGGTCGTGTAGAAGTACATCACCACGAAGTTGCTTCTTGCCAGTTAGAAATTGGTGTGAGCTTCAACACTATGGTGCGTAAAGCAGACGAAGTTCAACAGTTCAAATATGCGGTTTGGAACGTTGCGCATCAATATGCAAAAACAGCAACCTTTATGCCTAAACCAATGGTTGGCGATAACGGTTCTGGTATGCACGTGCATATGTCGATCTCTAAAGACGGCAAAAACCTGTTTGCTGGTGATGAATATGCAGGCCTTTCAGAAATGGCGTTGTACTTCATCGGTGGTGTAATTAAACATGCCCGTTCTTTGAATGCGATCACTAACCCTTCTACAAACTCGTATAAGCGTTTGGTTCCACATTTCGAAGCACCCATTATGCTTGCTTACTCAGCGCGTAACCGTTCTGCATCTATCCGTATTCCTTACGTGTCTAGCCCGAAAGGCAAGCGTATTGAAGCGCGTTTTCCAGATCCAATGATGAACCCGTACCTAGGTTTCGCGGCATTGTTGATGGCTGGTCTTGACGGTATTCAAAACAAGATCCACCCAGGTGAGGCTGCTGACAAGAACTTGTACGATCTTCCACCGGAAGAAGAAGCAAAAATCCCTACAGTGGCGCATAGCCTGGATATGGCGCTTGAAGCACTTCAAGCGGATCATGATTACCTGTTAAAAGGTGGCGTGTTCACGAAAGAAATGCTTGATGCTTATATCGAGCTTAAAACTGAAGAAGTTCGTCGTCTAAACACGACTACTCACCCAGTTGAATTTGATATGTACTACAGCTTGTAATTCATCACGAATTAAAGCGAAGAAAACCCGCGCATGTCGCGGGTTTTTTTGTATCATCTATTTATAATTTTAAATGATTGATGGGCTTAAATGGCACAACGTAAAAAGCACACCAGCTTTTATCCATGGATTGATCCAAAAGATCATAACAAAGGTTTTAAGTTGAACTTCTCTGAAGTGACTTATCTTGAAGTGGGGCGGACTCCCGAGGGTTATAAGCAGGCTCAATTTGTGGCGCTGAAAAATCCTGAAATAGCGCTGGATTATGCTTATCCAGAATCATTTTATTTGAGTGCTGAAGGTTTTATTTTAATTAAAACCCCACAAGGCAAATATGAAATCATTGCAAAAACAGATAACTGTTAACAATGAATAGTCGTTCTAGAAATCAAAATCAGCGTGTGTTGCTGTCAACTCTGCCTGTTGAGTTAAAACCGTGGCTGTATGCATCGGGTTCACTCACGCAACAACTGACCGATTTGGCGCAAGGACAATTCCATGTCGAGCCAATTCAAGAGCATTTTCAGCGTTTAGGCTTTGCCAATGCCAAATGGATGCAGATGTCACATCAGCATACTTCCTGGGTGCGTGAAAGTTATCTCTACGGCTCGGAACAGTCTCCTTGGGTGAAAGCCAAAAGCATCTTTCCGATTTTAAGCCTGCAAAAAAAAGCCCGAATTTTTCAGCATATTGGCACCAAACCGATTGGCTTGTTTCTGTTTCAGCGCACCAATCCACTCTGCCAGCGTCGGGTGGTACTTTTAGATGAGGGCTGGACCCGTCAGAGCTGCTATACTTGGCACGGCTGTAAATTTATCGTACAAGAAACATTTTTACCGGCATTTGAACACTTTATACAAAATTCACGGGCTTGATTTTTATGGCAACCGCACAAGCAATCACCTGGCGTGAGCGTCTTAGCGCCTATTATTATCTTTGTCGTTTTGATAAACCGATTGGCACTGAACTGGTCTTTTGGCCTACCATGTGGGCGCTGTGGATTGCCGCTCAGGGGATGCCACGTATTGAAATTTTAATTCCCATGATTTTGGGTGTGATTTTTATGCGGGCGGCAGGCTGTGCCATTAATGATTTTGCTGACCGTAAAGTCGATGCACATGTGGAGCGTACTAAAAACCGTCCGCTAGCGACTGGGATTATCAGTGCCAAAGAAGCTGTGATGGTATTTCTGGTTTTGGTGTCTGCCAGTGCCTGCCTACTATTTTTTCTGCCAATCGAAACTTTTTACTGGTCATTTGGGGCTTTATTTTTAGCGTTTATTTATCCTTTTATGAAGCGCTATACCCATTTACCTCAAGTCTTTTTGGGTGCAGCATTTTCCTGGTCGATTCCGATGGCTTATACCGCAGTTGGACAAACGCCGGATTTAACCTGCTGGCTTCTATATTTTGGTAATCTGGCCTGGACCGTAGCCTATGATACCCAATATGCAATTGCAGATCGTGAATACGATTTAAAGATTGGGGTGAAATCAACCGCGATCTTATTTGGTCGATATGATATTCAGATCATTAGCGCTTTGCAGGCCATTAGTATTCTTTTGATTGCTGTAGCACTTTGGCTAGAAAATTTACTGATTCCATTTGGTTTGGCTGCATTAATTGTTGTCGCTCTCGATTTTATTTACCAATGGTTTAAAACTCGAGATAAAAATCCACATTTGTGTTTCTGGGCGTTTAGGCATAACCGCTGGATTGGACTGATTATTTTTGCAGGAATACTACTGGCTTTGAGGTAGTGACTGTCTATCGACTGAGAAAAAAGCGTCCTATAAGGATGCTTTTGTTATTGCCTAATCTATAAGGCTTGAGCTATGACTTTATTTTGTTATATTGGGCAGTGTAATTAAATGACGAAATTAAAGCAGGTTTGTTATGTCCGAGCAGCCACAGCCCCGCAGTGTCAAAAAGCTATTGATCTTCGGTACGCTTGCACTTTGTATTCCGGTATTTTTAATTAGTATGGCATTTCTTGCAGTGAATAGTGATGCTAAAAATCAGGAAAAATACAAGCAGCAGCAGGCAGATATGATTGCGCGTATTGAAGCACGAGAAGCTGCGGAAAAGCTCAAAGCAGAGCAGGATGTTAAGGCAGATTCAACTCAAGCTGCGTCTGAAAGTAGTGCAACAGCACCTTAATCTATCTAGAATCCCTTTGCACTTGTCTAATACTGCAAATGTCTGTGTGGTAGATAGTTGCATGGGTTTCTGCAAACGATGATTTGACTGTAGATATTCGATACTTAGTAATTAGGCAAGCCGTATTCTAGAATGGAAAAATATAGCCACCCATCATCCGATCGGTGGCTATATTTAAATCATCTTAAAGCAATTCTTTGCGCAATTGTTCTGAAGATTTAATTGAAAGTAGGGCAGGTGCTACATCTAGGGCTGTTTTGGCACCATATTGCTGAGTTTGATTCAGACGGTAGCAGGCACGGGCATAAGCCACTAGAACACTTGCAGTAAACTCTGGATTGCTATTCAGCTTTAAAGAAAACTCAATCACCTGTTTTTGTGCATCACTGGTATTACCACTACGAATGACAAAACCGCCATGTGGCATATCTTGGTGATCTTTCAGTAAAGTTTCCTCACTGATAAAATTCACAGTCGTATTATAATCTGCAAAATAATCAGGCATGCTGACGATGGTTTGTTCAACTGTTGCTGCATCAGCTCCTTGTTCCAAGACCACATAACAGTCACGATGATGTTTATCTTTGGTGCTTAACTCAGGTCGTGCGCCACTGCGGACTTGTTCAATAGCATCAGTGGATGGAATGGTATATTGAACACCAGCTTTCACCCCAGGTACACGGCGGATCGCATCCGAATGGCCTTGGCTTAAGCCTTTACCCCAAAAAGTATAAGTTTCGCCATCTGGTAATAGCGCTTCACCAAATAAACGGTTAATCGAGAACATGCCAGGATCCCAGCCAATAGAAATCATGGCTGTTTTTTTGTTAGCAAGGGCGGGTGCATCGACTGCAGCATAGTATTCCGGAATACGTGCATGCGTATCAAAACTATCTACAGTATTGAATTTACTTGCAAAGATAGGCGCCTGTTGTGGCAAGTCATCTTTAGAGCCGCCACAAAGAATCAGCACATCAATTTTATCGCTAAACTCATTTAATAGTGCATCCATGCTATACACTTGAGTTTCTGCAAAGCAAGGAGAGACGCTGCTTGGTGAGCGGCGAGTAAAAATACCGACAAGCTGCATATCAGGATTTTTCTGGATGGCAGTTTCAACACCGCGGCCAAGATTACCGTAACCCGCGATACCAATACGAATAGAATTTTGCATAAATAAACGATCACTGAATAAAAAAACAACGCCAAAAATAAGCAAGGTGATGATGGCCAGAAATGGAACAGGCCAATCAGGTCATCTGACTTATATTTTGTTTTCGAAAGGATTATAGAGCGATAATTTAAACTTTATCACCCTAATCCTGCAGAAAGGCAGGTTTAACTGAGAATGCTTGTGATGAGACGCTAAACTGGACGAGGATAGGTTAGTTTTGAAGCATGAAAAGCTGCCGAGAAATTAAAAGCGGAGCAGGAGGCTTTGATTAATCCAATTCAAGCTGCAGCGAGAAATATCGAAATTGCAGCTTAATTTATTTTAAATCCCTTTGCAGTTGTCTGATAGTCGGAATCTGGGTGTATCGAATCACGGTATAGCCTGCTGCAATCAGCATGGCATCGCGTTCAGCATCTTCCTGCTCTTTGCCAATATGGCTCGGATCATCCAGTTCGACAATCGCCACTACATTATATTCACGATCAAGTACCACGAAGTCTGTGACTTTGCGATTAAATTGATTCCGCATTTTCATCTGATCGTGCGTGATCAAAGCGCTAAACGCGACTTGTGCCAGAATGTGATGATGAGGAAAGGCATCTTTCAGACGTGTAAACATCCTGCTTTCAAAAGCAGTAATGACGCGCTTCGGATAGAATTTCTTTTGACGGGTGAAGAGATGTGGGAAGAGCAGGCAAACTAATGCAAAAGTTGCCAGGCAGCCAATCACAAAAAATATAAACTGACTCAAATTAAACACAGATCACAAAAGGGGAGAATAAAAAAACCCACTTCGCAATGAGTGGGTTTCTTCAGAATCTTGGCTCTCCCACCTGGGCTCGAACCAGGGACCTGCGGATTAACAGTCCGTCGCTCTACCGACTGAGCTATGGGAGAATAGATTGGCTCTCCAACCTGGGCTCGAACCAGGGACCTGCGGATTAACAGTCCGTCGCTCTACCGACTGAGCTATTGGAGAATCTGACAGCGATTATAGAGAGATTTGAAAAGGGGTCAAGGCACTTTTAGAAAAAAGCTGAAGAAATTGAATCAAGTGTTTTAAAAATAGTCGAAAAGGTTTGTAGTTTAAACTGTTATGTTTATGTAAACCGGTCCTAACAGCAAAATCGCGATCAGCCTGAATTTTGATAAGTGATCTGGATCATAAGAAATGAGCGGTTGATCGCGCATATAAATCAATATGATCTCAATTTAAAAAATACAGCTATAAAAAAACCCACTTCGCAATGAGTGGGTTTTTTAGAATCTTGGCTCTTCCACCTGGGCTCGAACCAGGGACCTGCGGATTAACAGTCCGTCGCTCTACCGACTGAGCTATGGAAGAATATATGGCTCTCCAACCTGGGCTCGAACCAGGGACCTGCGGATTAACAGTCCGTCGCTCTACCGACTGAGCTATTGGAGAATCTGATCGGCATTTTAGGGATGAATAACCAGGTCGTCAATCAATTAATGTAAAGAAATGAATTGTTTGCTTCATAAATATTCATTTAGAGCCTAAAAATAAAAAAATCACCCGAAGTGGGTGATTTTTTTAGCAAAGAAATAAAAAATTATTTCTCAACACCTGCAGGCTGACCTGCATATTTCGCATTTGCATAATCCCAGTTTACTAGGCTTTCTAGGAAAGTAGAGATGTACTTAGGACGAGCATTACGGAAATCGATGTAGTAAGCGTGTTCCCAAACGTCAATCGTCAACACTGCAATTTTACCGTGCGCCATTGGCGTATCAGCATTTGAAGTTTTCATGATAGAAAGCTGACCGTTTACTTCGTCAGCCACTAACCAAGCCCAACCTGAACCAAACTGAGTAGTTGCAGCAGCAGCAAATTCTTCAGCAAATTTTTCATAAGAACCGAAAGCTTCGTCAATTTTTGCAGCCAAAGTACCAGTTGCTTTACCGCCACCGTTTTTAGCCATACAGTTCCAGTAGAACGTGTGGTTCCAAACTTGAGCTGCGTTATTGAAAACACCTGCTTTAGAAGCATCACCAGCAGTTGCTGTAATAATTTCTTCTAGAGTTTTGCCTTCAAGCTCAGTACCAGCGATCAGGTTATTCAGGTTAACCACATACGTATTGTGGTGTTTGTCGTGATGGTATTCTAAAGTTTCCTTGCTGATGTGTGGAGCAAGATCTTCGTAGCCGTAAGGTAATGCTGGTAAAGTAATGGTTGTCATGTTCTCAATTCCTTGCATTTTGCTGGGTTTTAACAATAAGTGGCTTTATTGTAATAGATAATCGGGCAGAAATGGGCATCGTGTATAAATAACAATACAGAATAAAGCCTGAAAATATATGAATAAAGCCACTGATCATAACCGTCAGTCGAATTAAATCGGATTGTTTAATTCGAAATAATCATACTCAATATTAAACTGTTCTGAAATAGCCTTGCCAAGGCGTTGCACACCGTATTTTTCAGTCGCATGATGGCCACAAGCATAATAATGCACATTCAGTTCCTGAGCTTCATAAAAGGTCCGTTCAGACACTTCGCCCGAAATATAGGCATCACAGTTCTGTAGTGCCGCTTTTTGAATATAATCCTGCGCACCACCGGTACAGAAACCGACTTTATGGATTTGAGTTTTTTCAGCAGGAAGATGAATCGCATCAAAGCCCAGCTTTTCTGAAACATAATTTTTAAAATCTTCCGGACTCATTGGCTGTTTTAAATAGCCAATATTGCCAATCGGACGTTTTTCACTCGGATCCAGCTGTTCGATATTTTCGAGTTCTAATAAATCCGCAATGGCAGCATTATTTCCCAGAGTTGGATGACTGTCTAAAGGTAGGTGATAGCCAACCAGTGAAATATCATTTTGAATCAGGGTTTTAATGCGTTTACCACGCATTCCCGTAATTGGATAAGCTTCACCTTTCCAAAAATAACCATGATGAACCAGCAATAAATCTGCACCTTGCTCAATTGCAGCTTCAATTGCACTTTGGGAGGCGGTCACGGCACAGAGGATTTTATTCACCTCGGATTTGCCTTCAATCTGCAAGCCATTCGGTGCATAGTCCTTAAATTCACGTGCTACCAAAGTCTGGTCACACCATTGAATAATATCGTTCAAATTCGCCATAAAATTCCTGTAAGTTTAAAAACTTGCCCATATTTATCTATAGCTTTAATTGTAACTAAAGCTGCACAAATCTCTGTGGAATTTTTTGTGTTTAGTTATGTATTTAGCATTACAATAGGACACAAATTACTTAGTCATCAACGAATTAAAATATTTTAGAGGATAGCAACGTGCGCCGCACCTTTACATGGTTACCCTGGGTGTTACTGATTTTAGTCATTATCGGTTTTTTGGGGTGGCAACAACTACAAAAACCAAAGGCACCAGTTGCGCCAGATGGCGTCAAAATGCCTGCTGAAAAAGTAGAGCCGTTGATTGATACGTCGCGCTCAGGAGGCGTGGTCTCCTATAGTGCTGCTGTAAAAGTGGCAGCACCGGCTGTTGTGAATATTTTTACTACCCAAAAAGTCAAGCAACAGGCGCATCCTTTACTGACCGATCCGGTATTTCGTGAATTCTTTGGCGATCAGTTGCCTGACCAGTATGGACAAAGCCCGAATGAAAACAGTTTAGGTTCGGGTGTAATTGTACGTCCAGACGGTTATATCCTGACCAATAACCACGTGATTGCACAGGCCGATCAGATTGTAGTGGCTTTGCAGGATGGTCGTCGTGCTGAAGCCAAGGTGGTTGGAACTGATCCGGATACCGATCTGGCCGTGATCAAGATTGAACTGACACAATTGCCAGTTCTGCCATTTAAACTCAGTGGTAATGAAGTCGGTGATGTGGTTCTGGCTATTGGTAATCCTTTTGGTGTTGGGCAAACCGTGACGCAGGGGATTATCTCGGCAACGGGACGTTCAGACTTGGGCATCAATACCTATGAAGACTTTGTGCAGACCGATGCGGCGATTAACCCGGGTAACTCGGGCGGTGCATTGATTGATGTCGCCGGTAATTTAATTGGTGTGAATACTGCAATCTTCTCCCAAACAGGTGGCTCACTGGGGATTGGTTTTGCGATTCCCGCTAAAATCTGTCAGCAAGTGATGAATGCAATCCTGAAAGATGGCCGTGTCGTTCGTGGCTGGCTGGGTATCAGTCTGTTGCCGACAGAACGTAATGATGTACTGCAACCTAAAGAATCAGGTGTAGTGGTCGCTGAAGTGCTGGAAAATGGACCTGCAGCAAAAGCTGGCATCCAGCGTGGTGATAAAATCATCAAGGTGAATAATGAAGTGATTACTTCTGCCTCACATCTGATTAATTTTGTCGCTTTACAGGCCCCAAACAGTACTGTTCAGATTGAAGTAGAACGCGCTGGAAAAACTATGACACTGGATGTGGTGATTAGTGAACGTAAAACGCAAAGCAGTTCTTCACAATATATTCCTTTACCAGGTCAGTAATTTTTTCTAAAAAATCCCTCCATGTGAGGGATTTTTTTATGCACGATTTATTTACTATAGATACAAAACAAAAATATTTTATGTGAATTAAATCATTTAACTTCATTGAATAAAAATCAAAAAGAGTGAAGAACAATGAGTTTTATGACTGCAGATCAGGCCAAAATTTTATCGAACGTGGCTAATTTAAATATTGAAATGTACAAGCCTCGCTTGGCTCAACTGATTGAAGATAATGCCCGACTAGGCAATACCGCTGTGCTGACAGTGTTTCCTAAACATCTGCCTCTAGAAGAAATCCGTGGCCTCTCAGCAGAGTTGACTGAGCTTGGTTATAACGTGCGTTTTGAAGTACAGGAATTTTATTTTAGCTTTAATGTCTACTGGCTATAATTTTATCAATTGTTCAAAAATACTTCTATTCAGGCATATATCTTGCTGCGTTCATCTCATAGTTAAAATATGAGAGTGATATGTCTTTATCTATTCATCTTGCAGCACAGGCAGATGCACCTTATATGGTGCTTTCGTCCGGATTGGGCGGACATGCCAGTTTCTGGAATCCTCAAATTAGAGTTTTACAGCAGCATTTTCATGTAGTCACTTATGATCAGGAAGGCTGTCATTCAGATTCTGAGCTATTGCCCACGTCTTATTCGATCGACCATATGGCCGGCCAGATTCTGGATTTATTGATCAATGATGGCATTCGAGAGTTTCATTTCATCGGGCATGCATTGGGCGGACATATCGGCATGCAACTGGCGACCTATCAGGCTGAAAGAAAGTTTAAGCTGCTCAGTCTGACCATGTTAAATGCTTGGGGAGAGCTGGATGCTCATACTCAGAAGTGTTTCGAAGCCCGGACTTCGTTATTGCTCAATAGCGGGGCAGAGGCATATGTGAGAGCACAGGCTTTGTTTCTTTATCCGCCACAGTGGATTTCAACCCATATTGATCAGTTAACCGAATCAGAAAATAAGCAGCTCCTTGACTTTCCACCGATCCAAAATGTTCTGGCACGCCTACAAGCCGTGCAGGCTTTTAAACTGAACGCAGAACATCGTCAGGCACTCAAGGATATTCCTGTGCATTTGCTTGCTAACCAAGATGATTTTCTGGTGCCTTATCAACGTTCACAGCAATTACAACAATGCCTGCCACATAGTCACCTCAGTTTGCTTGATACAGGTGCACATGCATCTACCGTGACCGAAACGGATCAGGTGAATCAATTGATCCTTTCATTCCTGATCTCCCCTTAGTTTGAAGATTTTTTAAAAGCCAGACCTAGTGTCTGGTTTTTTATTATTTCTAATTAATAATTTTTGTAGCATCAGCATGGTTTTTACTTCGAATTGATGCATGAACTGCAAATGCACAAATTGGTACGAGTGCACTTGAATGAAACAGCATGTTCAAAATTGACTCATGGTTAAAAATGGTTATTTTACTAAAGATTCAAAAAATAAAATATTAAGTATATGATAAATAATAAACAAAAATAGTTGGCATACGCTTTGCAATGTTTATCTTGTAAATAAAATTCCCGAAGTGGAATCAGAATTTTGAATAAGTGTTAAAAATAATGAGGTGTGAAAATGAAAATAGGTGTCTTCTGTCCAATCGGAAATAATGGCTGGTTACTCTCTGAAAATGCACCGCAGTACATGCCGACTTTTGAGTTAAATAAACAAATCGTACAGCGCGCTGAGCACTATGGTTTCGATTTCGCACTTTCCATGATCAAGCTGCGTGGCTTTGGCGGCAAGACTGAATTCTGGGAACATAACCTGGAAACGTTTACCCTGATGGCAGGTCTTGCGGCTGTCACCAGCAAAATTAAAATTTTCGCAACTGCCGCAACTCTGGTGATGCCACCTGCAATTGTCGCGCGCATGGCATCAACCATTGATTCGATTTCAAATGGCCGTTTTGGTCTGAATGTCGTAACTGGCTGGCAGCCACCTGAATATACCCAAATGGGTATGTGGCCAGGTAATGACTATTTTGGCAAACGCTATGAATATCTGTCTGAATATGTACAAATTCTGCGTGAACTTTGGGCGACTGGTAAATCAGACTTTAAAGGCGAACATTTCCAGATGGAAGATTGCCGTGTTAGCCCACGTCCACAAGCCGACATGAAGATTATCTGTGCAGGTCAATCTGATGCAGGTTTAGAGTTTTCTGCACAATATGCAGACTATAACTTCGTGTTTGGTAAAGGCCTGAATACTCCAACAGCTTATGCAGAAATTAATGACCGCTTAAAAGAAAAAACAGATGTGACTGGCCGTGATGTACAGACGTATGTGCTGTTTATGGTGATTGCAGCGGAAACCGACGAAGAAGCTCAAGCCAAATGGCAGCATTATAACGAGGGTGCCGATATGGAAGCGATTAATTGGCTGATGAATCAGGGTGGAAAAGATACCACTTCGGGCACAGATACCAATATCCGGCAAATGGCTTCTAGCGTATCTCCAGTGAATATCAATATGGGTACGCTGGTAGGTTCTTATGAAAATGTGGCACGAATGTTGGATGAAATTGGCGAGATCAAGGGCACTGAGGGTGTGTTACTGACTTTTGATGATTTTATTCAGGGGGTTGAAGATTTCGGTCAAAAAATCCAGCCACTGATGAAATGCCGTGAGCATATTGTCATTGAAGGTACAGAACCGGTTCTGGAGAAAAGCGCATGAGTGAATCAGTGGTAACAGCCGGTTTTACTGAAAAACTCGGCACAGGAAAAATCCTTAAAGCTGAACCCGAAGCGATTTGTCTCGCACCAGAACAAACAGCTTTGATCGTCATTGATATGCAGAATGCTTATACCTCGCAAGGCGGCTATCTGGATCTGGCGGGTTTTGATGTCTCAAAGACCAAGCCGGTGGTAGAAAATATTAAAAAGGCAGTTGATGCGGCGCATGCGGCCGGTATTCAGGTCATCTATTTTAAAAATGGCTGGGATGCAGAATATAAGGAAGCGGGTGGTACGGATTCTCCAAATTTCCATAAATCCAATGCCTTAAAGACCATGCGCAAACGTCCCGAATTACAGGGGCAATTACTGGCCAAAGGGGGCTGGGACTTTGAATTGATTGATGAGTTACAGCCACTGCCACAAGATCTGGTGATTGAAAAACCTCGCTATAGCGGTTTCTTTAATACCGCACTGGACAGCATGTTGCGTGTCCGTGGCATTCGCAATCTGGTTTTTGTCGGAATTGCCACCAATGTCTGCGTGGAATCGACCCTGCGTGATGGTTTCTTTCTGGAATATTTCGGCGTGGCGCTAGCGGATGCTTGCCACCAGGCCGGGCCAGTCGAGGCCCATGAAGCCAGTTTGTACAACATCAAGACCTTCTTTGGCTGGGTATCCAATACCGCAAATTTTGTAGAAGCCTTTCAAAAAGAAAGTGAATCACTAAATGAAACTAAATTGGCTGAAAGTGCCTAAAGAATTAAAGATTAGGATTAAGGAAAAAACAGTATGCCTAAAGAAGTCATTATTCCAGCAGGAACTTCAAAACCGTTAGCGCCGTTTGTACCGGCAACCAAGGCAGGCAATATTGTCTATGTGTCAGGCACGTTGGCTTTTGATGAAAATAATAACGTGGTGCACGTCGGTGATGCGGCAGCCCAGACCCGTCATATTCTGGAAACCATCAAGCGTGTGATTGAAGAAGCCGGTGGCAGCATGGATGACGTCACTTTCAATCATGTGTTTGTCAAAGATTGGGCAGATTATGCAGCAATTAATACCGTTTATGCAGAGTATTTCCCGGGAGATAAACCGGCACGATATTGCGTACAGACTGGCTTGGTAAAACCGGATGCGCTGGTCGAAATCGCCTCGATTGCCCATGTATAAGCCGATCCACCTGATTCAATTTCATCTATATCAGCCCTAAGTCTGTCACTGAAAACTGACTTGGGGCGGAGGAGAACAGCATGAATGCCAAATTGTCTAAAATCATTACAGAAGCGGTTGCAGAGAACAGTGCATTAAATAAGGTGGTAAAGACTGAAAACTCAGCTGAAGTGTTTACCCAAGTCGATCAGCAGATTTTCCGTCAGGGCATGTCTAATCTAGGTGCTGCAGTGAATGTCATTACCACGCAAGGCGATGCAGGAATGGCTGGATTTACCGCTTCGGCCGTATGTAGCGTGACGGATACATCACCAACGTTACTGGTGTGCCTGAACCGTTCTGCGTCAGTCTATGAAACCTTTAAAAAGAATCAGGTGTTGTGTGTGAATACTCTGGCATCACATCAACAACATCTTTCCAATCTGTTTGGTGGAAAAACACCAATGGCAGAGCGTTTCAGTCAGGGGAACTGGAAAACTTTGGTGACCCAGTCGCCTGTACTTGAAGATGCCTTAGTCAGTTTTGACTGCGAGGTGGTCCAATGTTTATCCGTAGGCAGTCATGACGTGCTGTTCTGTGAGGTGAAAGCCATGTGCCAGAGTCAAGGCAATGCGCTGATGTACTTCAACCGTTCTTACTGTGAGCCACACAAAATGTGCTAATTCAATTCAATCCTAATCAAGGAGGGGAAGCCGATGCAAGAAAAAGAAATGTGGTTTCCAAAATTTAAGCCTTACCAAGGCAACCTCGATACCACACCCGTGCAAACAGATGAATATCTGCCTGCTGGAAAAAGTATTATTCTCGGGTTACAGCATGTGTTTGCGATGTTTGGGGCAACCGTGCTGGCGCCGCTTTTAATGGGATTTGATCCCAATCTCACGATTTTTATTACCGGTATTGGTACCATTTTATTTTTCCTGATCACGGGTGGTCGATTGCCTAGTTATCTGGGATCAAGCTTTGCGTTTATTGGTGCGGTCGTCGCAGTAACAGGTTATTCCGGCGTTGGCGCGAATCCAAATCTTGGACTGGCGCTTGGCGGTACGATTGCTTGCGGTATTGTTTATGCCTTGATTGGTCTGCTGGTGATGAAAACCGGCACCAACTGGATTGAAAAACTGATGCCACCTGTAGTGACTGGCGTGATCGTGATGATCATCGGTTTGAATCTGGCGCCAGTCGCGATTAAGAGTGTTTCAGCGAACCAGTTTGATTCCTGGATGGCATTAATCACCATTATCTGTATCAGTGTGATTGCTGTATTTACTCGAGGAATGGTACGCCGTCTGTTATTGTTATTGGGCTTGTTATCTTCCTATCTGATTTATTTCCTTTTCACTAATATTATGGGCTTCGGACCTGCAATTGATTTCAGCAAAGTCAGTGAAGCGGCATGGTTTGGTCTGCCAAATTTCCAGAGTCCAGTCTTTGAAATGAATGCCATGCTGATGATTGCACCGGTGGCCATTATTCTGGTCGCAGAAAATCTTGGGCATTTTAAAGCGGTATCCGCGATGACCGGTAAAAATCTGTCACCGTATATGGGCCGCGGTTTCTTTGCAGATGGGGTGTGTACTTCATTATCCGCTTCTATCGGCGGTACCGGGATGACGACTTATGCTGAAAATATCGGTGTGATGGCAGTGACCAAAGTGTATGCAACCACTGTGTTTATCTTTGCCGGCATTTTCGCCATTTTATTGGGGCTTTCACCTAAATTTGGTGCGGTGATCAGTACCATTCCAGTGGCCTTATTAGGTGGCGCATCGATTGTGGTCTTCGGGTTGATTACCGTGGCGGGTGCCAAAATTTGGGTAGACAACCATGTTGATTTCACCAAGAACAGTACACTGATCATTGGTGCTGTGTGTCTGATCATGGGTACAGGTAACTATAGCTTGCAGATCGGTGGTTTTGATCTGGGTGGTATCGGTACTGCAACTTTGGCTGCGATTCTGTTGAACCTGTTCCTGAATCGTGGTGAAGATAAAGAAATGCCTGAATCTGCATCGACCGCAACAGAAGTTGAGGTTAAGCCAGTCGCTTAATATGAGGAGTATTTTTTGAGTCATACAGTTGCATTTTTAGGACTCGGGGCAATGGGCTGGCATATGGCTTCCCATTTGCCAAAACTCGGACACCCAGTGTGGGTCTGGAACCGGACTGAACAGAAAGCGCTAGATCATGCGAAATGTTTCAGGACTCAGGCAGTGGGTATTGAACAGGCGGTTCAGGCAGATTTTATTTTTTCTTGCTTGCCGACCAGTCAGTATGTAGAAGCATTAATTGCAGCTCATCCACCCAAACAAGGTGCAATCTGGATTGACTGTACCAGTGGTGTACCGGAATCAGCACAGAAACTGGCGAAGCTCTTGGAGCAACAAAGCAGTTTTTATCTGGATGCACCGGTTTCTGGCCAAACCGTTGGCGCAGAAAAAGGCACTTTAACTGTGATGGTCGGAGGCAATGAACAAGCCTTTGAACAAGTCAAGCCGATCATTGATGCCTTTGCAGGTTTGATTGAATATGTGGGAGAAAGCGGTTCTGGTTTTGCGGTGAAAGCCGTGAATAATACCTTAATGGCGACTCACTTATGGGCATTGGCTGAAGGGCTGACTGTGCTGAAAGGGCAGGGCGTTGATTTAAGCAGTGCACTAAACTGTATTAATCATTCCAGTGGTAAAAGCAGCATGTCGGAAAATATCATGGCACAGCGTGTACTGAGCCGTGAGTTTCACAAGACCTTTGCGCTGGATTTATTGCAGAAAGATATTGGTATTGCCTTGGAACTGGTGCAGCAACAGCAACTGGATTTAACGGTGATGTCTTTGGTTCAGCAGGAGTTTCAGCAGATTTCCAACCCACAGGCCAGCCAGCTGGATTTCTCCGCTGCGGTGCAAGGCTTGGAGCAACGTACTCAAATTGAATTAAGAGGATAATCTTTTCAAACAATATTAAAGACAGTGTTAAAGAAGTTATAGCTATAGATATATCATTTTAAAATTTAAAAAGCCGGGAATTTTAATTCCCGGCTTTATTTATTCATTAAGCAGCTCAATAGCCTAAGTAAATCTTAATTCTGCTGATTTGCCTGATATTCCTGAATCACTTCAAGCGCTGCACGGAAGGCTTCCTGAGTAGCAGGGGCACCGCAGTAAGGCAGACTATGCAGTAGCACTTCCTGAATTTCTTCAACTGTTGCACCATTATTCAAAGCGCCACGAACATGGCCTTTCAATTCAGTTGGGCTTTTTTGCGCGGTAAGAAAAGCAATGGTAATTAAAGAACGGTATTTACGTGGTAAAATCCCTTCACGTTGCCAGGTTGAGCCCCAGGCATGTTCATTAATCCAGTCCTGCAAAGGCTGAGTAAAAGGAACCGTATTGTCCTGAGCACGTTTTACAAAGCTTTCACCCATCACTTCAGTACGGACTTTCAAGCCATTTTCATAATCTTGTTGTGACATCATTGACCCTCAATTTTATTATGGGTCTAGCTTAACGTTTAATATCTTAAATACCATCGTGCAATAGTCGTAAAAAAGTGGCTGAATAGCCACTTGTGATATTCCAAAGTGAAATCAGGAAATAACCTTACTTTGGAAAGCAAGATCCGATTTAGATAAGAGATCTATCTAAGGACTGGTTGAATGTGAAGGTGCACTTTGAACTGAAGTATCAGTACCTGTTGCATCTGCTTTCGAAATATGAGGATTTTCAAGTTCCAATACTTCCTGTAAATGCAGATCGAAGACATCAGTCAACATGCTATCATAGCGACGTGCATTATAGTGCAGCAACTTATTCGCTTCTTCTTCATTAATAAAGCCTTGTTCATGCGCATCAGCCACATGATCAGCAAAACTAAGTCCTTTAAATTGACCTTTGTTTTCGGCTTTCTTAAAGCGATCCCAAAGCTGCTCAATTTCCAATAACATGGTGAAGGTTGATTCCATACGACCATTCACATCATCTTCCGCTGTGCTATAGAAAACATGCTTTTTCAGTACTTTCCGGAAAGCGTTATCTTCCATCATGACATTTGCGACTTCCTGTTTAAGTCGGTCAGATGGCTTCGCGACAGGTCGGCCAAATGGGAAACAGATGAGCTTAACCATGCCAGCAGCAATACCCACCGGGAAGTTCGCAAACAGGTCATAAAAGGCTTCCTGCGCTGTATACAGAGACTTTTCTACCGCAAGCTGTGCATGTAAACGCTCATCTTCAGTCTTTTTGCTATGCTCAAAATATTTGAGAATTGAGGAAGCAATAAACAGATGTGCATGAATATCGGCCAGACGACCCGAAAGCATTTCCTTACGTTTGATATCCCCTGCGAGTAAACCTAGGCACATATCCGCAGTTAAAGCAAAGTTGGCACTCAGCCGATTAATGATCTTATAATAAGGCTGAGTGAAATCAACCGCACTTTGCGGCGCAGCACTTGAGCCACCTGTAAAGGCATAGGCAAAGGAGCGAGCAGTCCGGTTAAAGGTGTAACCCAAATGCTTAAACAGCAAGTTATCAAAAGGATTTAGAGCCGCTGCCGAGTCTTCTGCCTGTAAGAGCTGTAATTCTTCATATAGATAAGGATGGCAGCGCATTGAACCCTGTCCAAAAATCATCAAGGAACGACTGAGAATATTGGCGCCTTCGACGGTAATGGAGACTGGAATTGCCTGATAGTAAGGTGCCAGAAAGTTACGCGGCCCCATCTGAATGGCACGACCACCGACCACATCCATGCCGTGATTGACCACTTTACGCATGCCTTCAGTTGCATAGTATTTGGCAATCGCCGTCATTACGGCAGGCTTGCCACCCTGATTCAGACCACAGGTGACCAGATAACGGAAGGCTTCCAGCATATAGGTGTCACTGGCGATTTCACTATTGGCTTCCTGAACACCCTCAAACTTACCAACTGAAATCTTGAATTGCTGACGAATACGAGAGAAAGCACCCACATTTAAATAAGTCATTTCTGAAGTAGAAGTAGACAGCGCTGGTAGGGAAATACCACGACCAACCGCCAGACATTCCATTAGCATGCGCCATCCTTTACCGGCATTTTTGACGCCACCAATAATCCAGTCCAGAGGAATAAACACATCTTTACCTTCAACCGTACCATTCATAAATGGTGGTCCGGGGTTATGCCGTGGTCCCACTATTACGCCTTCATGACTGGCAGGGAGCAGGGCACAGGTAATGCCATATTCAGTCTGATCACCCAAAAGATGATCCGGATCATACATTTTAAAGGCCAAGCCTACGACTGTCGCAATTGGAGCTAACGTAATCCAGCGTTTGGAAAAATTCATTCTCAGGCCTAAGACTTCCTGACCTTCAAACTGGCCATAGCAGACCACGCCCGTATCAGGAATCGCACCAGCATCCGAACCGGCCTCCGGACTGGTCAAACCGAAACAGGGAATTTCTTCGCCTCGTGCAAGACCCGGCAGATAACGGTTTTTCTGTTCTTCGGTACCGTAATGCAGCAACAGCTCACCCGGTCCGAGCGAATTCGGCACCATACAACTCACGGCTGTGGTCAGAGAACGCGAAGCAATCTTGCTCATCACCCGACTTTGGGCAAAGGAGCTAAAGGCACGACCGCCGTATTCTTTGGGAATAATCAGGCCTAAGAAACCATGTTCTTTAATATATTGCCAGACATGATCAGGTAGCGCTTTTTGCTCATGAATTTCCCATTCATCCAGCATGCTGCACAAGGTTTCAACTTCATTGTCCAGAAAGGCCTGTTCTTCTAGCGACAGCTTTGGATAGGGATAACTGTTAAAGGTTTCCCAGTTCGGTGCACCCATAAACAGTTCTTTTTCCCACCAGCTGGTTCCGGAGTCCAATGCTTCACGTTCTGTCGGGCTGATACTCGGCATGGCATTGGCCAGTGCTTTATAGGCCGGTTTAGAAATGAACGACATACGTAAAGGGTCGATCATCACCACAAGGCTAATCAGGATCAGCGGAATGCCGAGAATAAGTGACCATGGGCTAATAAAGGCACAGACTACTGACATGACAATTAGTGCAATTGCACCCGCGCTACGGGAGAGCTGAAAATAGAAAACCGCCCATAAACTAAGTAATAGCAGTAGTACAGCAAATATAAATAGCATTGTTATAGTTCTCCAGATTTATACAACGCTGCCTGTGCCGAGATCTCATAGAATTTTTGTCACAGTTCATTCATTTTTTTTGTCGCTTGAGGATCGGACAGGTTCAGCATTGCACGTGTGAGAATGATCGTTTTCAAGTCTTGCAACGATATTTTTAAATCTTTCATCTATTTTTGAGATTGTTTGAAAAATGCTCAGTCTTCAAGTGAGAACGCGCAAAGAAATGTGAAGATAAGTAATGACTTAATCTTATCTAAAATAAAAAATGGGGTTTAAGGCTGAGTAAAATTTTAAATATGGATATTAAAAAGCCCTCTACTTGAGAGGGCTTTTATTTCATTGGTTTAAACAGGATTAAGCTTCAATGGCCTGAACTGCAATTTTTTTGGCAGGATCCACTTTACGGCGCACTGCTGGAACTGGTTCGCCGTAATATTGGCGGTCAGCAAAGTAGCTTGAACGAACCATTGGTGCTGCCCAGATATTGCGGAAGCCCAGTTTTTGGCCATGTTCGGTATAACGTTCGAATTCTTCAGGTGTCACAAAGCGATCAATCGCTGCATGTTCTTTTGAAGGCTGTAAATATTGACCAATCGTCACATAATCTACGCCATGTGCATGCAGATCATCAAGCAGGGCAAGCACTTCTTCTTCAGTTTCACCAATGCCGACCATCAGACCACATTTAGTTGGTACGTCCGGGCAGTATTCTTTAAACATTTTCAGCAGGTTTAAAGAGTGCTGATAGTCAGAACCTGGACGCATGGCTTTATACAGACGTGGCACTGTTTCGATATTGTGGTTAAACACATCTGGCGGGCATTCAGTCATGATGCGCAGCGCGATATCCATACGACCACGGAAATCTGGCACCAGAATTTCCAGCAGGGTATTCGGGCTTAGAGCACGCGCTTCTTTAATACAATCGACAAAATGCTGTGCACCGCCATCCAGTAAATCATCACGGTCTACCGAAGTGATCACTGCATATTTCAAACCCAGATTGGCAATAGTTTCTGCCATATGACGCGGTTCATCTGCATCGAGTGCATTTGGACGGCCATGAGCCACATCACAGAACGGACAACGACGGGTACAGATATCGCCCATAATCATGAAAGTCGCAGTACCGCCACCAAAACATTCAGGCAGGTTTGGACAGGCGGCTTCTTCGCACACCGTATGTAATTTTTGCTGACGTAGTGTGGTTTTAATACGTTGAACTTCTTCAGGTGCCGCCATTTTCACCCGGATCCAGTCCGGCTTACGTGGCGTTTCAACCGTAGGAACAACTTTTACAGGAATGCGGGCAACTTTTTCCGCACCGCGAAGTTTGACGCCCTGTTCAGGTTTACGGTTTTCAGACATATTCAACTTTTCCACTGTTTTTGAAGGGGGAGATACTCAAAGATAGCGCAGTTATTATAACGGACTTCGTTCTAAATAGGGCAAAAAGGGGTATTCATTTAAAAAATGTTCTTATCAAGCAATATATGTGAGTTAAATACACCAAATCAACAGGATTTACGTCATAATAAGAGTGTAGATTAAAGTGAATTTTTTAATTTTGAGGAGCGTTGAATGCCACGTAAAAAAGAGGTCGTTAGTGGGACTTTCGTTAAATATGATGCGGTAGTTCTAGGTTCGGGCCCTGCGGGCGAAGGCGCGGCAATGAAACTTGCCAAATCTGGTAAGCGTGTTGCAATCGTTGAGATGCGTGAACAGCTGGGTGGTAACTGTACCCATGTCGGTACGATTCCAAGTAAAGCATTGCGTCAAACAGTATCCAGTATTATCCGTTATCAACGTGATCCACTGTTTCAAAAAGTTGGGGACTGGAAGCAGTTCACCATGAAGCAAGTGTTGCGTCACGCACATAAAGTTATTCAACAACAAGTAGATACACATTCACGTTTCTACGACCGCAATAAAATTGATATTTATCATGGTCGTGCTTACATTCAGGATCAAAATACCATTTTTGTATTTAACCCAGATGGCATTAAAGAAACGCTGATGTTTAAGCAACTGGTCATTGCCAGCGGCTCGCGTCCATATCGTCCAGACATTCTTGATTTTAATCATCCGCGTGTATTTGATTCAGACAAAATTCTGGATCTGGACTATTCCATCCAGAAAATCATTATTTATGGCGCAGGTGTAATCGGTTGTGAATATGCCTCGATCTTTATTGGTCTGGGACATAAAGTTGACCTGATCAACACCCAGCACAAACTTTTAAGCTATCTGGATGATGAAATCTCTGATGCACTGTCTTATCACTTGCGTGAACAGGGTGTATTGATTCGTCATAATGAACAGATCGACTTTTTAGAAACATTTGATGACCATGTGGTGATGCACACGCAAAGCGGCAAGAAAATCAAAGCTGATGCAATTTTGTGGTGTAATGGCCGTTCAGGCAATACCGATGGTCTAGGTCTTGAAAATGTTGGCCTGAAACCGAACAGCCGTGGTCAATTGACTGTGAATGATCAATATCAGACTGAAGTTGAAAATATCTATGCTGCCGGTGATGTGATCGGCTGGCCTTCGCTAGCCTCTGCTGCCTATGACCAAGGTCGTTGCGCGGGTGCCAACATGAGCGGCGAGAAAGACGTTGCACCGGTGACTGATATTCCAACCGGGATTTATACCATTCCTGAGATTTCTTCGATTGGTAAGACTGAACAGCAGCTGACTGAAGAAAAGATTCCGTATGAAGTCGGTCAGGCATCATTCCGTCATTTGGCACGTGCACAGATTACCGGTGATACTATGGGCGAATTAAAGATTCTGTTCCATCGCGAAACGCTAGAAGTTTTGGGTGTACATTGCTTCGGTAACAATGCCTCTGAAATTATCCATATTGGTCAGGCGGTCATGAACAGCCCGAATAATACGATCAAGTACTTTGTAGAAACCACGTTTAACTATCCGACTATGGCGGAAGCGTATCGTGTAGCGACACTGAATGGTATGAACCGTTTATTCTAAGTGAGATATTTGACTTAGACAGAAAAACCGCAAGTCTTCACTTGCGGTTTTTTTATTGGAATTGATTAAGTCAGTCGAGTTGATCAAATTGAATTTTTAAGCAGCCATTTTTCGGCATTCTTCAACACAGCGGCGGCATGCTTCGGCACATTGCTGACAATGTTCATGTTGGTGCTTGCCACATTCTTCTGCACAGTAGTCACATGCTTTGGCGCAAAGTTCACATATCTCATGCATGAATGGAGACTGCTTTTGTTCCATACGGGCACACAGCTGACAGATATCTGCACAATCCAGACAGCGCTGGATACATTCCCGCATCATGTCTAAATCTTCTTCTTTAAGACAGGCACTGGCACAGTTAGCGCATGCCAGGGAACAGTTCATACAGGTTTGAACACAATCTGAAAATTGAAGCTGATTCATTGTCGTTTCCTCTTTCCATAGGTTTATTGCTGATTTTCTAATACGCTAAGCAGAAAAAGGAAAATACACTAGGCAGATTAGGTGAGGAAAAGTAAACAGGCACTTTGTTTTGTTAAAGGATTTACTTCCATATTTATATTCAGAACCAAGGATGTTGATTGTTTGAAAAAATAAAAAACCATTGAGGCGGTCAAAGTCTCAATGGTACAGGATTTAAATATGAGTCATTATTATCGAAGGTTGTAATGTCCTTTCTTATTATTCGGATTTTCTGGTTTTTAAAATGGGCGGCTACCGGCCAGACTGATGCGTTTCAATAAACGGCGCTGATCCGCCGGGAATGGACGGCGTGAGTGCAAAGTCACCTGATTGTCCCAGAACACGATATCGCCCACTTCCCAATGATGTTCATAAGCGAACTCAGGTTTTGAAATATGCTCACGTAATTTTTCGATCAGTTGACTGCCAGCCTGATCATCATAATTGACCAGCTCGACCTCGGTATGCGTGTTTAACCAAAGCGCTTTACGGCCAGATTCAGGATGGGTCCGCACCAGTGGGTGCGGATAGGCATGACTTAATATGGGCTGATCTTTAAAGCGATACAGCGGACTATTACCGTAACCTTGATCAACAGCCTGATCTTTAGTTTTTTGATGGCGCACAAAAGGGTTATAAGTAATCAGTTGCAGCTGATCGATCTCTACCTTGGTTGCTTCATCGAGTGCATCATAAGCTTTAATGGTATTGATCCAGCTGGTCTGTCCGCCGTCCTGAGGCAGTTCAATGGCATACAGAAGGGAACCAAAAGAAGGTAGGGGCGTCCATTGATGATCGGCATGTGGAGTCAGTTCACCATGCCCGGTGTAATCTCCCTGACCAACAGCATTGGAAACCGGCACGACATCGGGTGGAACACCGCTATCGGACTGCGCAGCCAGTACCGGTGTATCTGCACCGGGACGGAAAATGGAACCGAAATAAGTTGAAAACGCCAGATACTGTAAATCATCCAGACTTTGCTGCTTAAAGATCAAAATCAGATGCTCGGCCAGCGCCTGTTTTAACTTTAAAATGGTTTTGGATGATTGGGCTTTACGGGCATCCAAGCCATAGACCACTGCGCCTAAGGCCTGACCGGTTTGCGGTACAATCTTGATTTCAGCCGGATGTTGAAATTGATCTTGCTGATGCCAGCGTGGAGCATCATGAATCGCTTGTGAAAGTTGGGTTAAGCTGGTCATTATCAAGTCTCAGAATTTTCTTGTTGATCAAAATCTAAGAAAATTCCGGACTGAAATAAAACCAAAAGAAATGATAAGTTTATGAATAATATTATATTTTTATTATTCAATTGATTTTAAAACATTTAACTTATTCTGCGATGGATTGCGCATTTTCTGCTGAGGATATTTCAGCAGTTTAGTGTGCGCAGAAAGCCTGATTAAAATACTCAAACAGCTCAGGGGTCTGAAACCACAGTCCAATCGACAAAGCCAGTAAAAGCAGGATTGCCACAGCAATCGAAAGTTTGAGTTTCAGCAGAGAATCAGTCATGGACGATTTGCTCCTCATTGACCCAGAAATGCACCAGTACCCCCAAAATGCTGAGGACAATTGATAGCATCCACACCGCATTATAATTGCCGCTCAAATCATGGTTGACTCCACCGAGCCAGCCACCGAAAAACGAGCCAACCTGATGGGTAAAGAACACAATGCCACTGAGCATGGTCAGATATTTCACCCCGAACATATTCGCCACAATACCATTGGTCAGCGGAACGGTCGATAACCAGAGTAGTCCCATAATGACACCAAAGCTATAGACTGTCCATGTGCTGAGAGGCAGCATGAGAAAGGCAATAATCGCAATTCCACGCAAGGCATATAATCCCATTAGCAGATGCGGTTTGGAATATTTTCCACCGAGCCAGCCGGCGGTATAGGTGCCTAGCACATTAAACAGACCCACTAAGGCTAAGAAAATCGTACCGGTTGTGGCATTAAAGCCATGATCAATCAGATAGCCCGGCAGGTGGATGCCAATAAAAACGACCTGAAAACCACAAACAAAAAAGCCCATGGCTAGAAACCAGAACGGTTTATGATTTTTCACTACCACCAGAATCTGTTTAAAATTGAGTGAGACTTTATTGGGGGTAGCGGCCGCGTTGGGATGAACATACATCGGTGCTTTCAGCATCCAGGCCAATGGCACAATCAGTGCAATTAAAATGGCACTGACCACCAGCGCCGCTGACCAGCCAACATTCTGTAATAGCAGCAGGGTTGAAGGCAGCATGATAAACTGACCAAAAGACCCGGCCGCACTGGCAATTCCCATTGCCAAACTGCGCTTTTCTGGTGGGGCGGCACGCCCGACCGCAGACAATAAGACCGGAAATGAGGTGGCAGACAGGGCGAGACCCAGAATCAGACCCACACTTAGATTAAGCAATAATCCGGTCGAGCTAACTGCCATCAAGAGTAGACCAATTGCATATAAGGCTCCGCCTACAGCTACCACAATCTTGCTGCCATATTTATCAGCAAATGCCCCGGTAATCGGTTGAACTGCACCCCAGATCAGGTTTTGCATGGCAATGGCCAGACTAAAAACATTATGACCCCAGCCAAACTCTTCGCTCATCGGTACCAGATACAGACCAAAGGCATGACGTACACCCAGTGACAGTGCCAAAATTATGGCGGAGCCAATCAGCATAAAAATAAGAGCTTTGGAAAATTGACTGTCAGCCATACGTCATTCATGCCTATAAAGTTGATATGTATAGTATTCGATTCAAGCAATAGAGGCTATTAAATAAATATTGATCAAAAGATAAATTTTTTTATCAATATATTAAGCCTAAAAAAACGGCCGAAGCCGTTTTAATTAAAAATCGGATATTGAGCTTAGAAACGCATACCGATCCCGGCATAGGCCAGAATCGGATTGACTTCAATATCGGCTTTAGAGCGAATCAGTTCACCTAAATTTGCATCTGTCACCGTAATTGTCGTGTCATTTTTTAGATGTGCATAAGATACTGAACCGACTGCAAACCAGGTGTCATTAAAGTCATAGCTAAAGCCGACCGTGGCCACAGGCGCGAAAGCATCGGATGCTTCCAGATCAACTTTCGGGTTGGCTGAACTTGGCGTGCCATCCAGAGAAGCACCTGCTTTTCCTTCCTTGATATTGGCAATCATATGTCCTGCAGCAATCAGGTCCTGCTCAGTACGTGAGTTAATTTCCAGTTCATTGAAATAGGCATACATCACACCTAAGCCGACATAAGGCCGGAATTTATTCACTCCGGTTTTACCAAAGTGATACTGGAATTCAAAGGCAGGTGTCCAGGCGCGGGCAGAGGCGGCCGGCCCATAAGCTTCCAGATCAGTAATGAGAATATCATTTTTTAACTCAATGCCGGGTAAATCGATCGAACCTAAACTTGGGGTAGCAAGCGCAGAAAAAGGGGCATAAATTTTACCACTGCCTTGCAAGTCTACTTTGGGGGGAATGCCGGCTTTCATTTCAAAAGAAATATTATCGGTAAAATAGTAATTGGTCATAATGCCTAAGGTGGTGACATCATCTGCTTCCAGGCCAGTACCAGGATTATTCCAGCTTTCCAGTCCATAAATTTCAGCTCGTCCACTGAGCGTTGCGGGCAGTGTTTCTGTACCAAGTCGATCGAGAATATTAACAAAAACAGAGGAAAGGTTTGGGTCCATGTCTGGATCAAGATTATTTTTCACAGAGTCAATTGAGATATCACCTACTTGTGATGTTTCACCTTCTTTGACAGCAGTATTCACTTTAAATGGTTGGGCCTTGCCTTGCGGCATCACATGCAATGCACCGACTGATACCGAAAAGCGCTTAAAGCCATCTCCATCTTGCAAGCTAAAATAAGGGGAATCTGCATGCGCGACCATAGGTAAAGTGGCTAGGCCTGCCATACATGCCAGCAATGTTTTCATTGATTTGGAACTCCATGTCCAGTTTGTTTATTCGTTTTTCTAGTTAACTAATTATGTGAATTACATTAAAAAATTCAGTTATAGAACAACAGGTCAAAAGTTAATCGATGGTTAATATTGGTAACTGCTGTATATTTTTTGTTTGTATCTCTTGAGTTTTAAGAAATGTATAGTGTGTAAAAATAATTACTTTTACCTTAATAGCTTAAGTATAAAAATGAAGGAAATTTGCTCTTGAGAGCGTTAAAATTTCAATCCTATGAATTTTTATCATGGAAGATAGAGAGGAGAGTTTAGGTAAATTTTAGGCTGCATTGATTCAAGCATTTATCATCATGGGATGATTTTTTATTTTTCCAAAACAAGAGCATATGAATTTATCCAAGATCCTGCTACCCAGTCGACTGAGTTTTTTTGTACAATAGCTACATATATTATTGAGTGAATCACATGAGCACCCAAACTCCTCCCAAAAAAAAGCCCTTGGTTAATTTACCTTTCCCGATCAAGCAAGCAGAGCAAAATGCTGCAGAAGAAGTTCTGGAAGATTTAAGACCAAGACCGCAGCGTTATGCTGACCGTACTTGGATGCCACCACGTGGTACTCGCCGTTCAATGGGCAAACGCTAATTGATCAGACTCAAAAAACTATGATAAATCATGGCTTTTTTTGTAGAATTTTTTAGGGAGTTAGCGATCAATATTTGATTTATCTTTCAACTAAAGAGAAATTAGAACTCTGATTTAGCCAAATCTCTTTCAATTTTATTCTTAATAAAGCAAACGAAATATTTAAGCTCTGTAAATACCCATCAAAATAAAATCCAGACCTGATTGATTTTATATTCGATATTTTAGCCGCCCATAAAAAAAGCCAATTCAAACCTTGGCTTTTTTTGAAAGATATTTTGATAGCACTAACGAATGCTTTTACGCGCTTTATTTTCCGGTTTCGGTGGCGCAATTTTTCGCTCACCTTGCCAGACATCAATAAAATCTTTCTCGTTAATATTATAAAGTTCCAGTAGCGCTAAAATCACGCCTCCAAATAACATGGTACCTTCTGAATGGCTCTGAAAATCGACTAGCTTGGTATTCAGATTGTGCAGGATATCTTCAATTTCAAAGACACGTTCCCGCCCATTGCTGTCGGTCGGATAGATCTGGGTATTTAAAATAATTCTCGCCAGGCTTTTTTCATTTTCGGTCAAAGGCAGTTCTTCAATCAATTCATCGCTGGCCGGAGTTAAAATCACGGAATCGCGGAATATGGTGTGTAAGAAATTTGCGCTTAATTTTGGCAGGGGCTTTTCGACAAATGGACGGAAAGATTGCGGGAAAATGACATTGCGTGAGATGCCTTTAAACATCGGTGCAATTTCCTCGACCTTATAACCTGCGATCCCACAACCCAAGGAAGTAATAAAATATTTATTTTTAGGATGATTTTTGGTGTAAATCTTAAAGTCATCAATATAGTGCTGGATTTGTGAGAGCGGCATTTGTTGCAAATGCTCGTTCATGGTGGGAATGGCATAGCTCTGACCCGCCCAGCCACGACCCACGCCCATGACTGCACCAAAATGCTCAAGTGCCGTTCTGGCTGCTCCACCACCATGCTGTCCAGCCAAGTTGCTGCCAAAAACAAAAACCGTATTTTCCGGAAGGGATTTAACAATACTTTCATCGTGATAGTGGTAAGTCATAATTGTCTATTCTAGGCCATCCTGATCTTCATGTTGCCCGTGAAATGCATAGGGGTCAAGGCATTATTCTGCAGCGATATCCAAACAGAGAGAGTAATATTTCACCCATAAGGCAAAACATGATGCCGAGTATGCACAAATAAAGCTGCTGGCTGAAAATGCTTGGTTTTTTATGTATTTATTCGCTTTGTAACTGTATATTTTATTGATGATTTTTCAAACTAGAGAATGAGTCAAGCGCTAACAAATAATGAATACTAATATTGTTTTATTTTACCAAACAGAAACCTAAGCAGGGATTGAGTAATTCCAATTTACCCTCATAATAAATCAAATCTATATCCGCAGCGAAGTCAGCGAAAGCTATGAGTGATAAAAAACCCTTTGAATTAGTGACCAGTTATCAACCAGCAGGCGATCAGCCACAGGCCATTGAAAAACTTGTCAAAGGCATTGAACAGGGTTTTCATGATCAGCTTTTACTGGGGGTTACTGGGTCTGGTAAAACCTATACTATGGCCAATGTCATTGCACAGACACAGCGTCCGACCATTGTCATGGCACATAACAAAACTTTGGCTGCGCAGCTCTACGGCGAATTTAAAGCATTTTTCCCCAATAATGCCGTCGAATATTTTGTCAGTTATTATGATTATTATCAGCCGGAAGCCTATGTACCCTCTTCAGATACTTTTATCGAGAAAGATGCTGCAATTAATGACCATATTGACCAGATGCGCCTTTCTGCAACCCGTTCACTCCTAGAGCGACGTGATGCGATTATTGTCGCATCGGTATCTGCGATTTATGGTTTGGGTGATCCAAATGCCTATATGAGCATGTTGCTGCATGTGGTGGAGGGTGACCGCATTGGCCGTGATGATATTATTCGCCGTCTGGTCGAGATGCAGTATTCGCGTAACGAACTGGAATTTCTGCGTGGTACTTATCGTATTCGCGGTGAAATTATTGATATTTTTCCGGCTGAATCGGATCAGGATGCCATCCGGATTGAACTGTTTGATGATGAAGTTGACTCTATTCGCTGGTTTGATCCGCTGACAGGGAAAATGGTTCGTAAAGTACCTCGCGTAACCATTTATCCTAAAAGCCATTATGTTACGCCGAAAGACAATTTGTCCCGTGCCATCGAAACCATTCGGGAAGAACTTAAAGAGCGCCTGGTGTTCTTCCGGGAAAATGACAAACTGCTGGAAGCCCAGCGCATCGAGCAGCGTACACGCTATGATCTGGAAATGATGCAGCAGTTGGGTTATACCAACGGCATTGAAAACTATTCTCGGCATTTGTCGGGCCGTCCTGCGGGTGAAGCGCCGCCGACCTTGTTCGATTATATTCCGGATGATGCCTTGCTGATTATTGATGAGTCGCATGTGACGGTGCCGCAGATTGGTGCCATGTATAAGGGCGACCGTTCGCGTAAAGAAAATCTGGTGAATTACGGATTCCGTTTGCCAAGCGCGCTGGATAACCGGCCGATGAAATTTGAGGAATGGGAACATATTGTGCCGACGACCGTTTATGTCAGCGCAACGCCCGCACGTTACGAGCTGGAAAAGTCCCAGCAGATTGTCGAGCAGGTGGTACGTCCGACTGGTCTGATCGATCCGGAAATTGAAATTCGTCCAGTTCTGACGCAGGTCGATGATGTGCTTTCAGAAATTAATCTACGTAAAGACATTAATGAGCGGGTGCTGGTTACGACCTTGACTAAGCGCATGGCTGAAGACTTAACCTCTTATTTGAAAGAATACGGGATTAAGGTCGCTTATTTACACTCGGATATCGATACGGTTGAGCGGGTCAAAATCATTCATGAACTGCGTACCGGGGTGCATGATGTACTGGTCGGGATCAACCTGCTGCGTGAAGGGCTGGATATGCCGGAAGTGTCACTGGTCGCTATTCTGGATGCGGATAAAGAAGGTTTCCTGCGTTCCGAGCGCTCTCTCATTCAGACCATTGGCCGCGCTGCACGTAACCTGAAAGGTAAGGCGATTCTGTATGCAGACCGAATCACTGATTCGATGCAGAAAGCCATTGATGAGACGGACCGTCGTCGTGCCAAGCAGATTCAGTTTAATGAAGAACATGGCATTACCCCGCGGAGTGCAGTGCGTCAGGTGATCAAGGAAATTGATACCGGTGAAGTATTGGATGATGATTCAATTGAATTGAAACCCTCGGATCAGGCACGTGCGATCAGTGCAGATGAGCGGCATATCATGGCAGATCCGAAAATGTTTGCGAAACACATTAACAAGCTTGAAAAGGAAATGCTGAAAGCTTCCAAAGAGCTTCAGTTTGAGCAGGCTGCGCGTATGCGTGATGAAATTGTGCGTTTAAAAGCCCAGATGTTTGATTGATTGTTGTTGCATTAAATCTTATTTAAATGACGTAAAATCAATCACAAAGCAAACATAATGTAACAAATTTAGGAATTGGATAAAGCTATTGTATGAACAGAAATTTTTAAATAAATATTTTGTGAACATGCAATAGGTATATTTATGACAACTCAAAAATCTTCACGTTCCGGATTAAAGCTGGCAAAAATTGCGGTGGGTAGCGCGGTTCTTCTCGGTTTGGGCGCCGCTACTATGGCTTATGCGAAAGACGAGCCATTACCGACCATTGAGAAAGTTGAACTGGACCGTTATTTGGGGACATGGTACGAAGTAGCACGCAAACCTTTGTATTTTCAAAACAAGTGTGATCGCGATGTCACAGCGACCTATACTTTAAATGAAAATGGCAATATCGTGGTGGATAACCGCTGCATTAAAAAAGATGGTGGACAAACCCAGTCATTGGGCGAGGCATTTGTGCAAAATCCACCGCAGAATACCAAGTTAAAAGTCAGTTTCTTACCAGACTTTATTCGTTGGATTCCGGTCGCTCGTGGCGATTATTGGGTCTTAAAACTGGATGAAAATTATCAAACTGTTCTGGTCGGTGAGCCAAAACGTAAATATATGTGGATACTCTCACGTGATCCTCAATTGGATAAAAATGTGGTAAATGAATATTTACAATATGCACAGTCTGTCGGTTATGACCTGAGTGATGTAATTCATACTAAACAAACTCAAAGATAAAAAGATCGTCTTAATGGGAACCATGCTATGGCATGGTTTTTTATTTTATGAGTCGAAAGACAATCTAAAATCGAGAGATAACTACATTTTAAATAGATGAAGCATCAAGCTTTCTATTGTACTAATCGTTATAATGCCGGCGAATGAAAGTAGAGTTTAACTATGTATAAAGGCATCGCGTTATCTGTCTTGGCCTCTGTGGTTTTTGGAGTGCTGTATGTATTTACGCCTTTTTTACAGCCTTTAGATAGTGAACAGACTTTTGCTTGGCGTATGCTGGCGACTTTACCATTCCTCACAGCCTTTATGTGGTGGTCGGGTGATCTGAAACATATTAGCAATATCTTTAAACGGGTGTTGCAACAGCCTTCATTCTTGATCTGGTTGCTGATCAGTTCACTGTTATGTACCACGCAATTGTGGTTATTTCTATGGGGACCTATCAATGGCCGTGGCCTCGAAGTCTCGCTCGGTTATTTTCTGCTACCTCTGGTGATGGTGCTGGTCGGCTGTGTGCTTTATAAAGAAAAATTGTCATCTTTCCAGATGGTCGCCGTTGCTCTGGCAATGTTGGGGGTAGGGCATGAAATCTGGCGGATCGGTTCAATCGCATGGGAAACGGTCTATGTCGCTTTAGCTTATCCACTTTATTTCTTTATGCGGCGTAAATTCGCGACCGATCATCTTGGTGGATTCTGGTGGGATCTATTTCTGATTTTGCCTGTGGCATTTTATTTGGGCTTTATCTATAGCGATTCTATGTCGCTTATGTTGAGTCATTCTCATTTGATCCTGGCAGTTCTTGGATTGGGCTTTTTAAGTGCGCTCGGTTTAGGTAGCTATATTTTGGCTAGCCGATATTTACCCTTTGTCATCTTTGGGCTGTTGAGTTATCTGGAGCCGGTACTGCTTGCTTTTGCCTCGATGGCACTGGGTGAGCGTGTGGAATCAGGTGAATGGCTGACCTATATTCCAATCTGGTTGGCTGTTTTACTGTTGATTGTGGAAGGAATATTGCATTTAAAACAGCAGCAGCTGAAAAAAAATGAGCTGGCAAATAAAGCTGCACAGCTAGAAAAAATCAGAAAAAATAATGAATAATGTGGTTTGCATAAGCATTATATTCGTCAGACAATATTGACCTGATTATTTTTAAAATCATCTACCATTTTGTTTAAAATAATGTTTTCGATATATTAAGGGGATAAACATGTCACAGATTGCGATTCCATATCAGTTACGTGCACGTTTATCACAACTGGAACCAAGTCTGGATTTAAATTGGGAGCGAGAGCTTCGTACTATTCTGGCAGAAGTTTCACCCGAATTAAAAGAAAGTATTGATTTTCAAATTTTAAAGCCCAAGAAAATTCTTTGGGATCAGGAAATGGATCAATACCGCTATCAGGCTCAACATTCGGTAGAACGTCTTAGCCAAAAATTTCTCAATGACCGGATGCGTTACTATGCCAGTACCTTTGGCTTGTCACTGAAAAGTTTGCAGGGTTTGAATGATAGCTTGCAAATTGCGGACTACTTAGAAAACGTACTTGAACAAATCGATAAAATTGACGTCAATGAAAATTTTCAGATGCAGCGTGAAAAGCTGGAACTGCGTCGTACATTTTTATTAAATGCTGCTGAGATTATTCGTGGTCTCCGCTTACAGCCGGTTGAAGGAGTGCGTCAGCTTACCGAACAGCAAATCAAATGCTTCATTATTGAAGTTTTTATCAAGCAGCAATTGTTGAGTTATTGGTATAAGCCGCTATTAAAAAAACAGACGGCAGAAATGACGCATCCACTTTTCCGTTATTTCCTGATTAAAGAGCAGCAGATTCGTCATTTTGATATTGTCCGTACCTCGCAATTTCTATTTATTGTTGCGCCGGTGATGGATGTGCAGCAAAACCCGTATTCTATTCGTCGTTTCCTGATTGAAGAAAAAGGTGCACTTGAAGATCAGGTTTATCTGAATATCCTGATTCTGGAGCTGCAGGATGACATGGATGAAGTGGTGGTAGAAACCCTGAAATCGCAAATGCAGCGAATGGTGACTTTACAGAGTCAGATTCATTTGGATGTAATCGACATTGTAAATACACTGGAACAGGTGTCTGAACAGAAGTTATTACCTTTACTGGTTGAGCCCATTCAAGTCGTAGAGAAAAATGCCGATGTGGTGGCACAACGTCACCTGAAGCAGTTTGAAGAAATTATGACGCGTGAATTGCTTTTGCCGATGCGGGATGCCATTCGTGATCATTTGTCGCATCTTGAAGAGTTTGATTATCTGTATCTGCATGTCCATAAAATATTTACAGAAATTCTGGCCTATTACCGCGATTTCAAGTCCCAGCCGGGTTTCATGTTTAATCAGTACATCCAGAATTTTGAATATAAACTGCTGGCTTTTATCCGTTTACTGGAAAAGCGTAAAGCGGAAACCTTTATTCCTACCCACCGTAATGAATGGCAAGTCATGCATCAGCGTTCACAGCAGGCTGTTCTGGATATTCAAAATACGATTTCTGAAAATGTACAGCAATACCGGGATCTGAAAAAATATATTAATACACTGCAGCGGCAAAAAGTGGATGAAGAGAAAAAATCCGTATTTAAAAAGTTGTGGCGTAAAAATAATTTCGATGAGGCGATTGATACCGCGCTCAATCAATTGCAGCAGTTAAAGCGTAGTATGTTTCTGGAAATTATTCAGGTGCCAAGAACACATGAAAACTGTAGCGTATTTCTGGAATTTGAAAGTTTGCAGCATTTACAGCAGGTTGATCGCCACTATGCTTTTCCCTCTGGGGACAATGGCCTGACCCGTTTACCTTTGCTCATTCATTTGCCCGAAACTTATGATGATTTTGATGTAGAAAACTTCAATGCCTCCATGAGTCTGGACATGAATTTTTCAGCAGGGAGTAGAATCCAGTCTGAACAGGGTGGGACGCTAAATTTTGAACTTTAGATTTGTTTGAATAAACAACATTTAACAAATTTGTGCCAGGTACTGAAAAATAGTGCTCTTTAGAGTTTTCGGATGCAAAATCATTCAGCTAATTACAACTATTTTTGAAATTTATAGTGAATATACGTTAAAAACTACCCGTCTTAACGAGCTTTTGATTCAAACTTGCGGCCAATTCCATTACAATTGTCGGGTTTAGAAATTTATGCTTAGATTTACAATTAATTAGAGGACGTATCTGTGAGCAAAGACACTATTGTTGCCCTCCATGCAGAACACCAAGGTCGCTGGAAAAACCGTGAAGAACTTGCGGAACGTATGATTGCCCTTGTTGGCCAGTTATATCGTGAAAAAAATATTGTAGCTACAGTTTATGGTCGCTCTTTAATTAACCGTTCTGTAATTCAGATTTTGAAAGCACACCGCCGTACTCGCGTACTGGATGTTGAACTTTCTGTAGTTGATACTTTCCCAATTCTTGAAGCATTGGTGAAAGTTGAAAACATCGGTTCTGCTGAAGTTGATCTGGGTAAACTTGCTGTTGAATTTAAAGAAAAAGGCGGCGACATCGATGCATTTGTTGCGGACGCTGTTAAATCGATCAAAGGCAATGCTGCTGCTGTAGAACATAAAGATGTGGTTCTTTATGGTTTCGGCCGTATTGGTCGTATCTTGGCGCGTTTGATGATTGGTCAATCAGGTCTGGGTCGTGGTCTTAGCCTAAAAGCAATCGTTGTTCGTAAATCATCGGATGGTGATTTGGAAAAACGTGCTTCTTTACTTCGTCGTGACTCTATTCACGGTCCATTTGCAGGCACAATTTCTGTAGATGAAGAAAACGAAGCAATCATTGCCAATGGTAACTTCATCAAAGTGATTTATGCTTCTAATCCTTCTGAAGTAGACTACACTGCATACGGTATCAACAATGCACTTGTGATCGACAACACAGGTAAATGGCGTGATGCTGAAGGTCTTGCTCAACACCTTAAATGCCCGGGCGCTGCTCGTGTGATTCTGACTGCACCTGGTAAAGGTGACATGAAGAACGTAGTTTACGGTGTAAACCAAGCGGATATCCTTGATGAAGATACCATCATCTCTGCTGCAAGCTGTACGACTAACGCTATTACACCTACACTGAAAGTATTACATGACAAATACACGGTGTTGAATGGTCATGTTGAAACAGTTCACTCGTTCACGAACGACCAGAACCTGATCGACAACTACCATAAAGCTGACCGTCGTGGTCGTGCTGCAACATTGAACATGGTTATTACTGAAACTGGTGCAGCGAAAGCAGTAGCGAAAGCGCTTCCAGCTCTTCAAGGTAAATTGACAGGTAACTCTGTACGTGTACCTACACCAAACGTATCTCTTGCGATTCTGAACCTGACTTTAGGTCAAGACGTTGATCGTGATGAAGTGAACGAATACATTCGTCAGATTTCAATCGGTTCTAGCCTGCAAGGTCAAATCGGTTATACCAACTCGACTGAAGTGGTATCTTCTGACTTTATTGGTTCACGCACTGCAGGTGTATTTGACGCGCAAGCAACGATCACTTCAGGCAACCGTTTAACTGCTTATGTTTGGTACGATAACGAAGTGGGTTATAGCTGCCAGGTATTGCGTATTGCTGAACAAATGGGTGGCGTAAGCTATCCAAAAGTTCCTGCTGAAACTAATGCATAATTAGTATTTAGCTAAAAAAAGAGCCTCATTTGAGGCTCTTTTTTTATGATTTTTTTATTTAAAGCAGACTTTTTAATCTAATAAGAATTAATAAATCTGCTTGCTGGCGAAATATGAATCTGATAACTTACAAAGAGTAAGTATATTAAAATGAGTAAGTAATAAAAATATGGTGAGAATAGTATGACAAATTATGCAATTAGCCCGTTATTGGGGCAGGTTTTATCAACTGAATGTCCATCACGTGAAATATTGGAACACCTTGCCAATAAATGGTCGGTCTTGGTTTTGCGTTGCTTAAGTGAAGGTGTGCATCGTTTCAGTGAACTGAAACAACGCATTGAGGGGGTAAGTGAAAAAATGCTCTCCCAGACTTTAAAAATGCTTGAACAGGATGGTTTTATTTTGAGAACGGTTTATCCGGTGGTGCCGCCAAAAGTGGAATATCAATTGACGATTACCGGTTCACAAGCGGCTGAAAAAATAATGTATTTAATTGGCTGGATTGAAAAAAGCCTGCCAGATATTTTAGAGCATAAACAAAGTGTTATTAAATAGTTATTATTAAATGGCAGGAATGCAGTGTTTATGAAAATAAAAAATTTGGACTTATCTTAGTTGATATAAAATATAGATTTTAAAAGGTATCCGCATAAGAATATTTTCTTGTGAATAGGGTTTTTGAAAATTTACTCCTCTATAAATTATTTTAAAAATCATCAAGAAATTCACAAAAAGAATTTCCAGAATAGGGAATGGTACTAGGGCAAAAACGCTTCATTTCCTATCACTTCTTTTCAATCTTTTAAGTATTCTTTTTCCAAATCTATGCCTTGAATAGATCAAATAAACTTGGTGAGAAAACGACTAACTAAGATTTATGGGATTGCTGCATAATTCTATTCGAGAAATTCTTTAAAATATGGCAGAATATGGGGTTTTAAAGTTTTTAGAGGATTGGCAATATGCGCTTTGTTGATGAAGCAGTCATTACCGTAGAGGCTGGCGACGGTGGCAATGGCGTAGCCAGTTTTCGCCGTGAAAAATTCGTGCCATTTGGTGGTCCAGATGGTGGTGATGGTGGTCGTGGCGGCAGCATTTATATTCAGGCTGACGACGACACCAGTACGCTAGTTGATTATCGTTATACACGTAAATATCGTGCAGAACGAGCAAAAAATGGCCGTGGGGCGAACTGTGCTGGTCGTGGCGGTGAAGATACCGTACTAAAAGTTCCGGTAGGAACAACAATTGTAGATGTTGAGTCTGGTGACATTATTGGCGACTTGATCGAAGACGGTCAACGCGTGAAAGTGGCAGCAGGCGGTGATGGTGGTTTAGGTAATACCCACTTTAAATCATCGACCAACCGTTCACCACGTAAGTGTACGCATGGTCAAAAAGGCGAATTCCGTGAAATCCGTCTAGAACTTAAAGTTCTGGCAGATGTCGGCTTGCTGGGTATGCCAAATGCGGGTAAATCAACCTTCATTCGTGCAGTATCGGCTGCAAAACCAAAAGTTGCAGATTATCCATTTACTACCATGGTGCCAAACCTGGGTGTGGTCGATGCTGACAGTCACCGTTCATTCGTGATGGCGGATATTCCCGGCCTGATCGAAGGTGCATCTGAAGGTGCAGGTCTTGGGATTCGCTTCCTGAAGCACTTGGCGCGTACCCGTATCTTGTTGCATATCGTTGACGTACAACCGATTGATGGCTCAGATCCGGCACATAATGCCAAAGCAATTATGAAAGAGTTAGAAAACTTCTCCCCAACGCTTTCAAAACTGCCGATCGTATTGGTACTGAACAAAGTCGATCAGTTGGCTGAAGAAACACGTGAAGAATGGTGTACCCATATTCTTGAAGAATTGCAGTGGGAAGGCCCGGTTTTTGAAACTTCTGGCTTAACTGCTGAAGGCACCAAAGACGTAGTTTACTACCTGATGGATCAGATCGAAGAGCAACGTGAACGCGAAGCTGAAGATCAAGAATATGCAGCAGAAATGAAAGCATTCCGTGATCAGCTTGAAGCTGAAACACGTGAACAAACCATCGCTGCAAAAGAAGCGTATCGTGAGATGCGTCGTCAGCAACGTCTTGCCGGTATTCTGGGTGATGACGAAGATGATGAAGATGGCGATGATGATAGTGATGTGGAAGTGTACTACGTACGCTAATCTCTGAGAGAAGAGTCTGAGGACAAGATGATAGAAGTGGTAGATGGGCAACGTCAGCTCAAGGGTTGTAAACGAATCGTTGTTAAAATCGGATCATCTTTACTCACAGCAAACGGACAAGGTTTAGATTTAGATGCTATCTCGCATTGGGCGGGACAAATCGCAGATCTACACAATGCAGGACACGAGATTATTCTGGTGTCTTCCGGTGCTGTGGCTGAAGGTATGGTTCGAATGAAACTTGAGAATCGACCCACCGATCTACCCAGTCTTCAGGCTTGTGCTGCCATCGGTCAGATGGGCCTGATTCATACTTGGTCAAGCGTACTTGAGAAGCATCAGATTCGAACTGCGCAAGTATTGTTAACCCATGATGATCTGGCAGATCGTCGTCGCTACCTCAACTCATGTGATGCCTTGCAGAACCTGATTGATTGGCGCGTGATTCCGGTGATCAATGAAAATGACACGGTTTCGACTGACGAAATTCGCTTTGGTGACAACGACACGCTTGCGGCCATGGTCGCAGGTCAGGTTCATGCAGACCTTCTGATTATCTTAACGGATCAGGAAGGGATGTTTGACTCAGACCCACGGTCTAATCCAGATGCCAAACTGTTCCATACCGTACGTGCGATGGATGAAAGTCTGTTTGATATGGCCGGTGGAGGCGGTAAATTTGGTCGTGGTGGCATGCTGACCAAAGTTCGTGCAGCCCGTCTGGCGGCAAAGTCGGGCTGTCCGACCTTAATTGCAAGTGGTGATAGTGATGGTGTTCTATCACGTCTAATGTCTGGCGAATTGTTAGGTACCTTGTTTGTCACTGACAAAGACCGGATGACAGCGCATCAGCAATGGTTGGCTGCTCACTTGCAAACCGCAGGTCGTTTAGTGATTGATGATGGTGCAGTAAAAGCCATTAAAGACAATCATCGCAGTTTATTGCCTGTAGGGGTGAAAGCGGTTGAGGGTCATTTCGAACGCGGTGATGTGGTGGAATGTGTCGATACACAAGGTCACCGTATTGCAGTTGGTCGTGTCAACTTTAGTTCTCGTTCAGCAGATATCGTTCGTGGTCTGGCATCGGATAAAGTTCATCAGGTTTTGGGTGAAGCACGTTCTTTAGAGATGATTCATCGCAATCATATGGCGATTTACTAAATTATTCAGATTCAAGTTTAGAGATTCAAAAGTCCCGCTCTCGAGCGGGATTTTTTATGGCATTTTAATTAGATTTATTTAATCCAGCCCATTCGAATTAAAGGCGAAAATAACCAATAATGAATACCCAAAATAAAGTTTATGATTTGATTCTCATATTTCCACCACAGCGGCAAGCCAGCTAAATTTACTATTATTGCCATCAGGAATGCGCCCAGCATATCAATTGGAAAATGCACACCGACATAAACACGCGACCACGCTACCAGCCAAGCTGTCCAGATTAGAATTCGTCCCAAGTCTCGCTGCGGTGAAAAATAATAGGCGAAGGCAATCCCACTAAAAATACTCATATGGTTGCTGGGAAAAGAACCAGTCGGTGCATGTTCAATCAGGGTGCGACCAACATCCATCACAAACGGGCGTGGGGTATTGAGTACCGCAGACAATACTTCACTCATCAATAATGTAATAGCTGTAAAGATGAAGGCTTTAATAATCCCTGTTTTTACTTGGTAACTACCACGGAACCAAGCAATAGCAAAAATCAGCAAAAAGAGATAAACCAGGTCATGCGCAATCAGGGAGGCATAGTTGATCATCCAGATTGAGGCTTGGTCGGGTACATTTAAGATATGAAACAGGTAAAGATTCAGTTGGTCAAGGGACATGAGCAGAGAGGACTGGAACAAATGTCCGTTACTCTAAACCGGTCAAACCTCAATTCCTACTTGAGTTTGTATGAATTTGTAGCCTCGCTTTTTAAAGAATATTCACATGATAAAAAACCACTCAAAAGAGTGGTTCTTAAAAGTCTGAATAATATAATGAGGTCTTATTTAAACTGAATCGCTCCATTCGCGCTGACGGCCATTTGCGATTCGCCTGCTGCAACTTCCTGCTCAGGAACCGCCATATCAGCCGATGCAGATTTCATCATGGCCATACGCGGTACTGGCTGTGGTGAATAATTGTTAGTATTCAGGTTTAAGTTCACCAGTTGATAACTCGGTTTGTTCCAGGTCTGGGTGAGTGCCTGTGCGCGTTGCTGGAAGTTTTTGGTGGCTTCAATCATCAGCTCGCTTTCAACTTTTTTACGCTTTTCGTCAGATACCTTGAAATTAATCGACTGGGTCTGGAAGTGCTGTTGTAATTCAGCAATCAATTGAGATGTCGCTTTAAAATCTTTTGATTCCAGACGAATCTGGGCACGACCACGCCATTCTTTTAATTTACGGTTGTCATTGTCATAAATAGGGTAAGTACTTTGTGCCCCAGTCTCGATTTTCACAGTTGGATATTTGCGTGCTGTGGCAATTGCTTGATTCATCAGCTGGTTAATTTGAGTGGCCAGTTCAGCTGGTTGTTTGTTGGATTTTTCAATATAAAGCACAGCATGCATTTCATCATTTGAGATTTCACGGCTAGCCTCTGCTGAAAGATTAACAACATTATAATTCAGAGATTCAGCAGGAGCTGCAAATGCGCCTGTGGCGAGGGTGCTGGCAAGGATCAAACTGGTAAGTGCTAAGAGACGCATGAAATTGTCCTGTTTTTCTTAAAATTGGCCATCTAGGCCGTTGTTAAAATATTAAATCTCAATTGTGATCTTTTTACGAAATATTTGTCGTAAGAGTGTTAAATTCTCTTTAATTTTATCTCATTATTTAATTTATATTTATTTTTAATAATTAAATACTTAATGAATAATTTTAAGATTGGTTACCTGAATGCCGCCTGCGCTACAAAAAACCATAAAAGAACACGCTTTTCTTTCTGCTGTCACACTGTAAGATGATGATTTAGGGGATGGATTAGCATGATGTTTTTTTTCGATAAAGATTAGGACAAAATGTGACTGAAAGTTGTTTATTTTCCTGAAAAATTCGGTATCATCCGCCTCCTAGTTATTCGAATACAAAACTGCTAGCTAGAACCTTTATAAAGCGCCGAGTCAAAGGACCAAACGTCACCAGACTTATTTCTTTCACCCATATCAGAGATGGTAATTCGATATGAGCGTTACTTCTGTAAACCCTGCCACCAATTCCACAAACGAATACTACTTGACTCGCCAAAGTCAGATGGAATCGAATGTGCGTAGTTATCCACGTAAATTACCGTTAGCGATAGCGAAAGCACAAGGTTGCTGGGTTACCGATGTTGAAGGTACTGAGTACCTTGATTGTTTAGCTGGGGCAGGGACGTTGGCTTTAGGCCATAATCATCCTGCAGTCATTCAAAGTATCCAGGATACAATTGCAAGCGGTTTACCATTGCATACCCTGGATCTTACTACTCCTTTAAAAGATGCTTTTACTGAAGCACTTCTTTCTTATCTTCCAGGTGGCCAAGAAGAGTACTGCTTGCAGTTCTGTGGTCCATCCGGTGCAGATGCAACTGAAGCCGCGATTAAACTGGCGAAAACCTTTACCGGTCGTAGCTCAGTGATCAGCTTTTCTGGCGGCTACCATGGTATGACTCACGGTGCATTGGCAATGACAGGTAACCTGTCTGCGAAAAATGCAGTGAACGGTTTGATGCCGGGTGTACAGTTCATGCCGTATCCGCATGAATACCGTTGCCCATTGGGTCTTGGTGGTGAAGCCGGTGTTGATGCCCTGACTTACTACTTTGAAAACTTCATTGAAGATGTAGAAAGCGGCGTGACCAAACCTGCAGCTGTGATTCTTGAAGCGATTCAAGGTGAAGGCGGTGTGGTGACTGCGCCAGTAAAATGGTTGCAAAAAATCCGCGAAGTGACTGAAAAACACAATATCGTGTTGATTCTTGATGAAGTTCAGGCTGGTTTTGCACGTTCAGGCAAAATGTTTGCATTCGAACACGCAGGTATCGAACCTGATGTTGTAGTGATGTCTAAAGCCGTAGGTGGTAGCTTACCGCTTGCCGTACTTGGTATTAAACGTAAGTTTGATGCTTGGCAGCCAGCAGGTCATACCGGTACTTTCCGTGGTAACCAATTGGCGATGGGTACAGGTCTTGCAACGATCAATACCATTAAAGAACAGAACCTGGCTCAAAATGCACAAGAGCGTGGTGATTTCCTGCAAGCTGAACTTAAAAAACTGGCTACTGAATTCCCGTGTATCGGTAACGTGCGTGGCCGTGGTCTGATGATCGGCGTTGAAATCGTAGATGAGCGCAAAGATGCGGATCATATGGGTTCTTTACCTGCTGATGGTCAGTTGGCTGCAGCGATCCAAACCGCTTGTTTCAACAATAAATTATTGCTTGAGAAAGGTGGTCGTAACGGTACAGTGATTCGTTTACTTTGCCCGTTGATCATTACTCAAGACGAATGTGTTGAAGTGATTGCTCGTTTCAAAAAATCGGTTGCTGAAGCACTAGTTGCAGTTCGAGGCGCATAATTCATGGTAGATTTCGCAGAACATCGTAAAGCGTTACTCTGCAATGATGCTGCATCCATTGCTGACTATCAGGCTGGCATGGACCAAGCGACCAAAGCGGTTGCGGCATGGTTGCAAAACGACAAAATGTACACTGGTGGCAGCATTAACGAGCTGCGCAGTGCGATTGCATTTAACCCTTCAAAAGAAGGCTTGGGTGTAGAAAAATCTCTTGAGCGTATGGTTGAGCTATTTCTCAACAAGAGCTTAAAAGTTCATCATCCGCACTCACTTGCGCATCTTCACTGTCCAACGATGGTAACTAGCCAGATCGCGGAAGTGCTGATTAACGCAACCAACCAGTCAATGGACTCATGGGATCAAAGCCCGGCCGGTTCGTTGATGGAAGTTCAGCTGATTGACTGGTTACGTCAAAAAGTGGGCTATGGTGCAGGTCAGGCCGGTGTATTCACTTCTGGTGGTACACAGTCTAACTTGATGGGCGTATTGCTGGCGCGTGATGCTTGCATCGCGAAAAACTGGAAAGACGAAAACGGTAATCCGTGGTCGGTTCAGCGCGATGGTATTCCTGCGGATGCGATGCGTAATGTCAAAGTCATCTGTTCTGAAAATGCACATTTCTCTGTGCAAAAGAACATGGCGATGATGGGCATGGGCTTCCAGTCTGTCGTGACTGTACCTGTGAATGAAAATGCACAGATGGACGTAGACGCGCTGGAAAAAACCATGGCGCATCTTCAGTCTGAAGGCAAGATCGTGGCATGTGTGGTGGCAACAGCGGGTACAACGGATGCTGGTGCGATTGATCCATTGAAAGCAATTCGTGAAATCACCAATAAATATGGCGCGTGGATGCACATCGATGCGGCATGGGGTGGTGCACTGATTCTATCCAATGACTATCGTTCTATGCTGGACGGGATTGAGCTGTCGGATTCGATCACGCTTGATTTCCATAAGCATTATTTCCAAACCATTTCTTGTGGCGCGTTCCTGCTGAAAGATGAAGCGAATTACCGTTTCATGCATTATGAAGCAGAGTATCTGAACTCCGCTTATGATGAAGAACACGGCGTTCCGAATCTGGTGTCTAAGTCGCTACAAACCACGCGTCGTTTTGATGCATTGAAATTGTGGATGACAGTTGAAGCACTGGGCGAAGAGCTTTATGGTTCGATGATCGATCATGGCGTGAAATTAACCCGTGATGTGGCAGACTACATTAAAGCGACTGATGGTCTGGAGCTTCTGCTTGAGCCTCAATTCGCGTCTGTCTTGTTCCGTGTGGTTCCAGCGGGATATCCGGTTGAATTACTCGATACGCTCAATCAAAACGTAGCAGACGAACTGTTTGCGCGTGGTGAAGCGAACATTGGTGTGACGAAAGTCGGTCAGGTTCAGTCTCTGAAAATGACTACTTTAAGCCCGGTTGCAACGCTTGATAACGTGAAGAACTTGCTGGCATTAGTGCTTGCAGAAGCGGATCGTATCAAAGATTCAATCGCTGACGGTACTTATACGCCACCCATTGCATAAGTGATGGTGGTGTGAAAAAAAGGAGATCGAAATGATCTCCTTTTTTGTGCGCTTAAAAATAAAAAAAGGTCCTTTCCCAGATCGAAATTCCTCACAAAAACACGGAAGGTCTGAATCCCGTTTGGCCTGTTATTTATTTGTCATAGGCTTATGTAAAACTGGGGAGCAGGATTTATCCTGAGTTCAGGTTTATAAAAATTGTTACATGTCATTGGTCTAAAATTTTTATTGAAGTGAATGACAAAAAGAACTTAATCATTGAAATCCATAAAAATTTAATCAAGAAAAAACCGCTAGATTAAAAATCACTAAATCGTAATAAAGCTGTAACTTATCTGTCATATTCTACAATCAAAATGCAGGTATCGAAAGAAGTACAAAACTGAATAAAAAGTGGTGTACTCCAAATTTGCATAAATGAGAGAGATACTAGAATGCGCTTTACAAATATAGCTTTAGCATTAGCAGTAACCGGGGCAACTGCTGTAACGACTGCACACGCAGCTCGTGACACCATTCAAATTGCAGGTTCTTCAACTGTACTTCCTTATGCCAGTATCGTGGCGGAAGAATTCGGGAATACTTTTCCTCAGTTTAAAACACCAGTTGTCGGTTCTGGCGGTTCTTCAGGTGGTTTAAAGCAGTTCTGTAATGGCGTGGGTGATAACACCATTGATATCGCAAACTCTTCGCGTCAAATCAAAAGTACTGAACTGGCAGAATGTAAAAAGAATGGCGTTAACCAGGTACTAGAAATCAAAATTGGTTATGACGGTATTGTATTTGCATCGAATGCTAACAAAGCAGCTTATAAACTGCGTCCACAACATGTCTTCGCTGCACTTGCTGCACAACTTCCATCAAATGGCAAAATGGTCGCTAACCCGTACACGCGTTGGAACCAAATTGACAAAGCACTTCCAAATGAACCAATCACCCTGGTAATTCCTGCATCGAATCATGGTACGCGCGAAGTCTTCCAGGAGAAAATGGTGGATGCAGGTTGTGAAACATACGCTGCAATTAAGTCTTTAGACAAAGATGCCAAGAAAAAAGCTTGTACAACATTCCGTAAAGATGGCCGTGTGGTTGAGATTGCCGGTGACTATACCGAAACATTGGCACGTTTAAAAACTTCTCCAAGTGCGGTAGGTGTGTTTGGTTTAGGTTTCTATGATCAGAACCGTGACCGTCTACGTGTTGCCACAGTGAACAATGTAGCGCCTTCTGAAAAGACCATCTTGAATGGTGCTTATCCGGTATCACGTCCATTGTTCTTCTATGTGAAAGGCGAGCACTTGAAATCGATCAAAGGCTTACCGCAGTTCACAGAATACTTCCTGAACAAGAAAGTATCTGGCAAAGGCTCTAAGCTGGAAAAAGCAGGTCTGATTTCAATGTCTGATAAAGAACGTGCGGCAGTCCTGGCAAATTTCAAGGCTGGTAAAGCGGTTGTTGTGAAGTAATAAATGATTTTGAAAACGCTGGTGGTAGGGTCAACCTACCATCGGCTTTTTGCGATAAACAAGTTTTTTCAAACCATGAAAATTGAAAAAACAGTGGAGAATACATGAATCTGCTACTTATAGGTGTGTTATTGGCCATCATGGCCATAGCCTATCAAATCGGATTAAGTAAAAGCCGTAGCTTAGCAGGTAAGGGAAGCAATTCTGCAAACTTACACTCGCGTCCCGGATATTATGGTGCCCTGGTTGCACTATGGTGTGGTATCCCTGCGTTTTTAATTTTGATTGTTTGGAACATGGTGGAACCCACTTTTCTGGAGCAGGTGGTACTCAACCATTTGCCAGAAAATGTTTCTGCTAGTCTGGATCCGGCAAGTCTGAGTGTTGTGATTGATCGCGTTCAGGCACTTGCCTCAGGTTTCGGGGTTAGTGATACACCGGCAGCCTATGAAGTTGCAGCCGCGGAGCAGTTGGCTAAATTCTCGACCATTGGTACCTTTGCCAAATTGGCAGTCGTGATTTCGGCTGCACTGGCCGGTCTGGTCTGGGCCAAGAAACATATTAGCCAGGAATTCCGTGCGCGTAACCAAGTCGAAAAAATGATTAATATCGGCCTGGCATTGTGTTCTGGTGTGGCGATTCTGACCACTCTCGGGATTGTGATGTCGATGTTTGGCGAGGCGATGCGCTTCTTCAGCTTCGTCAGCCCACTGGATTTCTTCTTTGGTACCCAATGGAACCCGGGGTTTAGCACCTCTGGCAGTGCTGAAGGCAGTTATGGTTTATTGCCACTGTTATGGGGCACGCTCATGGTCAGCGGGATCGCACTCTTAGTTGCAGTTCCGGTTGGCCTGATGATTGCGATCTATCTGGCAGAATACGCTTCACCGCGGTTCCGCTCTTGGGCAAAACCCACGATTGAAGTGCTGGCGGGTATTCCTACGATTGTCTATGGTGTTTTTGCCTTGATGATCATCGGTCCATTCCTTAAAAGTATGGGTGCTCTGGTCGGACTCGAAATTAATGCCACCAGCGCGCTGACCGCCGGTCTGGTCATGGGCATCATGATTATTCCGTTCGTATCTTCTCTGTCAGATGACATCATTACTCAGGTGCCGCGTGCCTTACGTGATGGTTCTTTGGGATTGGGTGCGACTAAATCTGAAACGATCCGTCAGGTGGTTTTACCGGCAGCCTTGCCGGGTATTATCGGTGCATTCCTCTTGGCTGCGTCGCGTGCAATTGGTGAAACCATGATCGTGGTTCTTGCAGCCGGGAACAGCCCGCAGTTGCATGCCAATCCGCTTGAAGCCGTATCTACGGTCACGATTACCATCGTGAATCAGTTAACTGGCGATACTGATTTTGCTAGTCCGCAAGCATTGGTGGCTTTTGCACTAGGATTGACGCTATTCGTCATTACCTTAGGTTTGAACATTGTTGCACTGATCATCGTGCGTAAATATCGTGAGCAATACGACTAATGAGTACTTCAAATACAACGCCTGTGGATCAGCGTATTGATCCATCCATCGCCGCCGAGCTGCGTAAAAAGCGTAAGAAGACCATTCAAAGCTCTTTGGCACGACGTCATCGTAAAGAAAAAACCTTCCGTTTATTTGGTTTCTCTGCGGTACTGGCAGGTCTGTTCTTTGTGGTATTGCTGTTCGGGAGTATTTTATCCAAAGGTTTGCCTGCATTCTGGCAAAGCAGCATGAGTTTGCCGATTCATTTCGATCCAGCCATTGTGGATATTGGTCCAAAACCGAAGCCAGCAGCAGGAGAATCTCCAGCACAGTTTGAAGATCGCTTTATCGCGTGGCAGACCGAAGTCGGAATGGTGGATTGGGATGCCCTGATTATCAATGGCATGATCGCCAAAGACAGCAAGCTGGAAAGCCAGCGTGATGAACTGGGTTCTTTATATACCAGTTCTGAGGCGTACCGCTTGCGAGACATGGTCATGAATGATCCGAGTCTGGTCGGTCAAAGCAAGGAAGTGAAAATTCTGGCTGATGCCAATGTCGATGTCTGGCTGGCAGGAAATATTGACCGTGATCTTCCAGATGAACAGCAGCAGCTCAGTCCTGAAGTACGTCAGGTGGCGGACGAGATGAAAGCCTCTGGTGTGATTGAAAATAGTTTCAATACCAATATTTTCACCAGTCCTGACTCGCGCAGCTCACCAGCAACTTCAGGCTTGGCAGGTGCCTTCATGGGCTCGCTGTTCATGATGATGATTGTGATCTTTATCTCGATTCCAATCGGGGTGGCCTCTGCGATCTATCTGGAAGAGTTTGCACCGAAAAACTGGATTACCGATGTGGTCGAAGTCAATATCAACAACCTGGCAGCCGTTCCCTCAATTGTCTTCGGTCTATTGGGTGCAGCGATCTTCATTGGCTGGATGCATTTGCCACTGTCAGCACCATTGGTGGGTGGTCTGGTGCTGAGTCTGATGACCTTACCGACTGTGATCATCACCACACGCGCATCACTTAAAGCGGTTCCACCTTCGATTCGTCAGGCAGCTTTAGGACTCGGTGCTTCCCGCATCCAGACAGTATTTCATCACGTCTTGCCTTTGGCTTTACCGGGTATTTTGACAGGCGCAATTATCGGGGTTGCACAAGCTTTAGGTGAAACCGCACCATTGTTATTAATCGGGATGAGTGCTTTTGTTGCCAGCGTTCCAGCCACACCATTTGATCAGTCAACGGCTTTACCTGTACAGATTTTCTTATGGCAAGGCAATGAGTTGCGTAACTTCTTTGAAGGGCGTACCGCAGCAGCAATTATTGTACTTCTGGCCATGATGATCAGCTTGAACAGTCTGGCCATCTGGTTACGTAAGAAATTTGAAGTCCGTTGGTAATAGGGGCAGAATCATGAACACAACTGTTATTCAAAATTCCTTAAAAAAGGATCAAATCGTGAATCCACAACAGACACAATTCACCTCGGATGAGGCGACTCAAAAGCCGGCAACTCCGTTTGTTTCCCAGTTCGATACGCAAAGCAGCAGCAAAAAAGATGCGAAGTCGACGAATGTGAAACTTAGTACTTCTAATGTGCATGTGTACTATGGTGAAGCGGAAGCGATTAAAGGCATTGACCTGAACATTTATGAAAATGAAGTGATTGCTTTTATTGGGCCATCAGGCTGTGGTAAATCAACCTTTTTGCGTACCTTAAACCGCATGAACGATACCATTGATAGCTGCCGTGTAACCGGTAAAGTGATGTTGGATAACCAAGATATTTATGATCCAAATCTTGATGTGGTCTTGCTACGTGCACAGGTTGGTATGGTGTTCCAGAAGCCGAACCCATTTCCAAAATCAATCTTCGATAATGTCTCCTATGGCCCAAAACTGCATGGTTTGGCGCGTGACAAGTACGATCTTGAAGAAATTGTCGAAGGCAGCTTGCGCAAAGCCGGTCTGTGGGAAGAAGTGAAAGATCGTTTGAACCAGCCGGGAACAGGTTTGTCAGGTGGTCAGCAGCAACGTCTGTGTATCGCGCGTACGATTGCAGTCAGTCCAGAAGTCATTTTGATGGATGAACCGTGTTCGGCACTTGATCCCATTGCAACCGCCAAAGTGGAAGAGCTGATTTCTGAGCTATCTACGCAATATACCATCGCGATCGTAACGCACTCTATGCAACAGGCAGCACGTGTATCGGATCGTACTGCGTATTTCCATTTGGGGGATCTGATTGAAGTCAACTCGACCGAAAAAGTCTTTACCCAGCCAGATCATCAGTTGACTGAAGCCTATATTACCGGGCGTTTCGGTTAATCCCATATCTAGAATAAGAGCCGCAAGGCTCTTTTTTTATAGGTGAAATAGATGGTGATAATCGTAATAATTCTCGAAATAAAGTTGAAAAAAACCGAAATTGACCTAATCTAAAGGAATAAATCCGAATTAAATAGAGAATAGATTTTTTATGTTATTTCATACTCCGAAACTGTCCGCTGAAATCCGTATTAGTCATCTCAATGCGCGTATCAATGAACAACGAAAAAAAATAGCGCAAACTACTGGCTCTAAACTGGAACTTTTACAGTTATCACAACAACTGTCAAAAGAAGCGCGTGCGCGTAAGAAAACCAATCAAAAAATCTATGTACTCGATTTTAAAGGCGATATGGCGGCTTCTGCGGTAGAAGGCTTGCGTGAAGAAATTACCTTGATTCTGGCCACAGCCAAAGCCGGTCGTGACCGTGTGGTAGTGCGTCTGGAAAGTCCGGGCGGCATGGTTCATGGTTATGGACTTGCAGCAGCTCAACTGGTACGTTTACGCGAGGCAGGTTTTCATCTGACCATCTGTGTCGATAAAGTGGCGGCCAGTGGCGGTTATATGATGGCGTGTATCGCCAATGAAATTATTTCTGCACCATTCGCGATTGTCGGTTCAATTGGTGTGGTTGCTCAAGTCCCCAACTTTAACCGCCTGCTGAAAGACAATAAAATCGACTTTGAACTCTATACCGCAGGACAGTACAAACGTACCGTGACTATGTTTGGTGAAAATACCGAAGAGGGTAAGGCCAAGTTTGAAGAAGAATTACAGCAAACACATGCTTTATTCAAACATTTCGTTGAAAAGTATCGCCCACAGCTGAATATTGAAAAAGTGGCCACTGGTGAGCATTGGTATGGTCGGGATGCGCTAGATCTAAATCTGGTGGATAAACTGCAAACCTCAGATGAATACCTGCTCAACTTGTTGCCCCAACATGATATCTATTCCATCCAGACCCGCAAGAAACCAACTTTGGGTGAAAAGCTGGGCCTGCAAGCAGCGCAAATTGCTGATTCACTGGTACCCACTGTCATGAATAAAGTCATGGAAAGCTTAAGCAAAGCCAATGCAAACTTGGTACAAATGCGTGATCCAAAACTTTAATTCAGTTGATCTTGAATGAATTTTAAAGCTCACTTCGGTGAGCTTTTTTATTTTTTGAAATCATATTGTTATGATATAAGTGGAGTACTCTGATTGAGTCTAGGCTCATATGCTCACGTTTATTTTGTTGCTTGGTTTTTTTAGTATCGTATTTATTCCGATGTTATGTATGCTTTATTCTGAAGCAAAATTAACTCAGGATAATTCTAAGAAGGTTTTGTTTTGGCTGAGTTTTCTACCCGGCGTTTGTATCTTTCTGCTGTATAGCTTTCTAAAGCCCAATGATCCACCTGTTATTCCATCGAAGGAATGTGGTGTTGTGCAGTTTTATCAGATGCATAAAGTTCGAGGTGGTAATGAATTTGAACGTGTGAGTATTCGCTTTGATGGCGCTCAATATAGTCGGCATTTATTTTTCGATAAGCATCTGGATAAAATTCCTCAAGGCCAAAAGGCCTGTTTTGAATATCTAGATAAGTTCAAATATCCACATTTGTCAGAATCTAAGTTTGTTCAATGGATTGAACCGAATGAAATGTAAACCATCATTGAAACTAATCAGATAATATAAAGCATATTTCATTGTTAGAGCAGAAACATGGCTATAGCTGAAGCATTTCTTGCGACGCAAAATTGTTATTTTAATTATGAATTTGAAGAACTTTATTTAGAGGATGATTTTCCTGAGGAGTTATCTGTGTCACTGCGTGGCATGATGTTCCGTCATGAGATTCAATATCCTGATGCAACCTATTTCATTTATTACAGTGAGATGTTGACGGGGAATGAACTGCAAAAAATGAAAGATGATTGGATGCGATATTGCCCACATTCATAATTGAAAAATATGAATGTAATTAAATGCGTGATCCAAAACTTTAATTCAGCTATTAGATTGTGATTTTAAAAGCTCACTTCGATGAGCTTTTTTGATTTTTCGGTATCAATTGCAGCCCGCCTGTTATCGCCGCGCCAATCGTAGCAAGCAAGATGTCTTTGTGTGCATCCCACATATCACCTTGTTGTCCATTATAGTTTTCCGCTTCCTCAGGAGATAAACCAATGGCAATCAGCCATTCCAGCCATTCATAGAGCATGCTGCTGGCCACCACAAACTGAATCACCAGTAGGAAAATGACCACGGGTTTTTGCTGCGGCAACCAGACCTGAAACAGGCGATGGAAAACTGGATAAAGTAATAATCCGTAGGCCAGATGGACAAATCGGTCGAACATATTGCGTGACCAGTGCATGGCTTCATTCAGATTAAAGCCAAAAATCTGTTCGATCCACTGGTTATAGGGCACATAAGAATACAGATAGTGCGCAGCAATCACATGAACAATCAGAAAAAGAATATATAAATTAAAATTTAAAAAATTCAGCCCGATTTTATACAGGCAGATGAGCAGCATGATGATCATGAAAACTGTGCCTGCTTGATGCAAGAGATAAGCTTCCAGTTCTAAAGGACGAATACTGGCAAGCAAACTCGCCAGAATTAAAATGCCCAGGCTCGCGTAATGTTTGGCAGAAAGTCGATGTTCAATCATGTCGTTATTATGAAATATCTTTTTTAAAATAAAATACATTATAAATAAAAAGGCGAAGCCTGAGCTTCGCCTTTTCGTCTTATTGCAAATTAGATTTTTGCAATCAGCTCAGCTACCTGTTTAGCTTGATCAGCAGCATTACCTGTATATGATGCAGGTGTCATTTCCGCTAAACGCGCACGGTCAGCAGCAGGAACAGCTTCTAACTCGTTACCGTTTACGAAATCTACCATCATGTCGCGAGTCATGGCTTGACCACGAGTCAGGGCTTTTAGTTTTTCGTATGGTTTTTCAACGTTGTAACGACGCATTACAGTTTGAATTGGTTCAGCCAATACTTCTTGGGCATTATCCAAATCTTCATTGATACGCGCAGCATTCAATTCCAGTTTACCAATACCTTTAGAGCAAGCTTCAAAAGCAATTAAGCTTTGCGCAAAACCAACACCCATGTTACGAAGCACCGTAGAGTCAGTCAGGTCACGCTGCCAGCGAGAAATAGGCAGTTTTTCGCCAAGGTGTGCAAGTACAGCATTGGCAATACCCAAGTTACCTTCAGAGTTTTCAAAGTCAATTGGGTTAACTTTGTGTGGCATGGTTGAAGAACCAACTTCGCCTTCTTTTAGTTTTTGCTTGAAGAAACCAAGAGAGATATAGCCCCAAATATCACGGTTAAAATCGATCAGAATAGTGTTGAAACGACGTAGCGCATCAAACAGTTCAGCCATATAGTCATGTGGCTCGATTTGAGTGGTGTACGGGTTGAAGTCTAGACCCAAAGACTCTACAAATGCTTGTGAATGCGCAGGCCAGTTGATGTCTGGGTAAGCAGAGTAGTGCGCATTGTAGTTACCTACTGCACCATTGATTTTGCCCAGTAGCTCAACATTTTTGAACTGTTTGATTTGGCGTGCAAGGCGGTAAGCCACGTTCGCCATTTCTTTACCCAAAGTTGTCGGGCTTGCAGTTTGACCATGAGTACGAGACAACATTGGCTGGTCTGCATGCTTTTCAGAAAGCGCAACGATTGAATCGATGATTTGCTGCATAGATGCAACCAGTACATCACGACCGCTTTTCAGCATCAAGGCATGTGACAGGTTGTTAATATCTTCAGACGTACATGCAAAGTGAATGAATTCACCGGCATTTTTAAGTTCTTCGATACCAGCGATTTTTTCTTTCAGGAAATACTCAACCGCTTTAACGTCGTGGTTAGTGGTGCGTTCGATCTCTTTGATGCGATTGGCGCCATCTTCAGAAAAATCGCTCACAATCGCATCAAGCGCTGCATTAGTTTCACCTGAAAACGCCGGTACTTCAGTAATTTCCGGGTGGTTTGCAAGCGCTTGTAACCAACGCACTTCAACAGTCACACGAGCATGGATTAAACCAAACTCAGAAAGAAAAGGACGTAGAGCATCACATTTGCTCGCGTAACGTCCATCTAATGGAGAAAGTGCAGTTAAAGCGTTCATATCGATTCCTTAGATTTTGGAATTAAACGTAAAACGAAACACGTGCAGCATCAGTTAAACCACCTGAAACTGTAAACGCGCTAGATTCTGAATATCTTGTAGCAACTTGCGCTTGCCAAATACCATGCCCCAAGAGCTGCCACCGAGCTGACGCCACAAGTGCGCCATTTGCAAACCGGTAAATAAGGACGCACGAATACGGTTGGTGTGTCCGGCATCTTTAAAGGCTTCGGCATTGCCACGTACCATAATACGCGGATTAATCTGTCCGGCCGTATCGACATAGGTTTGAGCGAGATTGGCAATGATGCTGGGGTGCAGGTAATTATTATCAAAGAAAGAAAGCTGTCTGAGAATTTTCTGTTGGGACTGTTCAATAATTTCAACAAATTTGGGGTTGCTATAGACCTTCTTTTCTAATTGAAGAAGTGCCATTGCATAGCTCATGGGAAGTTTGGTGCTGGAAAGTTTTGGAATTCTGGATTTTGGAGAAGTATTGAAGGGTTGAATAATGCTGCTTTCTAATGTTTTTAAACCTAAGGAAATATCGGCCAGTTGATTAAAAAAGTCCAGGGTCTGGGCATTCTGATTGCTGCCGGGACGGATATTAAGACTGGCTCTAATTAACTGTTCAAAATAAAAGTTACCACTTTCACCAATGCTTTGCTGCCCCGTCAATGCTGTCATATGGGTTAGCTGGGTGGCCTGAAACACACCCGCTAATGCCAAAGCACGATTTTGACGAGTATTCAACGTTGTGGCTGGTTGAAATGGTAACTCCGTCATGCCGAATTCATCCTTTTATAAAATCAGGTTTAGGTGCATTGGTATGATGAATCACACCACCCCCTAAACAAACTTCACCTGAATAGAACACCACGCTTTGACCCGGGGTCACTGCACGTTGAGGTTCATCAAACTCAACACGAACACCATTCGGTGATTCTGAATCCTGGTATACCGTACACGCTTGATCAGTCTGACGGTAACGGGTTTTGGCTGTACAGCGGAAACCTGTTTCAGGAATATCTTGCTCACCTGCCACCCAGTCAATCGCCTCACTCCAAAGTATGGTGCTTTGCATCAGTGGGTGTTCATGGCCTTGGCCGACCACCAGACGATTGCCTTCGATATCTTTATGCAATACGAACCAGGCGCCTTCAGCGACGCCTTTCATACCGCCAATACCAATACCACCGCGTTGACCGAGCGTATAGTACATTAAGCCGTGATGATCACCAACCTCTTTACCGTCTTCCAGTACGATTTTTCCGGGTTGAGCAGGTAAATATTGCTTCAAGAAGTCATTAAATCGACGTTCACCAATGAAACAGATGCCAGTCGAGTCTTTTTTCTTGGCCGTGACCAGATCTAATTCTTCTGCAATTTTACGGACTTGTGGCTTTTCAATTTCACCAACAGGGAACAGGGTCTTATTAATTTCACGACCATGGACAGCATGCAGGAAATAAGTCTGGTCTTTGTTATTGTCCACACCACGCAATAAAGGTGCATATTCTTCACCACGTGAGTTGGTCATGGTTTCACCACGACGGCAGTAATGGCCTGTGGCAATAAAGTCTGCACCCAAGTTAATCGCGTGATCTAAGAAGGCACGGAATTTAATTTCTTTATTACATAAAATGTCTGGGTTTGGCGTACGGCCAGCCGCATATTCCGCCAGGAAATGCTCGAATACGCGATCCCAATATTCCATGGCAAAGTTTGCGGTATGCAGTTTAATCCCGATTTTGTCGCAAACGGCTTGTGCATCGGCAAGGTCATCCATCGCCGTGCAATATTCTGTGCCGTCATCTTCTTCCCAGTTTTTCATGAAAAGACCTTCAACCTGATAACCTTGTTGAAGTAAAAGGGCAGCAGAAACAGATGAATCTACACCACCTGACATACCGACGATGACACGTTGTTGCATAGGATTAGGCATCCAAATTTGAAATTAAGGGAGAATTTTGGTGCTCGTAAATGAGCGATAAAGGATATTTTTGACCTGAAAGCGCATCTTGCACGGCTTTAATCACCAATGGACTACGCGCGCGAGCAGATTCAATCAGTTCATCAAGCGTCATCCAGACTGCGCCGATAATATCTGTATCTAAAGTGGCATTTGGGTCATAGTCAATGGATTTGGCCAAGAAACAGAAACGGTAATAAGTACGATCCGGGAACATCGGTGGAGTATAGGTATATATACCTAATAAGTGTTTTACTTCCACCCTATGACCTGTTTCTTCCATGGTTTCACGAATTGCGGCTTCAATAATGGTTTCACCGCATTCAACATGACCTGCTGGCTGATTAAATACCGTGTGTGTCACACCTTCTGTATGTTCTTCTACAAACAGGAATTTTCCGTCTTTTTCAACGACAGTTGCGACAGTGACATGAGCAGTCCAAGCGGTCATAAAGCAGCACCATGGAAAAGGATGCACTATTGTATAAAATTTTAGGGTGTGTGGCTATGATGAAATTTTCCGAAAACTATAGTTTTAAACTTTCCTTCAAATTCATTGTTATGATTATATAGAAAGTCAATTTGACTTTCAGGAATTGGATGTTGGCATATTTCTAGACATGAGTAATATTTGATTGTATTCAGGGAAAGTTCACGTCTTTTTTGTCTAATTTCAACTTTATTTTCATCATAATGTGAAATAAGTGTTTCGAAGTTTTTTACGGGTACTTCTTGTATTTGTAAATATAAGTTATTTAAATGTACTTCAAAATAATTTATATTTTCCTTGAGTATGACGGCAGCCTCTAAAGCATTTCTGAGATCATTTTTTTCGAGTTGAATGTTATATTGTACCTTCCAAGAAATAAAACCAATGATGGCAACTATAGGTGTTATTACATAAGTAGTGGTTGTAATAATTGTGTTAATTCCAGTCATACTGAAGCTACAAGATAAAGATTGTCCTTGACACACTGCTATGTACTGAAAAAATCCACATATGAATAAAATTATTATGTAGGTGAGTAGATAAAATCCCACATATTTTTCAATTTCTTTAAACATAAATATTCATATAGAGATAGATTTAATTTATTGTATCTAACGATCAAAAAATTTGGCAATTAAAACAGTTATTTATAATTCTCAGAAACTTTTACATAATTATGTGCAGAATACGGCAAGAACGCCATTTCTTTTTCAGTGAGCGGACGTGCTTTTTTTGCCGGGCTACCAACATAGAGCCAGCCACTTTCCAAAACTTTACCCGGTGGAACTAGCGTACCTGCACCAATCATCACATCATTCGGAATGATGACATCATCCAGAATAATGCTGTTAATCCCAATTAGTACACGATTACCAATCGTACAACCATGCAATGTCACATGATGGCCAATCGTGACATCTTCACCAATGATCAAAGGCGAACCATTCGGTTTATCGGCTTTTTTATGACTGACATGCAACATGGCATGATCCTGAACATTCGAATTTTTACCAATCCGGATTGAATTAACATCACCACGAATCACGGCAAAAGGCCAGACAGAAACATTTTCAGCCAAGACCACATCGCCGACCACGATTCCCATCGGATCGATATAACACGATTCATCAATTTGTGGAGTTGTGTCTAAATAAGAACGAATGTTTTGGCTCATGGTGATCTGCTCATTAAAAGTTTAAGGATCATGTGCATAGTATAAAATAAAAAGCACCCATCTGAATGAGTGCTTTGGTCTTAGTGCTAGACTAAAACAGTCTATTTAAACTTAGAACAAGTTTGAGAAGAATTGTTTAATGTGGTCGAGCATACGTGCGAAGAAACCAGCTTCTTCAACCGCGTTTAAAGCCACCAACGGTTTTTCTGAAATTACTTTACCATCCAGAGTCGCTACGTATTTACCTACGACCTGACCAGGCTGTAAAGGTGCAGTCAGTTTAGGCTGAACCACCAGCTGGGTTTTAATCGCGTTGGCCTGACCTTTCGGCATAGTCACATTAAAGTTTTCAGCAAGACCGATCTGAACTTCATCTTCCTTACCAAACCAGACTTTGGCTTTAGCAAGTACCTGTTTAGCCGGTTGAACATTTTTGGTTTCGAAGTTTGCATAACCCCAAGCCAACAATTCACGTGTTTGTGTCGCACGTTCCTGCATGGTTGGTGCACCAAAAATCACTGAAATCAAACGCGTAGGACCGCGTTTTGATGAGGTAGTCAAACAATAACCAGCTTCATCAGTGTGGCCAGTTTTTAAACCATCTACACTCGGATCAGTATATAGCAGGGCATTACGGTTACCTTGCTTGATGCCATTAAAGGTAAATTCTTTTTCCGCATAAATCGGATAATACTTAGAACTGTCTTTAATGATGTGTTGTGCCAGCGTTGCCATATCTTTGGCAGTTGAATAATGACCTTCAGCCGGCATACCGGTTGAATTGATAAAGCTGGTATTGGTCATGCCAATACGTTTAGCTTCCTGGTTCATCATATGTGCAAAGGTACCCTCGTTCCCTGCAATATGTTCAGCCATGGCTTTCGATGCATCATTCCCTGATTGAATAATAATCCCGCGAAGCATTTCAAGTGCAGTTGCCGTACCATTTAAAGGTACATACATACATGATTCCGCGCTACTGCCGCGACACCATGCTGACTCGTTCATGCGCACTTGTTCATCTTCAGTGAGTTCACCGCTCAATAGTTTTTGTTCGATGATGTAGCTGGTCATCATCTTGGTCATTGAAGCAGGGGCTAATTTTTCATTTTCATTTTTTGAAGCGAGAAGTTGCCCTGTCTCGTAGTCCATTAGCACGTAGGATTTATTATTCAATTCTGGTGGTGCAGATAGGACAGTTGCTGCAAAGCTAAAACTAGGAACTAATAATAATGCAGCAAGGGCAGTTTTTTGGGTCATTTCTAGTGGGTTCCTATATCTTGATGTAAGCACGAAGAGCCTAGCATTTTAGGACAAAGCTAGGCTGACTTCTATGGGAAACCCGGTCTTATTTCAAAAGTATTGTAAGTTATCGGCAGAAAAGCAGCTTAATTGTTATAGGTGGTTAATTCATTACAAATCACCTGATTTTTTTTCTTGCCGGCTTTCTTGGCATCCGATTGTGCTTCGGCCAGAATATTGCGGAAATCGTTCTGTTTAGCCATCTGGTTTAAGCTTTCAACCGGATTACGCTGGCCCGGCATATACTCAGTCACCAGCTTGGTATAACCCTGATTAAACTGTGACTTGTCTTTGACCATGCTTGGACAGATTTCTGAAAGAACATAAATGGCTGCCAGTTCCTGTTTGGTCACTTGCTGAGTTGGGGTAACATTAATGTTTTCATCGGCTGCAAATGCAGAAGTTCCCAAAAGAGTGGCGGCAGAAATTGCGCAGAATGTTAAAGCTTGGAATATTGGATTTTTCATTGAAAACTCAAAAAATGGATTTAGAACAATAATTTGCCTAGCTTAAACTTATTTTTGAAATTGAAAAGTGGGAAAATGTAGCGAAGCTGTAGAATTATGAATAAATCTGTAAGAGAAAATAAGACGATGTTTACACCGTCTTATTTGAAAATTTAGCTGGCTTAGCCTTGGTAGTTCAGCATTTCTTCACAGACAGTTTTCTGCTCGTCTGAGCTGGTTTGCTTTGCACCCTGACGTGCTTCTTCAAGTAAAGATTTATATTCACTGTCTGCCTGTAGCTTTTGATAGCTCATGCCTTTATCTGAGTAGTCTGCAAGATAAGACTGGATCAATTGTTCAACGGTGCTGTTAAATTTTGGATTTTGACCAATGATTGCCGGGCAAACTTCAGCCATAACCTGTGCTGATGCAATATCTTCTTTTACAATGGTATTGTTTTCTTCAACAGTCAGATCGTTTGCCATGACTGAAGGGGAAATAAATGCTGCCAAGCTTAAAGTGAGAGCGCTAAGTAAAGAGAATTTTTTAATCATCTTGAGCCACATATTATAAAGATGGATGTCGAGCAATAAATATATATAATTCCTGCACTAATACAATGAAATGTCCTAGTCAGTCATTTTTTAGCGTAACGAGATTTTTTAGTGAATATTTTAGTTTCAAATGATGATGGGGTGTTTGCACCCGGTATTCAGGCTTTGGCGCAAGCGCTAAAGCCTTTGGGGCGAGTGGTGATTGTGGCACCGGAAAGTGAACGCAGTGGCTTTTCTAGTGCCTTAACTTTGGACCGCCCTTTACGCCCAATCCAGATTTCTCCTGATGTCTGGGCGGTTAATGGGACGCCGGCAGATTGCGTTTACTTGGCTATGAACGGGCTATTTGATTTTGAATTTGACCTAGTGGTTAGCGGGATAAATAGCGGCGCAAATCTGGGAGATGATATCTTGTATTCCGGTACAGTCGGGGCGGCCTTTGAAGGTCGTTTAACTAAACATCCTGCGATTGCCGTATCACTGAGTGGGCCGAATGTACGTGGCTATCAGCAGCCTCAGGATTATCAGTTGGCCGCCGAATGGGTGCATGATTTTATTGCTCGTGGTTTGCCTGTTCTGCCTGAGCGACATATTTTTAATATCAATATTCCAGATGTAACTGAATTGCAGGGTGAAAAAGTGACATATCAAAGTCGCCGCCGTCAGTCTAAACCGGTGACGAGTCATGTAGATCCGCGTGGTCGTCAGGTATTTTGGATTGGACTCTCGGGAGAAGCAGTCGCAGAACCTAAGCCGGGATTTAGCGAGATTGATTCAGACTTCTCTGCGGTCGCCAATGGCTATGTCAGTATTACCCCGATTCAGATGGATGCCACCAATTATGAGAGTTTGCGGAATTTGCAAACACAATTGGAAGAAAATGCGTCCTTAGTGTTATAACTTTGTGAAAAACTCGCGATTGCAAGTATATTGCCGTAAAACTTTGCTAATCTTAACGAAATTTTGCAACCGTATAGCATTAGAGAGGAAGATAATGTTCTTGGTGTTACCGAAATGTGTCGTAGCTTCGCCTGCAACCCTGATTAAAACCCTTGTTTTATCGACCGTTGTTATTTCTACAGGAGTAATTACCGGTTGTGCCACCAAACCCCAGGTGAATAATGCAACGCATTATGCAACAGCTCCTGATTTCTATACGGTGCGTTCAGGAGATACATTGAGCGGGATTGCAGCACGTTATGGGCTGAACTATATCAGTGTCGCGGAGATGAATGATATCAGTGCGCCTTACCGGATTTATGTCGGACAATCAATCCGCCTGAAAAGCAATACTGCGCGCCGTAGCACCAGTACTCAGGCTATGACTCAGGCAGCGCCAATCCAGCGTCAAACAATTGCAGTGCCTACACCGGCACCGGTGACACCAGCAACCACAGTACAAACCACACCACGCGTCAATACATCTGCACCGGTTACGCCAGTATCTACGGCTGCAGGTTTACGTTGGGTAAAACCATCGAATGGTGCGATTCTTCAGCAATACAATTTAGCTTCTAATATCAAGGGCACCCACTATAGTGGCAATGTCGGCGATCCGGTATTTGCAGCAGCAGACGGGCAGGTGGTGTATGCCGCTGATGGCCTGAAAGAATATGGCAATCTGGTGTTGGTGAAGCATATCAATGGCTATATCACCGCTTATGCACATAACAGTAAATTGAATGTGAAAAGTGGCCAAAATGTAACGGCTGGTCAAAAAATTGCAGAAATGGGATCGACTGGTACAAACCGTACCATGCTTGAGTTTCAGGTGCGCTTAGACGGCAAACCTATTAATCCTACTGCAGTTTTACCAAACAATTAAATAAATAATGCAAAGTGTAAATTTCGCCGTATAATACAATAAGTTGCTTTTATCAAATGATGAAGCACCTCATAAGTTTAGAGGGAAATTTATGTTAGATCAACTTCGAGCAATGGGTGTCTTTGCTTGCGTTGTGGAGAAGAACTCGTTTAGCGGTGCTGCCCGTGAATTAGGGATTACGACCAGCGCCGTCAGTCAACAAATTCGCTCATTAGAACACGATATGGAAGTCGTACTTCTAAATCGTTCGACGAGAAAATTAAGTCTGACCGAAGCGGGACAAGCTTTTTTCCATAGCTGTCAAGAAATGTTATCTGCTGCTGAGCGCGGTAAAGTCCGGATCAATGAGTTACGTGATGATCTCGTGGGTGAGCTGCGTATCGTTTCTTTGCCAGAATTATGCGCGAATCATGTGATTCCTGCACTTTCTCATTGGATAGCTGCACATCGCGGCTTGGCAGTACATTTAGAAACAAACAATCATGAGGTTGATTTGTTGGATGGGCGAGTTGATATCGCCCTAAGATTTGAACAGAAAAATGATGAGCATAATCTTCAGGTTGTGCCATTGATGCAGATTGAGCAAATTCTGGTGGCGACACCGAGTTATATTAATCAAAGCACCATTATTTCGAAACCTGATGATCTTAAAAATCATGAGGTCTTGCCTTTAACGCATCTTAAAAACCATCAGTATTATCATTTCCAACATGTGAATACTGCAGAAAAAGCCGAGTTTGAACTGAAATCCCGTTTCAGTACCAATAACGGTTTGGTTGCAAAATCGATGTGCTTGCAGGGTAATGGGATTGCCAAGGTTTTATATCTTGATGCTAAAAAGGATTTGCTTAACGGTACTTTAGTTGAAGTTCTGCCTGAATGGAGACTGCCATCGATTACACTGTATGCGGTTATTCCGAAACGTGAACAACAACCGACAAAAATTCTTCGTTGTCTTGATACCCTGAAACAATATTTTAGCCAGATCTCTGGCGGACGTATGTTACAAAACGCATCATAGAGTGCAGAATAATAAAAAAGCCGCTTTAGAGCGGCTTTTTTAATTTTTAGGCTAGGGCTTTATGCCAAATAAGCTTTGATCATTTTTACCAGACGTTCGATCAACTGGTCTGCCTGCTCCTGGGTAATATTCAGGGTAGGCAACAGACGAACGACATTGCCTGCAGTGACATTGATAATCATCTTGTATTCATTGCGTGCAATCGCAACCAGATCACCACATTCTTTTGGTAATTCAATCCCGATCATCAGACCGAAACCACGTACGATGACATTTTGATCTGCCAGTTTGTTGAGTAGCTGGTCAACGATATAAGCACCTTTTTCAGCCGCATTCGCGACGATATTTTCTTTTCGCATAATATCGAGAATGGTATAGACCACACGCGAACCCAGTGCTGTACCGCTATAGGTAGAACCGTGATTTCCAGCAGTTAATACACCGACGCCACGACCTTGGGTCATGACTGCACCAATCGGGAAGCCATTTCCTAAGCCTTTGGCTGTGGTCAGTACATCCGGAATAATATTGGTGTGCTGATAAGCAAAGTATTTACCGGTACGGCCATTACCAGTTTGCACTTCGTCCAGCATCATCAGCCAGTTATGCTGGTTGCAGATTTGGCGAATTTCTTCTAAATAGCTGAAACCTTGAGGTGCGGTATTCACACCGCCTTCACCCTGAATAGGCTCAATCAAAATCGCTACGATATCCGGATGATTGATTGCAGCTTCTTCAATTGCTTCGATATCACCAAAAGGTACACGAATAAAACCTTCAACCAGCGGGCCAAAACCTTCTTGCACTTTTTTATTGCCTGTAGCAGACAGGGTGGCCATGGTACGACCATGGAAAGACTGGTCAGCAACAATAATTTTTGGTGAAGCAATGCCTTGCATATGACCGAATTTACGTGCAATCTTGATTGCACCTTCATTTGATTCTGCGCCACTGTTGGAGAAAAATACTTCTTCCATACCTGCAACTTCAGCCAGTTTCTGTGCGGCAGCGGTTTGCCAAGGCACTTCAAACAGGTTGCTGGTATGAATCAGGGTCGCTGCCTGTTCAGCAATCGCTTCGGCAATGACTGGATGCGCATGGCCCAAACCGCATACCGCAATTCCGGTTAATGCATCTAAATACTCTGTACCATCTTCGGTATAAAGATATGCACCTCGTCCTCGGACAAAGCTGATCGGTTGACGGCCAAAAACAGGCATCAAATGAGACGGTTGATCAGTTTGTACCGGTGCGAGGGTAATATTATTCATGACTAACTCTTAACTGTTAGGTGGAAAGAAAAACTTATATAAGCAAAAACCCACTCAGATTTAAAGGGTAATTGTAAATAAAATTGGAATTATTGCTTTAGACATACTGTTTTGCCTGGATTTGGGTATAATGCGAGACAGATGAGTTGAGGATTTATCAATGACTGAACAAGCACGCGATACCGAAGCGTTAATTCGTGACCAAATTGCAAAACACGCAGTACTTCTTTACATGAAAGGCACACCGCAATTTCCACAATGTGGTTTTTCTGCACGTGCAGTAGAAGCACTCAGTCAAATTGGTCGTCCGTTTGCTTATGTAAACATTCTGGAAAACCAGGACATTCGCGCGATGTTACCACAAATCGCCAACTGGCCGACATTTCCACAGCTTTGGATCAATGGTGAGTTGATCGGTGGTAGTGATATCATGCTCGACATGTTCCAAAAAGGTGAATTAAAGCCTTTAGTTGAACAGTATAGCCCGGCAGCTGATGCTTAATTTTGTATTAAATTAAGTTCAGATGTGAAAAAGCGCTTCATTGAGAAGCGCTTTTTTTGGCTCTATTTTTGCTTAGGTCAAGGTCAGAGTTAATCCTCTGTCGCTGCATCCGGCTGTTCAACTGTCGAAGCATCAGCTTCAACTTCAGTTTGTGGCTCGACGATTTGCTTCTTGTCTTTTTTCTTCTTCTTTTTTTTCTTTTTCTTCGGCACTTCGACCAGTTCGGCACCATCTTCAATCGCTTGCCAATAATCCAGCTGTGCCATTACTGCGGCATAGATTGAATTTTTGCTATAGCGACCTTTTTTATCCAAGGTACCGACAGGACGCGCCATCAGGATTTCCAGCGCCTGATCAATGGTATCAATCGCGTGAATATGGAACTGACCTTCTTCCACAGCAATGGTGACATCTTTACGCAGCATCAGATGCTGCATATTTTGACGCGGGATAATCACACCTTGTTTTCCGGTCAGACCTTGTAACTTGCAAGCATCAAAGAAACCTTCAATTTTGGCATTCACACCACCTACCGGTTGTACTTGTCCCAGCTGGTTCATGGAACCGGTAATGGCCCAGGACTGATCAATCGGTAACTGGCTGATGGCCGACAGTAAGGCAGAAAGTTCCGCTACCGTGGCACTGTCACCATCGACTTGACCATAACTTTGTTCAAAGGCCAGCGCAGCAGAGAAGTGCAGGGTCTGTTCACGACCAAAATGCGCTTTCAGGAAGGATGACATCAGTAACACACCTTTGGCATGCAAAGAGCCACCAAGTTCTACACTGCGTTCGATATCCAGAATATCACCGCCACCTTGATACACCGAAGCAGTCAGTCGTGAAGGCAGACCAAACTCAACATCAGCATAATGAATCACCGACAGGGCATTGATTTGGCCCAGACGATGACCACGGGTTTCGATCAATTGGGTACCACGAGTCAGATCTTGCCAATACAGTTCACGTAAATAGCCGAGACGATATTTGCGATGATCCAGTGCGGTATTGATATGTTTTTCTGACACCATCTTGTCACCGGCCTGGAAGGCATGATGATGTGCTTCACGGATCAGATCACCCAGCGTCAGGGCATGTAATGACAATGAACTTTGATCTTCGGCCTGACGGCTGGAATCTGTGAGCAATGCCGCCAAAGCAGAACGGTCAAAAGGTAATAATTTATCCGATTGCACATAGTCGGCAATCAGCTGCATATAGGCCTGCTCGTTGTCGTCATTACGTTGTAATGTATCGGTAAAATCAGCACGGATTTTAAAGATGCTGCCCAGCTCTGGTTCAAGCTCTAAAATTTCATAATAAATTTCAGGCTCAGCCAGCAAGATGACCTTGATATTCAATGGAATCGAAGCAGGTTCAATCGAAATGCTGCCGGTTAACGTGATCATATGCTCAAGCGAGGACAATTTTAAATGCCCCGATTTAAGCGCGCGCTTCAAGCCTTGCCATGCATAGGGCTGTTCCAGCAATTGTTCCGCTTCCAGCATCAGGAAGCCACCGTTAGCCTTGTGCAAGGTACCTGAACGAATCAGGGTGAAGTCGGTGGTAATCGTGCCATTTTGGGTCCGTTGTTCCACATGACCCAAAAGGTTGTAATGCGTTGGAAAATCTTCAAAGATCACCGGTGCACCACTGTTCGGCTTATGGGTAATAATTACATTTGCCTGATAACGTGCCGGAACGCGGCTGAATAGTGCCGGAGTGAAGTCATCTTCTTCCTGTTCCAGCACGATTTCGACATTATTGATAATGTCTTCGGCATAATATTTCAGATAATGTTCCAGACCTTCCACATGTTTGAATTTCGCTAGAATCTGTTCGACTCGCGGCAAGACGACCTGCTTGGCGATATCGCGGTTCAGGATCTGTACGCGATCGCGTGCATCATCTTCCAGATCACCTAGGTGTAAACCCAAACGTTCCAGTTTCTTGTCCATATAGCGCATGTTAGAGGCTAGTTCGGCACGATCTTTGTTGCTTAATGCATTCAGATCTTCCTGAGACATTTCCTGCAATTTGTCATCAATCAGATGCACAGGGACAAAACAGTGCTCATCATGTCGCGAGATCAGCTTCAGATCCAGTTCTGCGCCTTCTTTGGTCAGTTCGATCAGTGCCTGCTGCTGTTCATCACCCGTTTCCTGGCGAATCATTTCAATGCGGTTATGATAGGTCTCTGCAGTAAAACGGCGCTCAAGCTGCTTGAGGATCGTTTGCCAGCTTTGATTCAACATGGCCTGGAATTTCGGCCCTTGACCTGAGGGCAGTTCTAGCGCAATCGGCTGACGCTGGTTCTGAAAGTTATTGACGAACACCCAGTCATTCGGGGTTTCCATAGTTTTGGCGTGCTGTTGCAGCAAACGCTTCACCATGGTGCGTTTTCCGAGTCCTGCGGTACCCACAGCAAAAATGTTATAGCCGGAATAAGGCAGGGCAATCCCGGCCTCAACTGAGGCGCGTGCGCGATCTTGGCCCAAAAAGTTATTCAGGGGCTTGATCCGTTTGGTTGACGCAGGAATTTTTTCTAGGTTTGGAATATGCGTCAGCTGGGTGGATGTTAACCGGGTATGGTCCAGAGTATTTTTAATTTCGCTTTGTTCAAATGCAGAGATAAGTAAATCTGAGCGGATTTTTTGTGGAGTTGTGCTGGTGTTGCTGGCAATAGAAGAATTAATTTGATCGAGTCTCTGGGTCACTGTTGAAAATCCAAAACGAAATATTACGTTGATGAGAGTTAAGGTATACAGATTTACTTGAAAAATTCAAGCCAACATGTCGCTTTTGCCAGAAAATAAAAAACCGGAAATGTGATAAATATATAAATCTTGTTGAAAGATACGCTATTACAGGATTGAATAGCAGCAATTGGTTTTTCTGCGGAAAATAATAAAGCAATGACAACACAAACGACGGGTTGGAAATCCGCATTTACAGCATTTTTAGATCGACGTGCATTGATCATGCTGTTCTTGGGATTTTCGGCTGGTGTGCCGATTCTTCTGATTTTTTCCAGTCTGTCTTTATGGTTAGGTGAGGCCGGAATCAGCAAAAGTGCAGTAACTTTCTTTAGCTGGGCCGCATTGGGCTATTCGTTTAAATTCGTCTGGGCACCGCTCATTGATGAACTTCCTGTCCCTTTTCTGACCAAGGCTCTGGGACGTCGTCGTGCCTGGTTGCTGATTGCGCAGATTCTGATTGTCTGTGCCATTTCCATTATGGCCTTTTCTGATCCGGCTTTGGGTGCAACACATTTACAGCAAATGGCGCTCGGTGCAGTCCTGCTTGGTTTCTCCGCAGCAACGCAGGATATTGTGATTGATGCCTACCGGATTGAGCTGGCGGAAACCCAGATGCAGACCGTATTGGCTTCCACCTATAATGCAGGTTACCGGATCGGGATGATTGTGGCCGGTGCTGGTGCCTTGTTTCTGGCGGCCTATTTGGGAACTGCGAAAGGCAACTATATCTATGATGCCTGGAAATGGACCTATCTGGCGATGGCTGCTGTCATGCTGGTCGGTATTATCACCACACTGTCCATTCGGGAGCCGCAGGTTGACCGTGTGCGAAAACACTATGTGCGCAGTGATTATTTCCGTTTAGTCGCCGTATTTTTTGTGGCGGTGATCAGTTTTGTCCTGAGCTATATCTATTCGGGCAATCTGGTGGCCAGCATCACCGAACAATTCGCCATTCAAGATACCTTTGCCTTGTTCTGTTTTGAAGCTTTGCGCTTTGTTGGCTCGGGTGCAGTGGCCTTTGCGATTGGTGCAAGCTTGGTAAAAATGGGTGCGGTTAACAAGCAAATGGCCTATGAAACCTGGGTCAATCCGGTTGCAGATTTCTTTAAACGTTATGGCTTGAAACTGGCATTGGTGTTGTTATTGCTGATCGGTTTTTATCGGGTTTCCGATATTATTGCCGGCGTCATTTCCAATGTGTTCTATCAGGACCTGAATTTCAGTAAAGAACAGATTGCCGAGGCCGTTAAAGTCTATGGGGTGATTTTCTCTTTAGTCGGTGGTTTCCTTGGCGGGCTCTTGGCCCAGAAGATGAACATCATGAAACTGATGTTTGTCGGTGCCGTACTGGCCTGTTCTACCAACCTGATTTTTATCGGCCTGGTCAAGTCTGGTGAAAAACTGGCAGCTGTGGAAGTTAAAGCCGGTAATCAGGTTTATCAGGCAGAGACCGATGAAGTTGGTTACTGGAAGCTGGATATACCGAGTGCTGTGCTGGCGCAGAGCAAACAGCTACAAGTATCGGCTGCTTATCTGGATGGAGATGTTACTGATCAGGCCTCGGTACAGGTCAATATGCCGTATTTGACCACAGAACAGGGCAGCACCCAGTTACAGATCTTGCCGATCACCAGTGACAATAGCCTCACTGTAGCTGAACAGGACAAGACCATTGTAGTGCGCGGCCAGTATGTCGGTGAAGCACTGCAAGAAAATCAAAAGATTGTTTTGCAAATCAATGATCAGAATATTGAGGCAAAACTGGAAAGTGAAGGCGTATTTACTGCCGCGATTCCTGCACAGCAACTGATTCAGTCACCTGCACATATTATCAGTGCAGTCTTGATGCAAGATGATCAGGCACTTCAGCAAACCACGCATGTTTATCAGGTCAATGATCAGTTGGCTAGTACCCAGAATCTGGATGTCGATATTCAGCCCTTGGCAGTGGTGGATGGCAACAGTTCAGATACAGTCGAAGTCAGTGGTAAGGTAATTAAACCTTATAGCGACAAGTGGCTTTATTTTGCTATTATTGTCGACAATCTGGCTGCTGGGCTGGCTGGTGCTGCGTTTATTGCATTCTTGTCGAGCTTGACCAGTGTGTCTTTTACCGCTGTTCAATATGCGATTTTTAGCTCACTCATGACTTTGACCCCTAAGATTTTAGGCGGATATTCGGGTACTATAGTCACCAATATCGGTTATCCGAATTTCTTCCTGATGACTACTCTAATCGGGATTCCGATCCTGATTCTGGTGGTTTGGGTCGCAAAACTGCTCGGTGAACACCAACAACAATCTGTACAGAAGGATGATTAATATGCGCATGCTGCATACCATGTTACGTGTAGGCAATTTAGAACAATCTCTCAAGTTCTATACTGAAGTACTTGGCATGACTTTGCTTCGTAAGCGTGATTACGAAGAGGGCCGTTTTACCTTGGCTTTTGTCGGTTATGGCGATGAAGAAAATCACACCGTACTGGAATTGACGCATAACTGGGATACAGACAGCTATGAACTGGGCAATGCTTATGGTCATATCGCGATTGCAGTTGATGATGCTTACAAGGCTTGCGAAGAGATTAAAGCGCGTGGCGGTAATGTGGTGCGTGAAGCCGGTCCGATGAAAGGTGGCGTGACTGTAATTGCATTTGTAGAAGATCCAGATGGCTACAAGATCGAGCTGATCCAGCAAGACAACAATGCACGTAATAACTAAGTGTGATGTAGCGAGATATATGAAATGCATTCATGTATAGATGAAAATATTACATCAATCTGAGTGCATAGCATGGGCCCGGCATCTGTTAAGATAGCCGGGCATTTTTATATCAAACAATAAAATCTGAGGGATTATAGGGATATGCTTAAGTTCTTGGCATTGGATCGGTTTACGATACTGTTGTTTGTGATGGTTTTGCTGGCCAGTGTGCTGCCAGTTTCGGGGCAAGCGGCTGAAATCTTTGGCTGGGTGACGACAGGAGCGATTGCCATCCTGTTTTTCCTGCACGGTGCCAAACTGTCTCGTGAAGCCGTGTTGCAGGGCATTATGCACTGGAAATTGCATACTTTAGTTTTTGCGCTAACTTTTGCCCTGTTTCCAATTCTTGGACTTTTGGCCAAGCCGATTTTATTACCGATGCTCGGACAGGAACTGTATTGGGGCTTCCTGTTTATGTGTTTCTTGCCATCCACCGTGCAGTCCTCGATCGCATTTACTTCGGTGGCTCATGGCAATGTCGCCGGGGCGGTATGTAGCGCCTCTTTTTCCAATTTGATCGGTATGTTTATTACCCCATTATTGGTGGCATTTTTTATTCTCGGTCAATCTGATCATGGTTTTGATCCGACTTCATCGATTATCCAGATTACACTGCTGCTCTTGGTGCCGTTTATTTTAGGACAGATTCTGCGTCCATGGATCTATCCCCAAATGATGAAAATGCCAAAAATCGTCAAGGTTTTCGATCAAGGCTCGATTTTACTGGTGGTGTATGGCGCTTTTAGTAGCGCCGTAGTGGCTGGTCTGTGGAATGAAGTGAGCCTGAGTACCTTGTTGCTGCTATTGCTGGCTTGCTCGGTGTTACTCACCATTGTGATGTTATTATCACTTTATATTCCACGCTGGCTGGGCTTCAGCCGCGCTGACCAGAAAACGGCATTCTTTTGTGGTTCTAAAAAAACCCTGGCCAGTGGAGTACCGATGGCGCAAATTTTATTTATTGGCCAGCCGCTGGGCATGATTGTCCTGCCGATCATGATTTTCCATCAGATTCAGTTGATGGTCTGCGGGATTATTGCCAATCTGTGGGCCAAAGAGGCTGGATCAGAAGCTGAAGAATAATTCGCATATTGAATTCGTTTCACGTATAATGACGCCCACTTGTTGTGCTTAGCTCTGACGGTATCCGTCTCGGTGGGCCAAAAGAATGGTCTGTTGTGGTGTTGATCTGCATGAACGATGTTCCTGCTTCCTCATTTGAGAGTGATCAATAGCGATGACAGCTAAACCTTCTTGAATCTAATGGAGTAATCGACGATGCGCGCCGATATTCACCCAAAATATGAAACTTTAGTTGCTACTTGTTCATGTGGTAACGTAATCGAAACTCGTTCAGCTCTTGGTAAAGAAACTCTTTATCTAGACGTATGTTCAGCTTGCCACCCATTCTACACTGGTAAGCAAAAGAACGTTGACACTGGCGGTCGTATCGACAAGTTCAAACAACGTTTTGCTGGTATGTCACGTTCTGTTAAACGTTAATACCCAAAATGAAAAAACGGGCTTTAAGCCCGTTTTTTTTTGTGCCTGCAATTTAAAAAATTATCATTCGATTTCCTAAATGCGCAGGCTTGTACAAGATCTTAGTGATCTTGTACATCAATCAAATGATCGAGTTTTTTCTGGAAATAATTCCCCTGAATAAAGCGGGCATCCACGTTCCAGGCATTCGCGAAAAGTGTCATATCATTTAATTCACGAATCAGGATATTGAGTGGCTTAATTTCGTTGTAACTGGTGATTTTTTCCTGTAACTGCTCAATCTCGGTGTCTTTATTAAGCATATTGGTTAAGCTCGAATGTAAGCTAACACCATCCAGTTCAAGTTCGCGCAGTAAATTTTGACTGTACATGGATTGACCAAAATCACGAAGTGCAATCAGCGCACCATGTTCATACAGCACTCGTAGATATTTTTGTGCATCTTGCTGATTCAGTAAAATATCTTCTTCTGAGAATTGCAAGATTAGCGGGTGCTTCACTTTGCTGCGAATAATCGTAATCAGCTTGGAAATAAATTCCGGGAAGGTGCGGTCTTTAAATAGCACGGCACGGTTCAAATTGACAATTAAGCTTGCATCAGGATACTGGGTAATAAAGTTGTGTAGCTGTTTACTGGCCTCAACCAGAATCCAGCGATCCAGTTTAATGGACAGTTCATCATCTTCATGAAGTTCTAAAAGGCTAGAAATATCCTGCCATTTATTCTCAAAAATAAAGCCACTGGTCACTTCATAGGTATATAACCGAGTATCTTCTTTATCATAGAGTTGCTGATACTTTAAATGAATCTCGCCACGTTCCAGACATTCACTTAAGGCTTTCAAAATAGAAGGTGTGGTGCTAGGAATAGACGTGACTGCTGGACTGACGGCTGCAACTGTTGTTGAGCTGGCAACTGGTGTTTCAGCAACACTGAAATCTATACTTGGCATTTCTACAGAGGCTTGACTGCTTAGTGATACAGGAATATCGAGTTTAAACTCAGATGCTACTTCTGCTTTAGGTAATGGGTTGGAGAATGCTTGTGCAATCAGCTTATTGCAGTGCATTTCATCCTGCAAACCCTGTTCAAGCATGACATAGCCCAAGCGCAAATTTAGAGGGAATGACTTTTGTCCCACTGTAATGAGTTGCGGTTTGCTTAAGGCATTTAAACTGATCAGTTTGGATTCAAGAATTGCTTTAGAGTCTGCCTGGAACAGACCGACAACAACATCATATTCCAGTTTAAACAGGGGAATATGGGTCTGTTCCTTGAGGAATTCTTTGACTGCATCAAAGTACCCATTAAAAGTGGCCCAGTCAGACTGTAGAACTTCCGGGTCATATGCGCTAAAAGAGAAAGTGACCAAGGCATTCACCGGTGCAGACTGCTTGCTGAGTTCACGTTTAAGTGACTGAAAAACGCTTGGCTTTCCAGGAGTCTTCTCGGAAGAAACCGTTTGAGATTGGGTATCAATGCTAATTTGTACTGCATCTTCTTCAGCAGTTGAAGGCAAGAATTCCAGTTTTAATGGGTTAGATGCGGACACATGCGGATTCAAAGACTGGATCTCGACCCGACCTAAATCAAACTGACCCTGAGAAATCTTTTTGAAACGCGTTTTAAAATCATTCAAATCTGAAGGCTGGAGCAGATCTAGCAAAGGTAGACCAATAATCTCATCTTCATTTTGTAAGCCAAACAGTTTCAGGTAGTCCGCATTGGCCTGAATATGAATCCCTTCCTGAATGGTGGCGACAGCACGGTTGCTGTCATCTACCAAAGATTGTGCCTGAATTTGAGCTGTTTCCAGCTCAGTCATTAAATGTTGCTGAGATTGTGACAAACGGCTAAATGACAATGCTCGGACCAGTCCCACATAAAAGCGTTCCAAGTAGTCGAAGTTGAGAATGTCATATACCCCTTTACGGATATATTGCGCATACTGTTCAGCCTGATAATCATCCGGTTTAAGCAAAATCATCGGAAGGTCAGGTTGCTGCGAAAGACGCACGATCCCTAAGGCCTGTTCGTATTTCAGATCGTAGGCACGCCCAAAAATAAGCAGATCCCATTTGAAATTCAGCTGTTTTTCAAAAGACTGCAGATCATCCAGCAGCACAGCATCGACCTGATAATCATGACTGGTCAGAAGATCACGGATTTGGTTATATCTAATTTGATTATCATCAATAATCAGTAAACGTGTTTCAGTACGTTTTAACTTTTTAGACAATAATGGATTTCTCACTTCAATGCTTCCCATAAATCATGATTTCTGCTTTCATTCATGTGCTGATCGATAAAGTTTTCGATCATCTCTTCTTCCTGATCATTGAGTAATTCATAATCAAAACGGATGAAACTCTGCGTAATCAGTTGTGCTTTGGTCAGATAGATTTTGATTTCTTCCTGACCAAGACGTAAATGAATGGTTTGTTTTTCCCTAAACATCTGTGAACCAGAGACAATCAGGCTGGTCGAGACCTGATCCAGTTGCGTCATTTTCACCAACAGGGCAGGCTGATAGTTGACATGATGACGTTCGGTACGGGTATAAGCTGCACAAGGAAAGAGCTCTTGTGCCAAAATTTCCAGCCCGATTTCTAGGCTCTTATCCGTTGACTGCTTGATCCAGCGAATCACACCGCCACGCCACTGACTCTGGGTTTTTTCCTGAACCAGAATGAATTCACCGGTTTTCAGGTTAGCCGGGGTAATACCAGTCCATTTAATCCGGTAACCATTGACACTGATATCCAGAACTTCAGCGCTATGGATCTGTTTGGTTTCTCGATCGAGCGCCTTGATGCTGCTAAAACTACTTGGAATGGCGTTTTCCATCGAGCTGACAAAACTGCTTTCGCTCTGGAAATTATAATTGGCATCGAGTTCCAGGGTTTCATTGAAGTTTTTACCTTTAGACAGGTAAAAATGCGCCACGCTCAAGCCAAAGCAGATATTGATCTGTGCTGAATATTCATAACGTTCATGACGACGCTCGACATTGTTCGAGAGCAGATTGTAGATATGAAAATGCAGTGCAGGGGTCAGGAACAGTTTTTCATTCCGCGACAGATACTGGGCATTTTTGCTTTGAGTACCTGTTAAATGATCCATCAGGTTCTGAGTGGAAATATAGAAGCTCGGCTGAAACTGTGGCTCTTGATGGGAATTAAAGATTGGCGGATGATCTTTGCTGGCATCGACCACATAACGGGACAGCGTGGTTTCCTTCGGCAGGATCTGTACCAGTTTGGCCCAGTCAAAACTGCATAGATACAGGCCCTGAATTTCTGCAGGCCGGATCTGATGAGTATTGAAGATATCCAGTAAAATCAGCTGTGCATAGGCATGTGCAATGTTCTGGATATCATGCTGGGTGCCTAATACCTGATTGATATTGCTTTGATAGAAATTGTTGTCTATTGCACATTCAAGCAGTTGATGGGCAGCCAGCCATTGTCCCAGACCCGGCGTGCTATACAGCATATGTTGTTGATATAACAGAAGTGTGAGTTGTTGCAGGGCATAATAAATCGATACCATCCGGGCAGTTTGAATGCTCTTCTTTTTGCCTAGAGAAAATAGCGAAAACTTCTGATGCGTCAGCTGATGATTACAGCGTTTGACGATATCGATATAAATTTTGGCAAAATGACTGCGCAGCAGCATGGCCAGTTCAATGATCTGGTCATTCCGGTCGGAAGTGATCAGGCCCTGATTGACGAAATGCTTTTCCAGACTGGTCAGGACATTTTCAAGGGTGGGATGCAAGACTTGAATCAGGTCAAAGCGCAGGGTTTCTGGACATTTCAGCTCGGAAACTTCCAATAAGGCATTAAACAGGGATTTGGAGGAATTCCCCAGCTGTAGAATCGAAATCCCCGCAACCCATTCCTGCAAAGCCTTGGCAGTGGTTGGACAAAAGCTCAACTGCTCTCGTTTAAGTTCCGTCGGTGTCTGAAAAATGTCTGAAGTATGCGTGCTCATCTTTATTATTTAACTCAAAAATGTTGAAACCCCAAAAAGCGGTGTCTTATTCTTCTCGCCCGCTATTTCTCGAACCAGTTTAGGAACCAAATACCCCGGAAGGTTCGCTAAAACTTCTGTATAAATCTCATTAATATGGTCAGGCGCTAAATCAAAATGATGCGCACCTTTTACTTTATCAAGTACATGTAAATAATAAGGCATGACCCCGGCATCAAACAAGCGATAGCTTAAATCCACTAAAACCTGAGCAGAATCATTTACCCCGTTTAATAAAACCGCCTGATTCAGAACAGTGATCTGCTGTTGAACCAGTTGGTTTAAACGCTTGCAAGTGAAGTCATCCAGCTCCGATGCATGGTTTGAGTGTACCACCAGAATAATACGTAGCCTACTGTTTTTTAACATGCTAAGTAGCTCTTCGTCGACTCGGTTGGGGATCACAATAGGAACTCGTGAATGTATTCTTAAGAATTTGAGATGTGGTACTGATTCTAGTCGTTCAATCCAGGTTTTTAATTTCCGGTTCGATAAGGTCAGTGGATCACCGCCGCTCAGAATCACTTCATTAATATCGGGTTGGCTTTCCAGATATTGCTTGATATTTATCCAGTCTTCATTTTTAGGCAGATTTTCCTGATAGGGGAAATGCCGGCGGAAACAATAACGGCAATGTACAGCACAGGCACCAGTCAGTGTCAGCAAGAAACGGGATTTATATTTGTGCAGTACGCCGGGTTGCTGATTGGCCTGTTCTTCGCCCAAGGGGTCGGTAACAAATCCTGGATGTTCTTCCAGTTCCAGATGATGGGGCAGCACTTGTAAAAGCAATGGGTCTAAAGGGTTTCCGGTCTGCATTTTGCCCACAAAAGCACGTGGTACCCGCAGTTTAAACTGTTCAGAAGCTAAAATGGCGCCTGAGAGAAGCTGTTCAGGTGCGAGTTGCAGCACTTCAAGCAGTTCGCGTGGATCAGTGATCAGGTCGCTGAGCTGTGATTGCCAGTTTTGTTCTTGATATAAATAGTTCGTCATGCCGGAAGATTAACAATAATAAGTGAGAGGACAAAGCCTGATGGGCACAGTTTAACAGTTTGTGCGGAAGCGCAATAATCCACTGCGCTATAAAATAAAGAGTGATTAAGCTATGCTGATCTTCGTGCTCGCCTGATGGTATTTTAACGTTGAGCAAGACATGAATAAACAAAGGATTTTCATGTCTGATTGTAACTTAAACAGCCTGAGTGGGTGAAAGCGGATTTTTTCATTGCGGCAAAGTGTATTGCTCATTTAGAATACGCAACATCAAATGAATGTGCATGTGGCAACTCAATGTTCGTGTCAGACTTGCTAAATGACATCGCAACAGCCCATAGCATCAATAGATTAAAGTTAGTAAGTTTGGAGTGCGCCAGTCATGGCCTATTATTCTACGAATGATTTCAAGTCAGGCCTTAAGGTTATGCTTGATGGCAACCCATGTTCAATCATGGAAAACGAATACGTAAAACCAGGTAAAGGCCAAGCTTTTAACCGCGTAAAATTACGTAACCTTAAATCAGGTAAAGTTCTGGAAAAAACTTTCAAATCAGGCGAGAACCTAGAAGCGGCTGATATCGTTGAAGTAGAAATGGAATACTTGTACAACGATGGCGAAATGTGGAACTTCATGGATCCTGTTACCTTTGAACAGATCGCAGCTGATAAAACAGCAATGAGCGATGCTGCAAAATGGTTAAAAGACGATTCAAATGAAAAATGTACCATCATGTTGTTCAATGGCGTGCCTTTAAACGTGACTCCACCGAACTTCGTCGTACTTAAAATCGTTGAAACTGATCCAGGTGTTCGTGGTGATACTTCTGGCGGTGGCGGTAAGCCAGCGAAACTTGAAACAGGTGCTGTGGTACGTGTTCCATTATTCGTACAGCAAGAAGAAAGCGTTCGTGTAGATACCCGTACTGGTGACTATTTAGAACGTGCATAATGGTTTGAAAATAGACTATTATCGAGAGGGATGATTTAAATCATCCCTTTTTTTATGCCAAAGTCTTAGAGGAAAAGCAAAAGAACAGGCGTAAAGTCGCAAGGGAAAACAGCAGTACCTCGAACAACAACAATCACGCTGATTTGTATGCATCACAATATGAGGGATTGAATGGAAACTTTACAAAAGAAGTCGACGCTGACTTCGAAAATGATTTGGCTTCTGGTAGCCATTGTGGGTGCAGTCTCTTTTGGAGTTCTAGCACTGAGTCGGGGTGAGCATGTCAATGCAGTCTGGCTGGTACTTGCCGCCGCCTGTGTTTATAGCATTGCTTACCGTTTCTACAGTTTGTTTATCGCCACCAAAGTATTTGAGCTGAATGAACGCCGTTTAACGCCTGCGCATCGTCTGGCCGATGGTCTGGACTATGTGCCGACCAACAAAAGCGTTCTGTTTGGCCATCACTTTGCAGCGATTGCCGGTGCAGGTCCTTTAGTCGGTCCGATCTTGGCAGCACAAATGGGCTATTTACCCGGTACGATCTGGCTGTTAGTCGGTGTGGTGCTTGCCGGTGCAGTCCAGGATTTTCTGGTACTGTTTATTTCCACCCGTCGTGACGGTCGATCACTCGGTGAGATGGCCAAGCAGGAACTCGGAACCTTTGCCGGTATTATCGTGATGCTCGGTGCCTTGGGCGTGATGATCATCATTCTGGCAGTATTGGCGCTAGTCGTTGTTAAAGCACTGACTAACAGTCCATGGGGTGTATTCAGTATTGCAGCCACCATTCCGATTGCGATCTTTATGGGCATCTACATGCGTTTTATCCGCCCGGGTAAAATTGCTGAAGTCTCGATTATTGGTTTTGTCTTGATGATGCTGGGCATTATCTACGGTGAAAACATCGCACAACATCCATATTGGGGTCCGTTCTTTACGCTTTCTGGCACTGAACTCACTTGGGCACTGATCATTTATGGTTTCATTGCATCGGTACTGCCAGTCTGGCTATTGCTTGCTCCACGTGATTATCTGTCGACCTTCCTGAAAATTGGCGTGATTGCAGGTTTGGCCGTGGGTATCCTGTTTGCCATGCCTGAAATGAAACTGCCAGCGATTACCAAATTCATTGATGGGACTGGTCCTGTATTCGCAGGTTCTATGTTCCCATTCCTGTTCATTACTATTGCGTGTGGTGCGATTTCCGGTTTCCATGCCTTGGTTTCTTCAGGGACGACACCGAAACTGGTCAACAACGAACGCGATATCCGTATGATCGGTTATGGCGGTATGTTGATGGAATCTTTTGTAGCGATCATGGCTTTGATCTGTGCTGCAATTCTGGATCCAGGAATTTATTTTGCGATTAACTCACCAGCAGCCTTGCTCGGTACTACCGCAGAAAGCGCAGCAGAAGCAGTGCGAACCCTTGGTTTTGTGGTAACCCCTGAAGCCTTGAATTTACTGGCACAGGAAGTGGGTGAGAACTCGATTCTGTCGCGTACTGGTGGTGCGCCAACTTTTGCAATTGGTATGGCGCATATCATCACCGAAATTTTCAACAGTCGTGAAATGATGGCGTTCTGGTATCACTTTGCGATTTTGTTTGAAGCACTATTCATCCTGACTGCTGTAGATGCGGGTACGCGTGCCTGTCGTTTCATGGTGCAGGATACTGTCGGTATTGTGATTCCAGCAGTAAAACAATCACATAATTTCTTCGGAAACCTGTTGGGTACTGCGGTTGCAGTGGCAGGCTGGGGCTTCTTCGTCTATCAGGGCGTAGTCGATCCACTCGGCGGGATTAACAGTTTATGGCCGCTGTTTGGTATTGGTAACCAGATTTTGGCTGCGATGGCGCTCATTCTTGGTACTGTCATTCTGTTCAAGATGAAAAAACAGAAATATGTGTGGGTGACAATTATCCCGACAGTGTTCCTGTTCATCACTTCCATGACAGCAGGCTGGCAAAAGATTTTCCACGAAAATCCAAAGATTGGTTTCTTGGCGCAGGCAGATCGTTTCAACACGGCGATTGCCAATAATGAAATCCTAGCGCCAGCGAAAACTGTGGCAGAAATGCAGACGGTAGCGATGTCGAACCAGATTAATGCTGCACTCTGTGCTTTTTTTATGATTGTAGCCTTTGTCATGTTGTTTGCTGCAATTCGCGTTATCCGTCGTGCATTGGCAAATCCTGAGCCATCTGTACATGAAGCAGAAGCGATTTATCGCGATCCTGAAGAGATTCAGCCAGCGAAAGGTCATTAAGGGGAATATTATGAATCTGAAGTTTGCCAAAAGCGGGAAAACGATGATTTATAAAATCATCAAGATGACCGTAATGTCACAAAAGGATTTAATACTGAATCCGAAAAACTGGTCGCGGATTGCGACCTTGTGGCAACGTTTGCAGCAAAGTTTCCGTCTGATGGTCGGTGTACCTGATTACCAGACCTATGTGGAGCATATGCGCAAGCATCATCCCGATCTGGAAGCCATGGACCCGAAAACATTTTATCGTCACTGTGTGGATTCCCGTTATCCATCTGCGGGCGGTGATATGAAGAAGTGTCCGTGTTAATCATTAATTCATAGCAAGCGCCTTTCGGGGCGCTTTTTTTTATCGTTAAAAATTAATATGAGGAATAGACGATCGCGTTAAATCTGAGGTCATTGATTGAGCTAGCGTAGAAAAGTTTTATTATAAAAATCCATGAAATCGCTTAAGTCTCTATACCTTTTAAGTATGATTCTTTTCAAATAGATGGATGAGCTCAGATTGGTATTTTGAGATTTGAGCGAAAAGAAAAATGATCTCTATTTGTGTCGATCATTTTATTTGTTTTCTGCGCTTCTTACTTCTTTTCAACCTGATCATTTTGACTCTTCTATTATTTAAATCCTCGCCATTTTCTAATCAGTATTTTTATTCAGTTACACAGACAGATGATTGATCTTTTGGGAAAATTTAAATTTCAGTGTATGTTAATCTTAGGCCATGTTTTATTAAGGAAATTATTGTGATCTGGGGCATGAAACAAAAGGAAAATAACGACATTGCACACATCAATACTGTGCTTGAACAAAAAATTGCAAGTTATGCACCCAAGATCCAGCGTTTTTTTGAAGAAGTTAATGCCATTGTGTTGGATAAGCAGGCCCAGACCACACTGGCACTCTGTTGTTTGATTGCAGGCGGACATGTCTTATTTGAAGATTTACCCGGATTGGGTAAAACTACATTAGCCAGCAGTCTGGCACATCTGGCTGGGTTAAAGTTCCAGCGGATCCAATTTACCAATGACATGCTGGCCAGTGATGTCATCGGTATTAACATGTTTAACCAGAAAGAACATCAGTTCGAGTTTAAACAAGGCCCGATTTTTACTCAGATTTTACTGGCAGATGAAATCAACCGTTGTAGTCCCAAAACCCAAAGTGCCTTACTCGAAGCCATGGAAGAAGGCTATGCCACCATTGATGGCGTACGCTATGCCTTACCGAAACCTTTCTGGGTGATTGCGACACAAAACCCGCTATTCCAAAGTGGTACTTACGCTTTGCCGGAATCCCAGCTAGACCGTTTCCTGATGCGTTTATCTTTGGGGTATCCATCACGCCATGCAGAAAAACTGTTATTACAGCAGGAATCCCGTTTTGCCCTGATTGCAAGTCTGGCGCATATTTTTACCGAAGATGAAATTCTGGATCTGCAAAGTCTGACGCATCAGATATTTATCAGTGAAGCGATTCAGGAATATTTGCTTGATCTCGCAGAAGAAACCCGTAAAAGCCGTCATGGACTTTCTACGCGTGGCCTTCTGGCCTTGAAGCGCGCAGCACAAGCGTATGCTTTGATTCAGCAACGTGCTTTTGTCACACCAGATGATGTGCAGGCTGTATTTGTCGCGGTGACTTCGCATCGTCTGGGTTTAAGTGAAGCTGAAACGTTTAATGTGATGCAACAGGTTGCGGTCAGCTAAAGGAGTCCTCTCTTGGATAAAACCTGGCAAAAATGGCTGGCCAAGCGCTTTCAATTCTCACAGCAGAAACAGCTCTCGCAGAAAGATGTCTTGGTATTTATTTATCAGCAGGGCTATCTGTATCTGGTGTTGATCTTCATCACCTTTGTGGCCGGGGTGAACTATGCCAATAACCTGATTTTAGGTTTCTGCTTTTTAATCAGTGCGGTGCTGTGTATCAGTTTTTATCTGACTTTTAAGCAATTGCATGACCTGAAAATTGAATTGATCGCAGATGATGTGGGGCAGGTCGGTCATAGCGTGAATCTGCATCTTTATTTTCAACAGCAGCAGCTTCGCCCCCGCTATTTGTATATCAAAGCAGGGAATCAGCTAGCGAAAGTTTATCTGAATGCACAAAAACAGCAATTTATTCTGCCATTTTATGCAGAGCAACGTGGCAAGTTTGATTATCCGGTGATTCAGATTTATTCGGTTTATCCCTTTGGGTTAGTTCGAGCCTGGACCTATCTTTATCATCAGCATTCGGCCTGGGTCGCGCCTAAAGCTGAAGTTTTTAGCACAGAAAATAAATATCACTTTAACCGTTTTGAACCGGATATGGATGAGTTTCGTGAATTGCGCAATTACCAGTCAGGCGATTCCTTGCAGGCGGTGTCCTGGAAGCAGTTTGCGCGTGGACAAGGCTTGTATGTCAAAGTCTTTGAGCAATATCAGGATGAACACAGTATCGAGATTCATTATGCACATATGCCGAGTCAGTCACATGAAGAAAAACTTGAATTTGTGATGGGTCTGGTCGAGCAATGCGAGCAGCAGCAATGTGCGTATAGTCTGCATTTGCCACAGGCCGAATTGCCTCAGGGTGCAGGTGAAGAACAACTGCGGAAAGCCAAACAATTGTTGGCGCAGGCCTAAGGCGGGTAAATTCATGATCAATGCAAAAATCCGTACCTCGATTGTGTTGACTTTGGGCCTGATTCTCATCGCCCAGATGGCATTTATTCCGGTTCTACTCAGTATTATTTTTGTGATTAGTATTGTATGTATCTGGATTTTCCTGAAACGTCAGCAGCCATTTCCCAAAACGGGCACTTTTCTACTGACGGCTTTGGCACTCGGCAGTATTTATTTGAGCCATCATAGTTTTATTGGTGTTGAGGCTGGGGTAGCAGTTTTATCTACTTTTTTATTTGCTAAATCACTGGAAAGTAAAAATAAACGTGACCTGATTATTCTGTTTAATTTTGCCCTGTTTGTTGCTGCCAGCTCATTCCTATATAGCCAATCTTTTGGGATGGCGATTGTGATCGTGCTGTGTTTAATCAGCTGTCTGATTGGTTTGTACCGGATTCAGACTAGCGATTTTGAGCAGGAGCAGATCACTCAGCGCGCAGCATTGCAACAGGATGCCAAACATGTGGGCAAGTTTATCTTGTACGCTGTTCCATTTTTTATCTTGCTGTTTATTTTCTTTCCGCGCTTGCCACCACTTTGGCATATTCCCATTCCTGAAAATAAGGGTGTGACCGGCATTGGCGATAGTATGTCACCTGGGGATATTGCTGAATTATCCCAATCCAGTGCCCTTGCTTTCCGGATTATTGGTGATATCAGCAAGCTTCCGCCACGCTCAGAACTCTATTGGCGAGCGTTGGTGCTAGATGAATATGATGGGCAACGCTGGACCAGCAGTTTCGTCAATCAGCAGCCTTTAATGCGACAACCGATGGATACTTCACCCGTACCTACAGGCTGGAACTACCAATATCTGGCTGCGGATCCTTCGGTGTTCTGGATCATGGGGTTGGAAAAATCGATACCTGTGGAACGCCGTTATTATAACCGTCAGGATTGGAGCATTGTGCCGAGACGGCTCACGCAACGTGTTGAACCGATTTCGTTACAGTGGGTCGGGACAGCATATGATCCTCAGGCTTTGCCAACGCAATATATCGAAAGAACGAATACTCAGGTGCAGCGCCGACTTGACCCGAGAGCGCAACAATTAGCACAACGTCTATATGCGCAAAGTGCGGAAGATCCTCGGCGTTATGTGCAGCAAGTCTTGAATTGGTATCAGCAGAATAACTTTATTTATACCCTGAAGCCGGGCCAACTGGGGCAAAACCGGATTGATGAATTCCTGTTTAATTCCCGGCAAGGTTTTTGTGAACACTATGCCTCGAGTTTCGTGATGTTGATGCGTTATGTCGGGATTCCTGCACGGGTCGTCACCGGCTATCAGGGTGGGGAGTTGGCACCAGATCGCATGAGCTGGGAAGTCCGACAAATGGATGCTCATGCCTGGACAGAAGTCTGGATTGACCAGAGATGGCAACGCTTTGATCCAACCGCGATGATCGCTCCACAGCGTATAGATGATGGCATGCAAAATCTGCTTTCTCAGGATGCATGGGTATCGGCAAATCAGTCGACCTGGAACTCGCAGCATAATCTATGGGTCACCAAACTACGCGTTTGGAGCGATTATGCCAGCTACCAATGGCAAAGTAAGGTGGTGGGTTATAATGCAGAATCACAACAGAGCTGGTTATCAAAATTAGGACTCGGTTCAGTTTATTCGAGTGTCATAATTTTGCTGGGCAATATTGTGCTACTGATTTTGGCCTATGTCTTCAGAATTTATCTGAAAGCCCGACAGGCTCAATCTCCATTAGATCGCGCTATTCAGCAGCTGAATCAATCTTTAGCTGACGATCTCAAAAAACAGTCTGCTGAAACTTTTCATCACTGGATGCAGCGTTTATCTCAACAGGTTCAGATTGAAAACCAGACTGCCTTTATTCAAGCTATACAGGTTTTTGAAAAAAATCTTTATTCGGGAACCCCAATAACTGAACAAGAATTGAAAAAATTCAAGGATTTGCTTAAAACTTGCGCGGACGTTTTAAAAACTAAATGAAAAGGCTTGTTTTCGGTCGGAAAAATTTATAATATGCCAAGCATTCTAGGTGTATAGCTCAGTTGGTTAGAGCGCTACGTTGACATCGTAGAGGTCAGCAGTTCGAGTCTGCTTATACCTACCAAGATTCTAAACGTTATGTTATAAGGGTTTTAAGCGAAAACAGTAGCTTAAAGCCTTTTTTTAATGCCTTGAGTAAAGTGAGCCGTTATCCGCACTATCTGCAAAACCCGTATTTTATGCAGTTATTGCCGTTAAATTTACGTCAAGTTTACGTCAAGAATTTTGGAAATTACGTCATGAAATTACCCAAGCCCAGAAAGCGCGGTTCGGCCTACTACATTGAACTAATGATCAATGGAAAACGTTCTTCAGCAACTCGTGATACCGCAAAAGAATGTGAGCAAGGGGTAGCTCAAAAGATGCTTGAAGCGAAGGTCAATCAGATGGCGGAAGACTTGAGCATAAAACAGTACTATCCCTTCAAAACACTTTTTCATAAATACTATGATAAGCATGGCCGTAAACTTCGCGGATCCAAATACGTCAAAGAACAATTAGCGCCGTTTGATGAAAAGTTTGGTGCACTGGCAGATATGTCTATTCATGACATTTAGCTTAAATATTTCAGCTCAAAGTTCCGCAAATTAATAAATTGATTGAAGTGCTGCACTTGCGTTGTACTCGGCTGGAATAGGCTGATCAGCTACAGGCAGATTCGCAGTGTAGGTTCAGTCAATTTTTTATCACGCACAGCGCTTGCTTCATGCTAGATGACATCTTCTAGGGTTTGCGCATCGTAAGATGTTGCTGATGCTGATATGCCTTAAAGAAGAAGGGTAAGAGCAGATAGATCTGTATAAATGTTTGGGCCTGCAGCATTTCGGCTTGTATGACTTTTTTACGTTGGTCACTACGGCGCTCGCTGGCGAACTTAAGGTTTTTTGGCATGGACTTTTATTATTTTTATAATCAGTCTTCATGATAAAAGTAAATTGTTGATCCTAACCGTTTGATCAAAAACCTGGGAATAAACTGCAGGATTTTTGTTGGAAAAGTCGCAATTTTGATAGGGCTAAGTGCAGAATTAAAACGGATTAAAGCTCTTAATGATATGAAAAATAATAGTTTTTATTTCAAAAAAATCTCTAGGGTTTTCGGTTATATTGAATTATTTCAATAGTACATCTTCAGATTGTAGATAAGGCCTTACCAGATACAAAGACTGCATCGGGTAAGTAGTTTAATTAATGGCTACTCGATTTGACCATAACTTTATTCTGATACATCTTTGCATCTGCTTCTTTGATAGCTTCAGCTAACCCAAAGGTTGGATTACGCATTGCAAAGCCAATTGCAGCACTAATTCCAACTTTTGTAAAAGTATTTTGAATTCTTGATGCAAGCTTCTTCGCATGCTCTAAGTTAGTTTCAATGGTCATCACAGCAAACTCATCACCTCCTAAGCGAGCGATAATATCATTACTACGTACCGTGTTTTTGAGAGCTAAAGCCATTCTTTGAATGAGCTCATCACCTGCAGCATGACCCAGAGTATCATTTGTGATCTTAAGATCATTAAGGTCTATCATAAGAATAGCAGTAGGGTGACCATAACGCTTACAGCGCTCTTCCTCTTTGATAATAAGCTCATCCCAAGCACGACGGTTGAAAAGTCCAGTCATTGGGTCGGACATTGCTTCTATTTCAAAACGCTCAGCTTTACGTATGTACTCAGCAGCTTTCATATCAGCTTGAATCGTATAACTGAGTACCTTTGCTATCAACTCGAATAATGGAGCATCTTCAACAAGAATTTTAGGTTGAGGTTCGGGATCAATTGCACATAGAGTGCCAAAAAGAGAGCCATCTTCTTTATACAGAGGTTGGCCGATATAGGCTTTAATTGAGACTAGGTGATTTATAGGTGCATCTGCGTAAACTTGAATATCAGGTGAATAGGGAGCAATACGAGGCATATTACTTTGTACCATGTGTGAGCAGAATGAGTCTGCCCAATGAAATACTTGTCCGGGCTTAACGTTATAGCCATTATCTTCACTCAATAATACAATCCAGTCGTCACCCTCAGTACGAGTAATCATCCACAATTTGAAGCCAAAGCGTTGAGATAAGAATTTTAAAATGGCTTGGCCAGCTTCTTCAAAGTTATTAAAGTTAATATTATTCATGAAGTGAACCTACTGCAACAGTAAGAATATATATGCGAAATACCCAATATATGAGTAATTCTTATAAACGGGAGCCTAAAATAGGTATTATATAGAAATGTGTGAAATTTATACTAAAAATAATACTTAAAGAAATTTATTTTTATAATGAAATTTAAAATTAGCCTGCGGTTAGAAATACCAAGATGTAATTTTCTTATTACTTATGAAAAAATGCAATCACTGCCATTATAGCTGCGATATTCATAAGTATTAGAAATATATAAAAAGTCATAATGAATCGAAGCTACCAAAAAATTTTCAAAATTATAGTTCTAAAGAAGCATTTTAAATGTATCTTAATTATTAACAACGAAAGGAAATTGTAAAGTCGAAAGGAAAAGTGTCTAACCCTTTATATTATAATAATATTTATATTAATTTAGTGATTTATCCAAATCATTCAACAGTTTATCTTCATTGTACGCATTGGGGGGGACAATCTTATAAGAGCTGGTATATAGTTTCCTTTAAATTTTTTGGGATAAGCTTCACATATAAGAAAAAATATAAAGTTTATTGTTATTTAACTTTGAATTATATAGAGAATCTTATAAAAGAGAACTCGTACATATCGGATTGTTTAATATGAACTTAGAAAAATAAGTGATTAAAATCATGTCATCGTTTCTAATAATTATAGGATTTATATGATGTTTTGCAGGGATAATTTTTAGACCACATATTTCCCATAAAAAGGTCAAGAATTATATGGCTGCAAAAGCTGCTGGCTTCTTATGTATGTTACCAGGAGTATTTCTATTTTGTCTTAGATCTTATTTAACATAAATCCCCCCGCTAGGGGGACTCGATTCTAGTCTTAAAAAACTTCGTAATTACATACTTCTATTCTTGAAATAAAATCGAGAGGCATTGTCAGTCTCTCAGCTGTAATAGTTTCAAAATGAACCCAGATAGCAGCATCTCTATTCTCAAAACTAATACTTACAAGTTTAACTAAGTCGTAAGGTTCAACATTATGGGTCAAGATAATATTATAGAGGTGATCTGAGCGTACGTACGAAATAAGGATTTGATGGATAGTTAATTGCTCTTTACTGCTTAACTCACTGTAATTACTTAGTTCTGGTAAATCATTTTGAATATTCACTTCAATCCTTAACAATCTTAAATTTTCTGTAGAAAACGGCGATTTTATCAATTTAGACAACGCTGAATATATTGGCTTTTGTTAATTCTTTCTAAATCTTGTTCTCGCTCGATAAACATAGCGTATACAGTTAACTACCTGACCTACAAATATACATTGGTTGTTTAACTCAATAATATTTGGCTTGAACTCTGGACTTAGAGCCTGAAGATATCTTTTTCCATTTGTCTCAATAACTAATTTTTGAAAGTAGCATCATCACCGTAACGAACCATAATAATGTCATCAGATTGCATGTCTCCGTAAAAAGCATCCGGATCAACTGGACTGCTCCCAGTATCCTAGACATAAGACAGCCTCATTTTAAAACTGTTTCCAATGGTTTTGGAGTCCCCATCTCAGATTGTATTCATAAAGCACATATATTTTATATTGCGAATATGCGTATATTCATATATAAAGCTATGATTCGTCGATAAGAGGGAAGCTCATGAATCAAATGCCAAAAGTCCAAATTTATCATAACCCGGCCTGTGGCACCTCACGCAATACGCTGGCGTTAATTCGCAATGCGGGAATTGAGCCGGAAGTGATCGAATATCTGCTTACGCCACCCTCGAAAGATCAGCTGGTCAACATGATTCGGGATGCCGGTTTGACGGTTCGTGAAGTGCTCCGTAAAAATGTCGATCCCTACACCGAGCTGAATCTGGATGATGCCGGCTGGAGCGATGAGAAACTGCTGGATGCCATGCTGCAACATCCGATCCTGATCAATCGCCCGTTGGTGGTTACCGAGTTTGGAACCCGATTATGCCGTCCATCGGAAGTGGTACTGGATATTCTGCCTTTGCCACAATTAAAAGCCTTTGCCAAAGAAGACGGTGAAATCATCGTGGATGAACAGGGCAATCGGATAAAATAAAGTGTCCCCCCATGCGAAAAAGCTTCAACTTGATTGGAGCTTTTTTATCTGAAAAACACATTGACGATGATCTATATCGGAAAAAGCGGGAAATTGTTCAAGCGAGCGCTTTCTGGTAGGCATATTCTGATCTGGATATCATTTTTGACAGGTCATCTTTACCATATATATGGATATGTGTATATTTGCATAAAAAATGGGAGCAATTATGGACCACGTTCAGTTTTTTAAATGTTTATCTGATGAAACACGTCTCAGTATTGTCCTGCTAATTGCACAAAACAAAGAGCAATGCGTCTGTGATCTGACCGATAAACTGCAGTTAAGCCAGCCGAAAATTTCACGTCATCTGGCCTTGTTACGTTCTTGTGGTTTACTCAACGATCGCCGGCAAAGCCAGTGGGTGTACTACAGCATTAATCAGCAATTGCCGGCCTGGTGTTTTGAAATTCTGGACGTGCTAAAAGCTAGTGAGGTTCCGGTTTTATTTGATTCTTCCGCTCTATCGATTCAGAGCCATTGCGAGTAAGTTTTCATGAAATTTTTGTTTTTATGTACGGGGAACAGTTGCCGCAGTATTCTCTCTGAAGTGTTGTTCAATAGCCGTGCGCCAGAAGGCTGGGTCGCTTACAGTGCCGGCAGCAAACCTTCCGGTCAGGTGCATCCCTTGACGCTTGAAACCCTGCACAATCTGGGCTTGTCGACTGAAGGCTTATCCAGCAAAAGCATTGATGCCTGTGAACAGTATCAGCTAGACGTGGTGATTACCGTCTGTGATGCGGCAGCACAGGAAGCGTGTCCTCTTTATCTTGGCGGAGCGATCAAGGCGCACTGGGGCCTGTCTGATCCGTCCCATTTAGAGGTGGATAAAGAAGAAAAAATGAAAGCCTTTATGAGCACTGTTGAACATATCAATCGTCGCCTGGATGCTTTGTTTAAACTTAACGTAAATGAGCTTTCTCGCTCGCAATTGATTGCAGCGATTAATCAAATTTCGAATGTTGAGTAAGTCACATGTCTGAAAAACGCATGTCCTTTTTAGATCGCAACCTGACGCTCTGGATTTTTATTGCCATGGCGTTAGGCATCGCCATAGGAAACTTTTTTCCTCAAGCATCGGTTGCTCTGGATCAATTCAGTATTAATTCAGTCAATATTCCAATCGCGATTGGTCTGATTCTGATGATGTATCCACCCCTGGCAAAAGTGGATTATGCGACCTTGCCGCAAGTGTTTAAGGATAAGAAAACCCTGACGCTATCTTTAATTCAAAACTGGTTGATTGCTCCGGTACTGATGTTTGCGTTGGCTGTGATTTCTTTGCATAGCTATCCAGAGTATATGACAGGCGTGATCCTGATTGGTTTAGCTCGATGTATCGCCATGGTACTGGTGTGGAATGGTCTGGCCTGTGGTGATAACCAATATGTTGCAGCATTGGTGGCGTTTAACAGTATTTTCCAGATTTTATTCTTCAGTACCTATGCCTGGTTATTCCTGACCTTCCTTCCGCCATATTTTGGTATTGAAGCTCAAGTGATCAATCTTAGCTTCTGGACCATTACCCATGCTGTTCTGGTTTATCTTGGAATTCCGTTCTTATTGGGTTTCTTAACGCGCTTAATTTTGGTGAAACAAAAAGGCGTAGAATGGTATCAAAACAAGTTCATTCCAAAAATCAGCCCGCTGAGTTTGATGGCTTTGCTGTTTACGATTTTGGCGATGTTTAGCTTAAAAGGGGGGGATGTCGTAAGTCTTCCACTGGAAGTTTTACGCATCGCGATTCCTTTAATCATTTACTTTGTGGCCATGTTCTTTATTAGCTTCTTTATGAGTAAATGGATGGGCAATGATTATCCAAAAACTGCTGCAATCTCATTTACTGCGGCTGGAAATAATTTTGAATTATCACTTGCAGTCGCTATTGCAACTTTTGGTATCGCTTCGCCGGTTGCTTTTACCACGATTATTGGGCCATTGGTTGAAGTACCTGTGTTAATTGCTTTAGTGAGTGTTTCACTGTGGCTAAGAAAGAAATATTTTAAAGAGGCTTGATCCGATGAACCTGCCTAACGTAGATCCAAATCTTATTGAACAACCCACCTTTGAAAAAGTCCAAGCCAAAGAACTAGCTCATCCTCCTCGGATTTTACTGCTCTATGGGTCTAATCGGGAACGTTCTTACAGTCGCCTTGCAGTTCTTGAAGCTGGTCGAATCCTTGAATATTTTGGGGCAGAAGTCAAAATCTTCCATCCCAAAGGGCTACCTTTACCGGAAGATGCTGATACTGAACATCCAAAAGTAAAAGAACTGCATGAGCTTCTGGCATGGGCTGAAGGTATGGTGTGGTGTTCACCGGAACGCCATGGTTCTATGAGTTCCATCTTTAAATCCCAGATTGACTGGATTCCTCTGGCAGGGGGTGCAATTCGTGCCACTCAGGGAAAAACCCTTGCCTTGATGCAAGTCAGTGGGGGATCACAGTCCTTTAATAGTCTGAACCAGATGCGTGTTTTGGGGCGTTGGATGCGGATGATCACGATTCCAAATCAGTCTTCAATTCCAAAAGCATTCCTGGAATTTGAAGAAGATGGACGAATGAAGCCATCAGCATTCTATGACCGGATTGTCGATGTGATGGAAGAACTGTATAAGTTTACTTTACTAACCCGTGGGCAAAGTGCTTATTTGACCAACCGTTATTCGGAACGCAAGGAATCGGCTGAAGAGCTTTCCAAACGGGTAAATCAGCGTAGTTTATAAATTCTAGGTGATCAGAGAGACTGAAAAGTATCTTGAGCAATGGAAGGCTAATTTAAACGCTTGAAAATTTTATGAAATACGCCCAGTCTGATAAGCAGGCTGGGTTTTTATTTGATGACAATAAAGAAGGGGGGAAATATTTTGGCTCAATTACAAGCTGAAGTTGATGTGATCATCATCGGTGGTGGACAGGCCGGTTTGTCCACGGCTTATTTCTTAAAGCGTAAGAACATTCCGTTTATCATCCTAGATGATCAGCCTCAGCCTGGAGGTGCCTGGCAGCATGCCTGGGAGTCCTTGCGCCTTTTCTCCCCGAATAGCTGGAGTTCGCTGTCAGGCTGGATGATGCCGGCGACCGAACAGACCTATCCGACCCGCAATGAGGTGATCGATTATTTGACCGCCTATGAGCAGCGCTATCACTTTCCTGTAGTTCGTCCGGTGCGTGTGGAACGCGTGGAAAGTAAGGGCCAGTATTTAGAGGTTTATGCCGGGGAACAATCCTGGAAAGCCAAAGCGGTGGTAAGCGCTACAGGGACATGGAGCCAACCATTTATTCCCGAGTATGCCGGCCGTGAGCATTTTCAGGGCGTACAACTGCATTCCGCAGATTATAAAAATGCTGAGTTATTTAAAACCAAGAAAGTCATGGTGGTGGGTGGCGGTAACTCTGGTGCACAAATCTTGGCAGAAGTATCTCAGGTGGCCGAAACGCTTTGGATCACCCAGACACCGCCGCAGTTTCTGGCAGATGATGTCGATGGCCGTGTCCTGTTCTTAAGGGCGACTGAGCGCCTGAAAGCCCAGCAGGAAGGTAGAAAGATTGAGCAGCCCATTGGGGGGGTGGGTGATATTGTCATGATTGATTCAGTTAAAGATGCACGTGAGCGAGGCATTTTGCAGAGCAGGCGTCCATTTTCAGCTTTTACAGAACATGGCGTGATTTGGGAAGATGGCAGCACAGCGCATGTGGATGTGGTGATCTGGTGTACAGGATTTAAGGCGGCGCTGAATCACCTCAGCAGCCTCGGAATTATCCAGCCGGACCAGACCATTGCGGTTCAGAATGGCCGCTCTGTTCAGGTACCAAATTTATGGCTGGTGGGCTATGGAGAATGGACAGGTGCTGCTTCGGCCACGCTGGTCGGGGTTTCCCGGACAGCTCGGGCAGTAGCGGAAGACATCGCTGCATTTTTGGCCTGAGAGGATTTGATCCTGATTCAGTCGAGTGGATTGAGTGAATAGTATCTGTCTGCAACGAGCGTCATACCCGATGGTCTGATGCTCGTGATGATACGCTTGCATTGACGTTCGAATTTAATCAGGTAACTTATGCCCACAATGTGGACAGAAGAAATATTTGTTTTTTTCCTGCTCGAGTTGTTCTTTCTTACGCTCATGAATAAGTTCTAACAGGATATCCTGCATTTGTTCTTTGCTCAGTCCGACTTCTTTACGTAAAATTTCAATTTTTTCTTGATCTTCAATTAAGTCAATTTCTGCATCATCGAGCAGTTCACGAAATCTTAATTCCAGTTTGTGCTTGCGCTGTCTCAGCTCATTGGCCAGACCATTTGCCAGAATACCCGCAGGAAGCGCTGCCAGACCCACCCCTAAAATAGTAATTAAAGCCCCTAGAAAGCGGCCTAAGGGGGTGATTGGTGTCACATCGCCATAGCCGACTGTGGTCAGTGTCACCACTGCCCACCACATGGATGCAGGGATGGAGCTAAAGACTTCTGGTTGAGCCTTATTTTCAACCACATATACTCCAGCCGCCGCGATGATGATCATGATCAGCAGGATAAAAATAACCGCCTGAAATGAGCCCTTTTCGCGCTTGATCACCCGCAATAAAATCTGCAGGGAGACGAAATAACGGGTTAATTTGAGTAATCTGAATAATCGAAGGATTCGCAGGAAGCGTAAATCGAGATGCACAAAGAAGTTAATATAGGCCGGGAGAATCGCCAACAGGTCAATGATGGCACCGCCACTACGGATCCATAACCATCGGTTTTTCCATGCACCTTTAAAGGGGTCTTTTTCCGCAATGGCCCAAAATCTTAATAAATATTCCAGGGTAAAAATAAAGATCGAGAATAATTCAAAGGCATCAAACAGCAGCTGATAGGATTGATAGAGGTCATTGATTGATTCAAGTAAAACGGCAGCAGTATTCCCAATAATCAATATAATCAGAAATATATTGATGACGCGACTTAAGATGCTTTCGTGTTCTTCATTATGCAAATTGTCATAAATAAATCTGCGAAGCTTATACCAGGCCTTGAATTCCATAACAGTGCATTACGGTGCGATAAGATGCTTTGAGTTTAGCGCAAGCCCGGCCATCGAAAGGAAATTTTTAAAAAATTAATCAGAATTGTGGGGTGGTGATTATCCTGGATTTTTAGGGCTAAAGCGAGTGTGCACGACTCTAAAATCCCCAAAGCATTCTGGTAAATCTCACTACGGAATACTTGAACGATACCGATACAATACTGCTTCAACAAATACCCTGTTGTCTTTGGCAGTTACTCAAACAGTACTTGCTCGTCCGGGCAACAGATCCTTAATCTGTTCCCACTGATCATCTCTTAATGCATAGCGTTTAGTCATGAAAAAATAATGAGGACAGATTAGATTTTTTTAAGCTAATTGGTGACAGGCCTAGTTGCATCAAGTGATCTTTTTTCTCTGGCATTTTTGTTTTCATAGAGGGGGCTTATTATTTTTATACCTGTTTCTATGCTAAAAATTAAAAGTGCGTTGTGATCGCCTGCTCATAAACTTGAGAATACAGAGAAGGTTTTTGTTGAAGAAAAAGTTATTTGTATAAACAAAGGAAGTGATTTGAATTGGTGATATCTTTATTGGATGTTGAAAAGTAAGAATTTTTATTTCAAAAAATCTCTAGGGTTTTCGATTGTATTGAATTGATTTCAATGCGAAGCCCATAGGGCTGTCGGGCATTGAAAGAGAGCTGATAGCCATACTGTTTTAACAGGTTAGCGGTCAATGCCAGTCCTAAACCATGGCCGTGCTGCTGAGCAGATTTGCGCCAGAAGCGTTGTCCTAAATATTGGATATCCTGTGCTGTCAGTTGCTGTCCATCATCTTCAATCACTAGGCAACCAGACTGCATGGAAATCCAGATATGGGCAGCCTGTGCATGCAGCAGGGCATTTTCAAGCAGATTTTTCAGTACGGTATACAGCACAAATTCAGGCAGCTGAATTTCGCCCAAGTTGTCCCAGTTTACTTGTATTTTTTTGTTCATTTCTGGATAGCGTGTACCTAAGTCTGCAAGAACTTTCTCAAGTGTGGGGCGAAGCCAGATGGCCTCAGGCATTGCCTGGATACTGTTTTCTGATTGGGTCAGCAATAAAAGCTGCTCGAGTAACAGCGTATAACGCCGGATACTCTCATTGGCCTGCTGCAAATTATGCTGAATGGATTCAGGCAGGTGCTGCTGCTGACCGATCAGCTGGGCCAGTTGTACATGGGTTTTAATTGCAGTCAGGGGACTGCGTAATTCATGTGCAGCATAGGCACTAAAGGCTTTCTCCTGTTGCAGACTGTCATTGAGTTTTTGAATCAACTGCGTGGAATTGTTGACAAAAGGCTGTACTTCTTGGGGAATACTTGCAGGCTTGAGCTGCATTAAAAAATCTGCCACCTCTGAATAGCTAAGGTTTTTCTGGTTCAGGTATTGACTGAGCTGATCCAAAGACCGGAACTGTCTGCGGATAATAAAGATGATCAGGGCAATACAGATCAGCAGTGAGAAGACCAAGGGAATCAGTACGGACTGCAGAATCTGCTGTAGTAAGGTATCCCTCAAGAACATACGTTCTGCTGCCACCACCTGAATATCGCCACGACGCAGAACATAACTGCGCCATTCCGTATCACCCTGCTGCCAGGTGCTGAATCCTTCTGGTCGCTGGCTTAAATTTTGGGGGGCACCGCGTGTTTTGGCAATCACCTGATTACCTAACGAGATGTCAGAGCTAAAAAGAGAAACTTCACAGGCAATTAACTGGTTTGCATCATCATTCTTGGCTAATTTGGATAAGGTTGCATCCCCTAGACTATCCAGCGGTAACTGCTGAATCAGCCGGGCAACCATTTGTGCAGATGCCGATAAGCGTTGATCCAGTGTGTCTTGTAAACGCTGTTTCAGGTCAATATACAGCCATGAAAATACTGCACTCCACAGCACAATAAACACGGCCAAAAGACTCATGACCAAACGCCATTTCAAGCTGTGACTAAACATGACGCTGCTCAAACGGTTTGAAAATATATCCCACACCACGAATGGTCTGAATTAAATCTGGATGCAGTTTTTGTCTCAGGTGATAAATCTGTACATTCTTTGTTTGTTTTGTTCGCGCTTAATCTGTTCGGAGCATTTCAGCTGTCCTTACCCCAAGGCATGTTACAGCGTCTGGATCAATGGCAGCAAAAGCATAAAGGTGGCACGCTGATTGGTGCCGGTCTTATGGGCATGATCGCTGCACTGATTGTCGGGCCATGTATGAGTGCGCCGTTGGCCGGTGCCTTAATCTATGTGTCTCAGCTCAATCAACCGATGCTGGGAGCTAGTTATCTGTTCGTCTTAGGCCTTGGGCTGGGCTTGCCGCTATTTATTGCTGCCGTATTTGGGTCCCATCTTTTACCCAAACCTGGCATCTGGATGGATCGCCTGAAGTTTAGTTTTGGCTTTGTCATGTTGGCTCTGGCCTTGTATTTCGCCCGTCCATTATTGCCCGGCATTTTATACCTGGGCCTTTTGGGTGTGGTACTGATCACCTGTTCAGGCTACTTCTTGTTCAAGATGCTGCCTCATGTGCATCGGTCTGTATCGAAAATAGTCCTGATGCTGCTCAGTGGTTTACTGGTCTATGCAGGAGGCATGCAGCTCTATCATGTCTGGAGTCAGGTACAGGTCGCCCATGTGAAATCACGGCTTGAATGGCAGAGAGTCAGTACAGCCGCACAATTGCAACAGGTTTTAGCCAAACATCCTGCACAGCCGGTGGTGATTGATGTCTATGCAGACTGGTGTGTGGCCTGTCAACCGATTGAAAAGGAAGTAATTCCACGTAGTGATGTCCAAGCGGCTTTACAAAATGTGGTTCGTATCAAATTAGACCTGACCCACTATCATCCAAGTCAGGATGAGCTGCTAAAAGAATGGCAAATCCTCGGTCCGCCCACCTTTATATTTTTAAATGCCGCACATCAGGAACAGCGCGAGTTGCGCTTGACAGGAACTTTTAGCGCAACACATTTGCTCGGTAAATTGCAGCAACTGCAAGGGGAACAACCATGATGATTTCAAGTGATGCGCTACATCTGGGACCTTTGATGTTGCCCTGGACACTCATAATTGTTGCTACTGGCTTGATGCTGTTATCTGCCGTCCTGTTTGGATTAGCCAGAAAGTATTCATGGTCTAAACAGCAGCTTGGACAAAGTCAGGATGTACTCTGGAGCAGTTTTTTGCTGGGGATGCTGGGTGCACGTCTTGTTTTCGTCCTGCTCAATGCCGAGCTGTATTTTGCAGCACCCATCGACATACTGAAAATCCAGGATAAGGGTTTTCATTTATGGGGAGGGGTGCTGATTGGTGCTTTGTGGTATCTCATTCGCAACAGACAGTTGCAGATCCGATTCAAAGCCATCTTGTTGATCATCTTTATACTTTGGATCGGGCTTGGGCTCGCATTTAAATCCAGTCTAAAAACTGAAGTGGCGTTTCCTGATCTAGTCTTTGCTGGATTAGAACAGGAGCGTCTGGGTACAGACAAGATTTCACTCAGCCAATTCATTGGCCAGCCCACGGTAATTAATATGTGGGCGAGCTGGTGTCCGCCGTGTCACCGCGAAATGCCGGTGTTGGCAAAGGCTGCCAAGCAGCATCCTCAAGTGAATTTTGTCATGCTCAATCAGGGTGAGGAGGTAGCGACCGTAAATGCCTATTTAAGAAAACATCAGTTTCAATTTAAACATGTCCTGCTGGACCCATATGGTGAACTACCCCAGCAGCTGAATAGTTTTGGCCTGCCAACGACGCTGTTTTTTAATGCTCAAGGCCAGCTGGTCGAGCGGCATATGGGGGAACTCAGTCCGGCCATGTTGCAGCAATATTTAAATAGAATTTCAGATCAACCTTAAAAAACGGAAGGACTCAGTATGAACAAAATTTACCAGGTGCTTGGTGCAGGCATGTTCCTGATCATGAGCATGCACACGCAGGCAAATATAAAACAGAACATTGAAAAACAGGGCTTTGTGTTTGTAAAACAGATTCCGGCACCGCAAGGAATGACCGGCTGGGTAGGGCATGAAGACCAGTATTCCAATACGGTATTTATCTCCAACGATGACAAATATTATATCAAGGGCGAACTGTTTGATGCACAAGGGAAAAGCCTTTCCAATGAGCAGATTGAAAAGCATATGAAAAAAGCGGTATTGGACGATGTCTGGAAAACCATGGAAAAATCGACCTGGATCCAGGATGGAAAGCCAGATGCACTACGGGTAGTCTATGTTTTTTCCGATCCGAATTGCCCATATTGCTATAAATTCTGGCAGGCGGCTCGGCCTTGGGTCGAATCAGGTAAGGTACAGCTGCGTCATATTCAGGTCGGTGTGATCCGTCAAGAAAGCCGTGGCCAGGTGGCCACATTGTTAATGTCGAAAAATCCAGCAGCAGTTTTTAATGATATAAACAAGAATAAAGGCAAAAAGCAGCTCAAGAAAATGGAAAAGATTCCTGCCGAAATTGCTGCAAAAATTGATCCCAACCAGGCCCTAATGGGGAAATACGGCTTTTTCTCCACACCGTCGATGGTCTGGAAAAACAATCAGGGTGAATTTAAATCTGCTCAAGGCCTGGCGATGGATGTCAAGGAAATTTTTGAACAATAATATTTTAACTACATGATAGAAAAGTAATTTTTACTTCAAACATCTATACATGATAGGGAGGCAGATTTACATTGGTGGATAGGCTAAGCATGAAGAGCAGATAAGATATGTCAAATTTGGATGATCCACGGGTACTGCTTGCTTTGGAACGAACCGCTCTGGCGTGGAACCGGAGTGGTTTGGCATTAATTGCTTTTGGTTTTGTGATTGAAAAATCCAACCTGCTAGTGCAACTGGTGGACCCAGACACTTATGCACAGAAAATAGCTTATTCACAATGGTTGGGAATTGCGGTGATTGTATTTGGTATGTTGGTGAATTTCGCCTCAATCCTGCAATATCGACGGGGTTTGACATCACTGCGACCGCCGGAATTTATTGAAGGTTATTACACCCAGTATCCCGTATGGCTAAATCTGTTTACTGCTTTTAGCGGACTGCTTCTGATCATTTCTTTTTGGCTGCACTAAGAAGAGGGCTGGGCGCAATACAGCTCGTACAGCTTTTGCATCAGGCTCAAGACCTTGGGGTCACTCAGACGATAGAAAATCTGTTTGCCCTCACGTCGGGTGCCAACCATGTCGGCCTTACGCAGTACAGTCAGCTGTTGTGAAAGTGTAGGTTGATGAATATCGGTAGATTCTTCAATTTCCTGAACATTCATTTCCCCGTCAACCAGGACACATAAGATTTTCAGACGATCAGGATTGGCTAAAACTTTTAGGCATTGGCTGACGAAATCGACCTGTGAAAAATCAATTTTGGCATTTGCAGCAATCATATCCATAGATGTCCTTGAAACCTTTGATGTAACCCATGCAGTTTACACAATTTACCACAAAACTGCTTGATTATTATTTTTTATTATATAATATAAAAAAGTATATTGTATAGAGATTGATTCACCATGCATGACTTCCTCATCGCATTTATTGGCGGTTTAATGCTCGGACTTTCAGTGGTCGGCTATCTGTATGTCAATGGCCGTATTGCAGGAATCAGTGGTTTGGTTGGGCAGGTATTAAACCCAAAAACCGTATTTAAAACGCCTGCGATCTGGTTTTTATCAGGCTTGATCATTACACCGTTTATTTATGGTCTGTTTGTACAACCTGAAATCGAATTGAATGCCAGCCCATTGATGATGATTGTGGCAGGTCTGCTGGTAGGCTTTGGGACACGTTTGGGTTCGGGCTGTACCAGTGGTCACGGAATTTGTGGCATTAGTCGGCTGTCTAAGCGTTCTATCATCGCGACCATGACTTTTATGTTTGCAGGTTTTGTCGCTGTTTATATTATCCGTCATATCACAGGAGCATTCTAAAATGAAAAATGTGTTTGCCTTTTTATTTGGTGCGCTGTTCTCTGTGGGATTGATGGTATCGGGCATGTCCAATCCGGAAAAAGTACTCGATTTCCTGGATCTGTTTGGCGATTGGGATGCCAGTCTGGCCTTTGTGATGATGGGCGCGATTACTGTGGCCTTTATTCCCTTCCAGAAAGCATTACGTACGGCGCAACCGAAAACAGTATTTAATGAACCTATTGATTTACCTAAAAATAATCAGATAGATAAGAAGCTGATCACGGGTGCGGTTTTATTTGGTGCAGGTTGGGGCATTGCCGGCATCTGTCCGGCGCCAAGTTTCACTTTGATCGGTTTGGGCCACTATCAAGTGCTCTATTTTATTGTAGCAATGCTGGTGGGTGTATGGATTCACCGTAAATGGTCAGGAGCTTAACGATGTCAAATTTACCTATAGTAAAAGATTTTTTTCACGAAGATACCAATACCTTCAGTTATGTTGTACGTGATCCGGCGACCAAAGCCTGCGCCATTATTGATAGCGTTCTGGATTATGATCCGGCATCAGCAAGTACATCCACTATTCATGCCGATAAAATTATTGCCTATATTAAAGAGCAGGGTTTAACGGTCGAGTGGATTCTCGAAACCCATGTCCATGCTGATCATTTAACTGCAGCGCAATATCTCAAAGAAGAACTGGGTGGCAAAATTGCCATGAGCCAGAAAATTGGTATTGTTCAGGAAACTTTTGGCGCGATTTATCATCTGGATATTAAACAATGGAATGCTCAGCAGCTCTTTGATTATTTATTTGAAGATCATGAGTCGTTCCAAATTGGAACATTGAAAGCCTATAACATTCCAACACCGGGACATACGCCTGCTTGCCTGAGTTATGTGATTGGCGATGCGGTTTTTGTGGGTGATACGTTGTTCATGCCAGATTATGGTACAGCACGTTGTGATTTTCCGCGAGGCAGCGCAGAACAGCTTTATGATTCGGTGCAAAGCCTGTTTCAGTTGCCAGAAGATACCCGGGTCTTTTTATGTCATGACTATCTGCCTGAAACACGTGAATCGTATGTGTGTGAATCTGATATACAGACGCAGAAAAAACAGAATATCCATATTCATCAGGGAATCAGTAAAGCTGAATTTGCTCAGATGCGAAATCAGCGGGATTCAGGACTGAGTATGCCTAAGCTGATTCTACCAGCGATTCAGATCAATATGAAAGCAGGACAGTTTCCTGAGCCAGAACAAAACGGTGTTTCTTACCTCAAGCTTCCTCTTAACTACTTCAAATAAGCTTGTGTCGTGATTCAACAAAAAGTTCAACCTTTATTGAATCATTTTTGTGGATAAGGGAGAGGGCGATGTGGGCATTAATACTTGAAGGGCTAGTTATCGGAGTGCTATTGGGTTTGACCGGTGCCGGTGGCGGTATTCTGGCTGTACCTGCACTGATGACGACCCAGGGTTGGACGGTGGCCCAGGCTGCGCCGGTGGGATTGCTTGCGGTCACGCTGTCGGCCTTGGTCGGAACGTTCGAGGGTTTGTTCAAGCGTATTGTACGTTATCGCGCTGCCCTCTGGATTGCTCTCATTAGTATTCCTACAGCGCGTTATGGCGTGCATCTGGCCGATATCGTTTCTCCGGTCTGGCTGACGCTGGCTTTCAGTCTGGTCATGCTGATCGTGGCTTACCGGATCTTTTTTAATAAAGTGACCGATCATGGCAATGCACCGTGCAAGGTCAATCAATCGACCGGTCGTCTGATCTGGAATGTCAAAACTGCTTCGTTCCTAGCAGGTATTGGTGTTGTGGCAGGTTTATTAACCGGTCTGTTGGGGGTGGGGGGTGGTTTTGTAATTGTTCCAGCCCTGCGTAAATTCACCGACCTTGATATGCGCAGTATCGTTGCGACTTCCCTGATGATTATTTTCCTGATTGGTGGGGTCAGTATTTCTGCACACGTGCTGGATGGCTTTCAATATCCTGTTTCGGTTACGCTGACCTTTGTCCTGGCCTGTATTGTCGGGATGTTAATTGGACGCAGTCTGATGCAGCGGATTGACAGTAACAAGGTACAGAAAATATTTGCCACTACCGTGGTTGGGGTGGCGATGTATTTAATCTATTCAGCGCTCATGGGCTAAATAGCCAGTTGGAAATTTAAACTCAAACGCTTTCAATCTACCTGAGCATCGTTTATACAAAATATAATTTTAATGGCCGAGGAAGAATGAAAATGATGAAAACTGCAGAGCAATTGATCCAGAATGCAAAAAGCCGGATTCAGGAAGTCAGCGTAAATGAACTGTTTGAAGCGATGCAAAACCATCAACCAATTGCTCAACCATTTTTATGTCAGCAACATGTCCATTCGATAAAGCAGAACAACTAATTTCACCAAATTGGTTCATCACGATATGTAATTTACAGCCATAAAACCAACCCATAGAACTTTTGCCACGTGATGCGATTTGGGCTAATGATTTATGGCATTGAATACGTTGATTTTTACAAACAGGTAGCGTTGTTGAATCAATCTATAAGTATTGTTTATCTTTGCCTTTCATCAAAGCTACATACAGGGCATGTAGTGCTAATTCATGCCTATTGATCAAGTGAATCATGCGTTGGCAGCAAGGCAAGTGCTTAAATAAAAAGCTTTTATCCAGCTTTAGCCATGTAAAAAAGGCTTTGAAATTATTGAAATGAGAACATTTGTACCAAATGGTGATAAAGCAGATTTCTGAAATTGTGAGCTGAGCATTTCTGATTCTTAGAGAATGATGACTTTGTTTGAGGAACTTCCAATAAGTTGCTTCAAATTTAAGAAAGAAATCATCAATTAAGCAGAATCGGTACTATTGAACATCAGGACTAGAGTTGTGAGTTTGGTTTGGTAACTCAACTGATGGCTCTAGTCCTCTTATTTTTCAAGTCAATTTCTTATCCGTGATTCGGGTTAAATTATTTAAATGATGATTCATTCTGTATTCAGATCTACATAAATTTAAAGCATACTCATAGGGATATATTCTGTTTTAGACTTAATTCAGGATGCATGAATGAAGTACTCATTTATACAGCAGGCTTTCACTGGCCCCGTGGATATCATAGGGGATATTCATGGTGAGATTGCCGCGCTGGAACAACTGATCCAAGTATTAGGCTATGACCGGAATGGTCATCATCCTGAACAGCGTAAACTGATTTTTGTTGGTGATCTGTGTGACCGGGGGCAAGACAGTGTTGCGGTGATCAAAAAGGTTAGGCAGTTGGTAGATGAAGGCTATGCACAATGTGTGATGGGTAATCATGAATTAAACTTGTTGACCGATACTTTACGGGAAGGCAATGGCTGGTTTTTTGGTTCGCCGCATCAGGATGATCTGAAACCTTTTGATTCGATCCAAGCCTCAATCAAAGATCGACAATGGATTCTGGATTTTTTAAATAGCTTACCGTTGGCCTTGGAGTCGGAGCAGCTGCGTGTTGTACATGCCTGTTGGCATCAAGGATCAATTGATCAATTACGCAATTCTGGTTTTACTTCGCTTGGCGAAGCCTATGCTGATTTCGTTCAACATACAGCGCTGGATCTGCAAGCCTTAGGTATTAATGAATTCATCCAGATAGAGCAGCAACGCTACCAACACCAGTTCAAAGACCCGGCTGCAACTTTACCTTTATTGCAACATCTCGCAGAAAAAGAGCTGCGTGAGCAAATGCACAATCCGATTCGGGTCATTACTTCTGGTGCGGAAAAAATCGCCTTAGAACCGATTTATGCCGGTGGAAGGTGGCGGATGATCGACCGCGTGCCATGGTGGGGCAGCTATACCGACCAAATTCCAGTCATTACTGGACATTATTGGCGGAACTTTAAATCTACTGAAGAAAAAACCGGTTTACTCAAATCGATCGATGCACTGCAATGGTATGGACAGCAACAAAACGTATTTTGTGTGGATTATTCAGTGGGTAAACGCTATCTCGATCGTCAACAGGGTGTCGCGTTCAGACATCGACTCGGCGCCTTAAGATTTCCAGAAAATATCTTGAGCTTTGAAGATGGCAATCAGTATTCAGTTCAGCGGTTCTGAGAAAAGGCAATTTTCTGATACAAAAAAAGCAGCTTTTCCAGCCGCTTTTTTTACAGAATCTAGATTTTATTCTGCTTCGATTATTTCATAATCATGGGTGATTTCAACACCGCCATCAGACAGCATTTTGCTGGCAGAGCAATATTTTTCAGCAGAAAGTTCTACGGCTTTTGCGACCTGTTTCTCTTTAATCGCTTTGCCGGTCACTACAAAATGCAAGTGAATTTTCGTGAATACTGCCGGAATTGTATCTGCACGTTCAGCCTTTAATTCGCAGCGTACATCGGTAATATCCTGACGAGCCTTCTTTAAAATGGTAACAATATCAAAAGACGCACAACCGCCCAGACCCGTTAAAAGCAGTTCCATAGGACGGGGACCACGGTTTTCACCACCGTATTCAGCTGAACCATCCATGATAAGGCTATGACCACTTTGAGTTTTTGCTTCAAAAGCAACATTCTCTAACCAATGAACGCTTGTTTGCATTGCAACTACCTAAAAAAAGCTATAAATTTATCAAGTAACTGTACACTAACATAAATTGGGTTGATACGGAATTTCAATCCCACTGTGTGACAAGTTCACATTAGGTCTTGTGCGATCTATAAATTATCCATAATCGGAACTGTTAGCATGACTTCAAACTTTTCACAATTAAGCACTGATGCGCTTTCTCCGGGGCAATTACCAGAATCCGTGAAAGCACTGTTAAAACGTGCATATATTAATCGTTATCCAAAACGTACCACGATCATTGATGCAGGATCAGAATCTAAATCTTTATATTTAATTCTGAAGGGGTCTGTATCTATCATTCTTCGTGAAGATGATGATCGTGAAATTGTCGTGGCTTATTTAAATGCGGGTGACTTCTTTGGGGAAATGGGTCTATTCGAGGTTAATCCACAACGTACTGCGGAAGTTCGTACGCGTGATGTGTGTGAAATTGCCGAAATTACCTATGAAAACTTTCACGAAATCAGCAATCAATATCCTGATCTGAGCTATGCGGTATTTGCTCAATTAGTACGTCGTTTGAAAAATACCACACGTAAAGTCACTGATCTGGCATTTATTGATGTTTCAGGCCGGATTGCACGTTGCCTGATCGACCTGTCTTCACAGCCAGAAGCGATGATTTTGCCGAATGGCCGTCAGATTCGTATTACCCGTCAGGAAATTGGCCGTATTGTTGGCTGTTCCCGTGAAATGGTGGGTCGCGTACTGAAAACGCTAGAAGAGCAGGGCATGATCGAAACCGATGGTAAAGCCATCCTGATCTTTGATGCTTCACTAGAAGAAGCGTCTGAAGCAGTTGCAGATGGTGCCATAGACGAATAATCCAGATATTAAAAAGCAAATCTTCGGATTTGCTTTTTAATGCGTCATTACTTAATACATAAAAATTTAGAACAAGCTTCTCAGAAAAGATGATTTAAGCTCCCCTTATAATTCCGATAGGCTATAGCCCACTTGATCTCAATTCACTGAATAAAATTCACAGGATGTTTTTATGCAATTCAGACCGTTGGCGGATACCGGCATTCTTTTGCCAGAAATTTGTTTGGGCACCATGACCTTTGGTGAGCAGAACACGCAAGAACAGGCTTTTCAGCAACTGGATTATGCCTTAGATCAGGGACTGAATTTCTGGGATACTGCGGAAATGTACCCGGTACCGCCAAAACCTGAAACGCAGGGCGCCACCGAGCGCATGATTGGAAACTGGATCGCTGCCCATGGTGGCCGTGACAAACTTTTTTTAGCCTCAAAAATTGCCGGACCATCGCAAGGTGGTAGTCATATCCGGGATGGTCAAACCCGTTTTGTTGCCGATGAAATTTCAGCAGCAATAGACCAGTCATTGTCACGCCTGCAAACGGATTATATCGACCTGTATCAGTTACACTGGCCACAACGCCCCACCAATTTCTTTGGCAAGTTGGGTTATGGCAATGCTGAAGCGGCAGAAGACCGTGCCGTAACGGATCTGGAAGAAACCCTGACTGCCTTGCAGGATGAAATTAAAGAAGGCCGTATCCGTTATATCGGTCTTTCCAATGAAACCCCGTGGGGCACGATGAAATTTCTGCACCTCGCAGAGAAATTAGGTTTGTCCAAATTTGTCAGTGTACAAAACCCATATAACCTGCTGAACCGTACTTATGAAATCGGCATGTCAGAAATTGCCCATTATGAAGGTGTGGGCTTGTTGGCGTATTCACCTTTGGCATTTGGTTATCTGACCGGTAAATTCCGGCATGGTGCACGTCCTGCCAATGCGCGTGTAACACTGTTCTCCCGCTTTAGCCGTTATAGCAATCCGCAAAGTGAATGGGCAACCGAGCAATATGCCCAGCTGGCAGAACAGCATGGCTTAAGTCTTACCCAATTGGCTTTGGCCTTTATCAAGCAGCAGTTCTTTGTGACCAGTACCATTATCGGTGCGACCAATCTGGATCAGCTGAAAGAAAATATTCAGGCTTTTGAAGTCGACCTGTCTGAAGAAGTACTGAAAGGTATTGAAGATATTCACCGTCAACAGCCGAATCCGGCACCATAATCATGGTGTTGTTATTTTAAAGCACCCTCCAAGCGAGGGTGTTTTAATTTTATGAGAAATTAAATTTGATGATAAACAACATGGCCGGAAAACAATAAAAGCAGCATAATCGAAATAAGACGCATCAAGATGATTTGATAAAAATGAATAGTGAAACAGGTATTTCTAAATCCCAAGTATTAGCTATAGCAGTATTCAACTTAGCTGAGCAGTTGCAACTGAAAGAATTCGAACTTGCATTGATTCTGGGTTTATCTGAGGCGGAATTATCTCTGGTTATAAATGAAAAAGAATTAGAACCAGATACTACAGCAGGCGAAAAAGCTATAGCTTTAGTAAATATCTATCAAAAGTTATTTAGCTTGCATGGTGGAGACTTGAGCTGGATGCGCCATTTTATCAATTCACCTAACAAGCTTTTGAATCATCAAACGCCAAGATCCTTGATGCAAACAGAACATGGTTTGAGTGAAGTATTGCGATTACTAGGAAGGTTGCAACCGTACTAAAAATATCTCTCTATTCTCTACTAAGCTGAAAAATAGCAGAGTAAATTAAATAAAATATGAATTGTTTATCTTCACCTTAAAAATTCTTCTAACCTCACTTGAAATATGATTTGATTACACCAATATTATTATTAAAAACTGTCTAAATGTTTATATTAAGTTTTTGAAAAATATATAAAAATGATTTGAAATTTTATCAAGTGCACCCATATATCCATCAAGTAGAACATTTGTTGTGAGGAATAACAAGAATGCGTTTTGAAAAATTTACCAATCGCCTGCAGCAGATCCTTTCAGATGCACAAGTCTTCGCTATGAGCAAAGACCATACCGCAATTGAACCGATTCATCTTCTCCATGCAGTTTTAAAAGAAGCTTCTTATGCAAGCTTATTACAGCAAGCAGGTGCAAATTTAGTTGAGCTGCAAACGAAGCTACAACAAGCCCTCAATGATGCGGCAAAATTATCAAATCCGTCAGCGGACATTAATGTAAATCCTGAAGCTTATAAAGTACTGACATTAACGGAGAGTTATGCACAAAAAGCCGGAGATGAATTCGTTAGTGTTGATTGGTTGATTTTAGCACTGGCTGAAACAGGATCTACGCAAAAAATACTCAGTAGTGTCGGCGTAAAAGCAGATCTACTGAAACAGCTGATTAATCAAATCCGAGGCGATGAAAAAGTCATGAGCAACAATTATGAAGATCAGCGTGATTCACTGAATAAGTACACCATTGATTTAACTGAACGTGCGTTGGCAGGCAAGCTTGATCCTGTGATTGGCCGTGATGATGAAATCCGTCGTACTATTCAGGTCTTGTCACGCCGTACCAAAAATAACCCGGTACTTATCGGTGAGCCAGGGGTCGGTAAAACGGCGATTGTCGAAGGTCTGGCGCAGCGGATTATTAATGGTGAAGTGCCTGAAGGACTCAAAGGGAAGCGTATTTTATCTCTAGATCTAGGTTCTTTGCTGGCTGGCGCCAAATACCGTGGTGAGTTTGAAGAGCGCTTAAAAGCGGTTCTGAAAGATATTGCCAAACACGAAGGTGAAATCATCCTGTTTATCGACGAGTTGCATACGCTGGTGGGTGCCGGTAAAGGTGATGGCGCGATGGATGCCGGTAACATGCTGAAACCTGCGTTGGCCCGTGGCGAGCTGCGCTGTGTCGGTGCGACCACACTGGATGAATATCGTCAGTATATTGAAAAAGATGCAGCGCTGGAACGTCGTTTCCAGAAAGTACTGGTCGATGAGCCAAGCGTGGAAGATACCATTGCGATTCTGCGTGGTCTGAAAGATCGCTATGCCACCCATCACGGGGTACAGATTCTGGATTCCGCGATTATTGCGGCGGCGAAAATGTCACATCGTTATATCACCGACCGTCAGTTGCCGGATAAAGCTATTGACCTGATTGATGAAGCAGCATCGCGCATCAAAATGGAACTCGATTCTAAACCAGAAGCACTGGATAAACTGGAACGCCGTCTGATTCAGTTAAAAATGCAGCTGGAAGCGGTGAAAAAAGATGAAGACTCAGGTGCCAAAGCTGAGATTCAATACTTGTCCGATCAGATCGCCACAGTTGAAAAAGAGTATCATGACCTGGAAGAAGTCTGGCGTGCAGATAAAGCGCTGGTTGAAGGCAATAAAGACGTACAGATCAAACTGGATCAGGCACGTACAGCACTTGAAAAAGCGCAACGTGAAGGTGATCTGGGCGAGGCCGCGCGTTTGCAATATGGCGTGATACCAGAGTTGCAAAAGCAGCTTGAACTGGCTGAAAAAGCCGATGAAAGCGCAACGCCAAAATTGCTGCGTAACAAAGTCACCGACAATGAAATTGCTGAAGTAGTGAGTGCTGCGACCGGTATTCCGGTTGCGAAAATGCTGCAAGGCGAGCGTGACAAATTGCTACATATGGAAGAATTCCTGCATAACCGTGTAGTAGGGCAAGATGAAGCCGTGGTGGCGGTATCCAATGCAGTACGCCGTTCACGTGCCGGTCTGTCAGATCCGAACCGTCCAAGTGGGTCATTCCTGTTCCTGGGGCCAACGGGTGTCGGTAAAACAGAATTGACCAAAGCCTTGGCGAATTTCCTGTTTGACAGCGACGATGCCATGGTGCGTATCGATATGTCAGAATTTATGGAAAAACATTCGGTCAGCCGTTTGGTTGGTGCGCCTCCGGGCTATGTCGGTTATGAAGAAGGTGGGGTGCTTACTGAAGCCGTACGTCGTAAACCGTATAGTGTGATCTTGTTTGATGAAGTCGAAAAAGCGCATCCGGACGTATTTAACATCTTGCTACAGGTACTGGATGATGGCCGTTTAACTGACTCGCAAGGCCGGGTAGTGGACTTTAAAAACTCTGTGATCGTCATGACTTCGAACCTGGGTTCGCAGGATGTACGTGAATTGGGCGGTAATGCCACAAAAGAAGAAGTCCGTACGGTGGTGATGAATGCGGTATCGGAACATTTCCGTCCAGAATTTATTAACCGTATTGATGAACTGGTAGTGTTCCATGCGCTGGAAAAAGACCAGATTCGCGGTATTGCCGATATCCAGTTGAACCGTTTACGTCAACGTCTGGCAGAACGTGATATGCGCTTGTCGGTAGATGACAGTGCTTTCGATCAGTTAATCGATGCTGGCTTTGATCCACTGTATGGTGCGCGCCCCCTGAAACGTGCAATCCAGCAGCGTATTGAAAATGGTCTGGCGCAGAAAATCCTGGGCGGAGAGTTCCAGCCGGGCGATACCATTCTGGTGAAAGCTGAAGCAGGTGAGTTAATCTTTGAAAAAATGAAACTTAACTAAACCACTTCTCCTTGCAACAAAAAACCCAGCCTAGGCTGGGTTTTTTTTAATCTTATTGTTAACTTCGAGCATTGCAACACTTTTGTATTCTTGTTGCGGCGAGCTTTAAAGCATGGCTTAAAACTCAGCTCAGGGAAAATAAAGAAGATATCAATCGTGATAAAGACAGTTAATTCATCATCAAATTACACTTGCGGATGACGGATTTTCCAGGCACGGTGAATCTTTTGATTCCGCTTGAAGTCAGGTCCAATGGTTTCCTGGGTAATTTCTTCAACATCAAAGAAGGCCAGAATTTCTTCATCCATCTCAAAACCACGATAGTTATTTGAGAAATACAAGGTACCATCAGTGGTTAAGCGGTTCATCGCACGTTTTAACAGGGACAAATGGTCGCGCTGTACGTCAAAGGTCCCGTAGAATTTCTTCGAGTTTGAGAAGGTTGGTGGGTCGATAAAGATCAGCTCATATTGCTCATGACCTTCTTTTAGCCATTCGAAACAGTCAGAGGCAAAGAACTGATGCTGTTCATCCGCATGATCCACGGTTAAGCCGTTCAGAACAAAATTTTCTTTAGACCAGTTCAAATAAGTATTCGACAGATCGACGCTGGTTGTACTTGCAGCACCACCCAAAGCAGCATGTAAACTTGCCGTTGAGGTATAGCTGTACAGGTTCAGGAAGTGTTTGCCTTTTGCTTCACGTGCAATACGTAAACGCATTTGACGGTGATCCAGAAACAGACCGGTATCCAGATAATCGGTCAGGTTGACCAGAATCTTGGCTTGACCTTCCTGAACGATAAAACGCTTGGATGCTGTACTTTGTTTGGTGTACTGGTTTTTACCTTCCTGACGTGCACGGGTCTTGATAAAGATCGCATCACGGCCCAAACCGGTCACGGCACGAATGGCCTGTAAGGCCAGGTTGAAACGTTTTTTGGCTTTTTCCGGATCAATAGTTTTAGGTGGCGCATATTCTTGTACATGCAAACGCTCGCCATACAGATCTACTGCGACGTTAAAATCAGGTAAATCTGCATCATAGAGACGTAAACAATGGATCTGTTCCTTGACTGCCCATTTTTTTAGAGCTTGCATATTTTTGGTCAGACGGTTGGCAAACTCCATCGCACCTTCAATCGGTTCAAACTGCTGAGGCTGCCAGCTTTCTAGGAATGGACGTACCACTGCGGCCGGTTTAACCGTACCGAAGCGGATATAGATCGGCAATTTACCATTCATCAAACGCAGGATTTGCGGATCATTGAACGCCAGCACATCGGCCTGTTCCACTTGGGAGGCAATCACAGCCGCTTTTTGATTCGGGAAATTCTTTTGCAATAAAGCCGATAAACCCAGGTATAAAGAACGGTTTTGCGCTTTATCGCCGAGACGTTCGCCATATGGCGGGTTGGTCACGAAGAATACTTTCTTGCCTTCTGCATGGAAATCAGGCCAGTCATTTAAAGTCCGTTCTTCGATCATGATATTGTCGAGAGCAGCTTCAAAACCCGCCGCGATAATATTTTGTCTGGTGGCTTTAACCGCTTCCCAGTCCGCATCGAAAGCATAGAATTGTGGTAATGGATTTTCCATTGCCGCTTGATGACGTTCAGCAGCTTCGGCCTTGATGCTCATCCACAGTTCATGGTCATGGCCATTCCAGCCATTAAAACCGAAACGACGGACCAGACCCGGTGCACGGTCGGTCAAAATCATTAGGGATTCAATAATAAAGGTACCTGAACCACACATTGGATCGACAATGATGTCCGGATTAATCTGTTTAAGCTGGCCTTTTTGCAGAATCGCAGCAGCCAGGTTTTCCTTAATCGGTGCATCAGTCATGAAACGGCGATAACCGCGTTTATGCAAAGAGTCACCAGACAGGTCGAGGCAGTAAGTATGTTCTTTCTTGCCTGCCAGAATATACATGGTGATTTCTGGCTGTTTGGTGTCAATGCTTGGACGTTTGCCTACCGCTTCCATAAAGGAATCTACGACACCATCTTTGGCACGTAAAGTCGCGAACTGGGTGTTGACCTTGATGTCACGCTCGACATGCAAACGAATCGCAAAGGTGCTTTGTGGTGCAAAAATCAGCGACCAGTCGAAGCTGAGAGCCCCTTCATAGAGTTCTTCTGCCACATCACGGGCATCATGAGAAAATTCAATTTCATGCGTGTGGATTGGCATCAAAACACGTGAAGCCAGACGTGACCACATGCAGATACGATAAGCATTTTCCAGTGTGCCTTTAAAGGTCAAACGGCCCGGAAAACGCTCAATATTCTGAACACCTAAGCCTTGTATTTCTTCTTCTAATAAGGTTTCCAGACCATCGGCACAGGTGACCCAATAATTGCTTAAACGTGGAGAGGTATTCATATAATAGAGAGACCAAAAAAGATAAATAAAAAACTGCGCTAAGTTTACCGTATTTTTATATTGAAAGCTTTTGAAATTCTCTGAAAGGCCGTGGCATGTGATAGAGAAAAATAATATTCACACTATAAATTGAGGAACTGGTACGCATTTTGCTCTATACATGGCAAATCAGGCGGTCAGTCGATGGGGAGCGATGGCTGCCTGATTTTTCAATTTTATAATGGGGGTTAAGATGTTAGAGAATCAGTTACGCAACCATGACGCTTTTTCAGTGGCCACTTTAATTTATGCACGTTTACGACGTGTTTCAGGTCGGGTAATTGATGCAATTTATCTGGCAGAGAACCTGGATTATGCCCGGCATGTGATTCAACTGGCAGAGCAAACCCAGGATCCAGATTTGAATCATCTGATCCAGCGCCTCAAAATGGTACTGGAGATTTCTGAAACAGCACAAGACTCACCAACAGAATCTGCACACCCAAGCCAGCAGGAAGGGCTGATCTCGGTCGAACCGGATGAAGACGATATCTATCGTGCACAGGTGTCACATCGTTATATTGGTGCACTGCGTTAAACCTGAGATGGGTGTGAATGCTCCAGACTGAAGCGCCCGTTGGTTTTGTACTTAAAATCAGCAAGATGCAAATCGGGTTAAATTATCTTATTGAAAAAATACAAAGGAATCTGATTTTTTATTTTTATTGTTCAGATGCTTTTTGTACAAGTAGCAGCATAGCCAACTATAAAAATTCGCCAATCTCTGTATAATATGTTGACTTAACGCATAAGGAATCTCTCATGCACTTGGCGGCATTGCATACACCGAGCCAGATTCAACTCAATAAAGAAGGTAATCTAAAACACTTCTTGACCATCGAAGGTCTTTCTAAAGAAACCCTGACAAAAATATTGGACACTGCACAGTCCTTTTTTAATGACCAAAATCAGCTGATCACCAATAATTTGCTCGAAGGCAAAACGGTGATGAACCTGTTCTTCGAAAATTCAACCCGTACCCGCACCACCTTTGAAGCCGCTGCCAAGCGCCTTTCTGCCAACGTTCTCAATATCGATATTGCCCGTTCGAGTACTTCCAAAGGTGAAACCCTACGTGATACGTTATGGAATCTGGAAGCCATGGCGGCCGATATTTTCGTGGTACGCCATTCATCTTCAGGGGCAGCACATTTTATTGCCAAAGATGTCTGTCCAACCGTGGCAATTATTAATGCCGGTGATGGCCGTCATGCGCATCCGACACAAGCGATGCTGGACATGCTGACCATTCGCCGTGAAACCAAGAAAAAATTCGAAGAAATGTCGATTGCAATTATTGGTGATATCAAGCATTCACGTGTCGCGCGTTCAGATGTGGCCGCCTTGCAAACTTTAGGCTGTCAGGATATCCGGGTGATTGCACCGAATACCTTGCTGCCATTGGGCTTTGAAGAATATGGTGATGGTGTTCGTCTATTTAATAATATGGAAGACGGCATCAAAGACTGCGACGTGATTATTACGCTTCGTATTCAGAACGAGCGGATTGATTCTCCAGCACTGGCCTCGCAAGCTGAGTTCTACAAAATGTATGGTTTGAATAAAGAACGTCTTGCCATGGCCAAACCGGATTGTATCGTGATGCATCCGGGACCAATGAACCGTGGGGTTGAAATCGACTCAAGTATTGCGGATGGCCCACAATCTGTGATTTTAAAGCAGGTGACCAATGGCATTGCAGTGCGTATGGCGGTGTTGGCTTTGTCGATGCAAGGCCAGTTACAAGAACAAGGTTTGATTGAAGCGATTGCGGGTTAAGGAATAAGTCATGACTATTGTAAAAATTGAAAATGTCCGTGTTCTTGATCCAATCCAAAACACTAATTCTATCCAGACCGTGTATCTGGAAAATGGAAAACTCGTTGCAGAAACAGCGGATGTCTCTGAAACGATAGATGGTCAAGGCAAATGGTTGATGCCAACCATGGTTGACCTGTGTGCGCGTTTACGTGAACCCGGTCAACAGCAACACGGTACACTTAAGTCTGAAGGGAAAGCGGCACGTGAAAATGGTATTTTGCACGTGTTTACGCCACCTGATTCAAAGCCAATCGTACAAGATAATGGTGCATTGATTCACGGCCTAGTTGAAAAAGCCATGCTGGATGGTGGTATCTATCTTCAAGTGATTGGTGCACAAACCCAAGGCTTAAATGGTCAACAACCGGCAAATATGGCGGGCTTGAAAAAGGGTGGTTGTACTGCGGTTTCCAATGCCAGTGCGCCGTTTGCCAATGATGATGTGGTATTACGTACACTTGAATATGCTGCAGGTTTAGACCTGACGGTGGTGTTCTATGCCGAAGAACCACAAATCGCCAAAGACGGCTGTGTGCATGAAGGTTTTATTGCATCACGTCAGGGCTTGCCGATGATTCCGGCACTGGCTGAAACCGTGGCGATTGCCAAATATCTGTTGATGATTGAATCAACCAAAGTACGAGCACACTTTGGTCTGTTGTCTTGCGGTGCATCAGTCGAATTGATCCGTATTGCCAAGGAAAAAGGCTTGCCAGTGACCTGTGATGTGGCCATGCATCAGTTACATCTGACCGATCATTTGATTGATGGATTTAATTCACTGGCACATGTACGTCCGCCGCTTCGTTCTGAACAGGACAAAGAATTATTGCGCCAAGGTGTGAAATCAGGCGTGATTGATGCGATCTGTACTCATCATGAACCACTAAGCAGCTCTGCGAAAATGGCGCCGTTTGCTGAAACGCAGCCAGGTTTCACTGCTTTTGATACCTATGTACCTTTTGGTCTGCAACTGATTCGTGAGGGATTGTTGACTCCACTGGAATGGGTGGAAAAAGTGACCTTAGCTCCGGCACGTGTTGCACAAATGGCAGATCGATGGATAAATGAATCAGGCTGGGTGTTGCTAGATCCGGAACTGGAATGGACCCTGAATAAAGAAAGTATCGTGTCACAAGGTAAAAATACCCCGTTAATTAATCAAAAAGTGCTGGGTAAAGTGGTTCAAACTTTTGCTGCTTAAGTGATCCCAATTTTATAAAAGTCAGCTTCGGCTGGCTTTTTTTATTTTTTAAATTTTGTGTTGGTAAAATGAGTACTCAATAAAAATAGTGAAACTTTATGATATTCATACAATTATTTACATTTTAAAAAAATGGGGATCGTTACACTGATTAAATATTAAACATTAGAAAAATCAAAAGAATGGTGACGATTATGAATATAGACTTTATAGAACGCTTAAAAAGCGATGTTACGGCGATTGTGCTTCAAGGTGAAACCGAGCATTTATTTGCCAAAGATCAAGCTTTGGCTCAATTCTATCCCATCTTTTTAAGTATATTACGTTCACGTCCCGCCTGGATTGAAAATCTTGGTCAGCAACTCAATCCAAAAATCCATGAATTATTCAATGCAAACCCGGCACTCAAGCAGCAGTTTCTAAATCAACTCGATCAGAGCGCACCGCAAGACGAAATAGAACATACCTTGAACCGGTCAATTGTACCGACCATGAATTTTTTACAGACCGAAGCAGGTGCTTCGAGTCCGGAAGCGATTAGCCATTTGCTGGAAACCCACGCCGATTCGATTCAGCGTACATTACCCGTTTGGGCTGGCCCTATTCTGGCAGCGCTAGGAGTTTCACCCTTGGCAGGGCAGAATTTAAATCAGGAGCCTGTATTGGCGGAGCAGACCATCATTGTTCAGGAAGAGAGAAAAACCGGCTTTTTATGGCCGTTTATTATTTTTCTGATCTTAGCGGGTTTGATCCTGTTTCTGGTTCGTAGCTGCATGCAGGATGAGGTTGAAGATTCAAATACCCAAGCGACCAGTGAAGTTGCTGCAGCTCAGCCTGCATCCTTGCGATTAAGTACCGGCAGTAATGGCGAAATTGTCAGTTGCCAATTACAGCTGAATAATCCGCAGTATATGGAAATTCTACAAAATGAGATCAAACAGATCTTTAATTATAATATTGGTTGTGGTGCGCTGAGCAGTGAGGTTTATCATTCAGAATTTATTGATCAGGATACTATTCCGACTGTGTTGAGAACAATGCAGGGAATGCCAAATGTGTCACTTGACTGGATTGGCAATCAGGTTTCAGTGCGTGCAGCAACCAATGCAGAGGCCGAGCGTCTGGCAGCACAAATTCGTAGTCTGGCCAAAAATGTCACAGTGGTGACCCAGCAGCCGCTCAATAGAAGTGACGTGATTAATACCGCCAATAGTGAGGCAGAACAAGCCTTGGCCAGTATCAAGACCGATAATGTTAAAGCGCTGGATGTGGCGACTGCACTGAATTTACAGATCATTAATTTTGATACGGCATCGACTGAAGTTCCCGAGGTCAATAAATTGGTGCTGGATCAGGCTGCTGCATTATTGCAACGAGCACCGCATGTCATTCTGAAGGTTACAGGACATGCCGATGCTCAGGGTAGTGAAGCAGAAAATAAGGTGCTGTCTGTGCAACGAGCTCAAGCGATTACCAGTTATCTCGTTGGAAAAGGGGTCAATCCTGCACAGTTACAGGCAGTTGGCATGGGAGAGGATCAGCCGGTTGAACCCAATGCCACACCTGCCGGACAGTTTCAGAATCGTCGCGTGACCTTTGAGGTCGTGAATACCGAAACGGGAATTGTACGTGAAGTAGATGATGAAGGTGTAGTTGAGAAGACAGGAAATTAAGAGAGCGGCCTAAATAAAAAAGGACGAATTTTCGTCCTTTTTTATTGTTTTGAATTAAGAAAATACCGGCGGGCTGTAGGTCAGCGTTCTTCCTAGGAACCAGAGCAGGAACAGTACCAAAGGCAGATGGAAAATCAGCTGGGTCACCGTGAATCCAATCACATCTTTAGCTTTCAGTTTCAGGATACCCAACATCGGCAACATAAAGAATGGATTAATCAGGTTGGGCAAGGCTTCTGCCGCATTATAAATCTGCACCGACCAGCCCAGATGCACTTTCAGGTCATGCGCAGCCTGCATCACATAGGGTGCTTCGATAATCCATTTGCCTCCACCGGATGGAATAAAGAAACCCAGAATCGCCGAGTATAAGCCCATCACAATGGCAAAGGTTTCCTGTGAGGCAATGGAAACAAAGAACTCGGCAATGTAATGTGACAAGGACAGATCGGCCGGGTTTAGCGCATTGGTCATCATAAAGGCAATACTGCCATACAGTGGAAACTGGATCAGTACCCCTGAAATAGCCGGAACGGCCTTTGAAACTGCATTCAGAAAATTTCGTGGTGTACCGTGCAAGGCCACGCCCAAAATCAGAAAGATAAAGTTATAGGTATTTAAGCTGGAAATGGCCAGAATCGGATTGCTTTTGGAAAATTCGTTAAACATCCAGACTGCGCCCAGAATCACAATCAGAATGCTTAAAATGGGTGAATTTTCCAGCCAATCCCCCGGTCTTTTTTCGGCAGATACTTCCGTTTTTTCTTCTTCAATCTGAATCGGGAAGTGTTCAATGGTTTTAATGTCAGAGCCTTTAGGAGCTGACCAGTAAGCAATTGCAATTGAAGCTACAATCAGTACCGCCGTCATGATCATGGATTGCGGCAGGAAAATAGTCTCGGTAAATGGGATCACGCCCGTCAGATTATAAATCGGTTCAGGCAGACTGCTTTTATTGGCCTGTAACTGTGCAGCTGAAGAACTGATGCCCAGTGCCCAGGTCGCACCCATCCCGATAATCGCGGCAGCCGCAGCGGCGCGGTAATCCATGTTAAGCTCTTTACGCTGTGCCAGTGCAATCACTAGAAGTGCAGTCAGTACGGTACTCATGGCCCAGTTAATTAAGGAAATTAACAGGCTGACCGTGGCGACCAGGACAATCGCACCACGACCGGAATGCGGCAGGCGCGCCATTTTCTGGATCAGAAGCTGGACAGGCTTAGATACGGAAACCACATAACCGACCACGATCAGCATGCACATCTGCAAGGTAAAGGGAATCAGGCTCCAGAAGCCGTCTCCAAAGGAAATCGCGACATCCTGTGCGGGTGCACCAATTCCGATGGCGGCAATCGCCACAATGATGACGCCAAGCAGGGCAAAAATATAAGAATCCGGAAACCATTTTTCAGACCAGTCGCTGACGCGCAAGGCGAAGCGCTGCAAAATATTTTGTTGAGTTTGCATGATTAAAATCCATTTATTCTGCGATTATTATTTTGAAATGAAACAGCTATATATAAAAAAGCCCTTAAGATGCTTCATTCTTAAGGGCTGGCTGGATCAGGCAGCGTTACGTAGTAGCGCTACCCCCGTGACTTTTTGAATCTCTTCAAAACTTACCTCTGGTGCCAGTTCAACCAGTCGAATTCCATCAGGAGTAACATCCAGTACACCGAGATCGGTAATAATCCGGTTCACCACAGCCTGGCCGGTCAGCGGCAGACTACATTCTGGAACTATCTTAGGTGTACCATCTTTGGCGCAGTGTTCCATCAAGACCACGACCTTTTGTACACCCGCGACCAGATCCATGGCACCGCCCATGCCTTTGACCTTTTTGCCTGGAATCATCCAGTTGGCCAGATCACCAGTTTCGGACACTTCCATAGCACCCAGAATGGCAATATTGACATGACCGCCACGGATCATGGCAAAGGAGTCGGCACTTGAGAAAAATGAAGCACCTTTACGCGCGGTAACCGTCTGTTTACCGGCATTGATCAGGTCGGCATCCACTGTCTCCTCGGTTGGAAATTCGCCAATCCCCAGCAGGCCATTTTCCGACTGCAGCCAGACATTGATATTTTCCGGAATATAGTTCGCGACTAGCGTCGGCAGGCCAATCCCTAGATTGACGTAGAAACCATCTTCAAGCTCTTGTGCCGCGCGCTGCGCCATTTCATTACGTGTCCAAGCCATGATCAAGCCTCCGCCTTTAAAGTCATCTGTTCAATACGTTTTTCCGGTTGAGCATTCAGGACTATCCGGTTCACATAAATTCCCGGAAGATGGATTTCGTCCGGATCCAGCACGCCAATTTCGACAATCTCTTCGACTTCAGCAATGGTAATTTTGCCGGCCATGGCACAGACCGGATTAAAGTTCTGGGCGGTTTTACGGAAAATCAGGTTGCCGGCTTTATCGGCCTTATAGGCTTTAACCAGAGCAACATCAGCTGTTAAAGATTCTTCCAGAATGTAAGACTTGCCATTAAATTCACGGACATCCTTACCTTCAGCGATCACGGTTCCGACACCCGTCGCCGTATAAAAAGCCGGAATACCGGCACCGCCAGCACGTAATTTTTCTGCCAGTGTACCCTGTGGGGTCAGCTCAACTTCCAGTTCGCCATTTAAATATTGACGTTCGAATTCCTTGTTTTCACCGACATAAGAGGAGATCATTTTTTTAATCTGTTTTGTTTCCAGTAAAAGCCCCAGACCGAAGCCGTCTACACCGGCATTATTGGAAATACAGGTCAAATTTTTGGCACCAGTTTCTTTTAGGGCCGTGATCAAAGCTTCTGGAATACCACATAGGCCGAAACCACCGACAGCCAGAGTATGACCATCTTGCACCACATCCTTTAAGGCGGATTGAGCGCTGTCATAAACCTTGTTTGACATCTTGTCACCTCTATTGTTATTACAGCAGACTTAAATCTGCTGTTTATATCCTTATGGGTTGCTTAAGTTTATTTTGCTCAAGCATGATTATTGTTAAGCACAGGCTTTTTGCCAGTAGGCATTGGCATAATTGGATGGATTATTGCGCTGCAAGACTTCACTGATATTACGACTGGCCTGCATCAGTGCATCCAGCTGAATACCGGTTTCAAAGCCCATATTCGAGAGCAGGTAATACAGGTCTTCGGTCGAGACATTGCCAGATGCACCTTGGGCATAAGGACAGCCACCCAGTCCAGCAATGGAGGAGTCAAAGACCCGAATGCCTTGCAACAGTGACTGATAAATATTGGCAATCGCCATGCCGTAGGTATTATGGAAATGACCGGCCAGCACTTTGGCATCAAGTTCAGCCAAACAAGCTTCCCAGACGTATTTAACCCGGTCTGGGGTGGCCGTGCCAATGGTTTCACCCAACGACACTTCATAGCAGCCCATCTCCAGCAAACGCTGCGTGACTTTCACCACCTGCTTGGGATCAATCGCACCTTCATAAGGACAGTCCACCATACAGGAGACATAACCGCGTACCTTGATGTCATTGGCTTTGGCGGCTGACATCACATCGGCAAACTTCTCAAAACTTTCATCAATCGAGCAGTTGATGTTTTTGCGGGTAAAGCTTTCAGAAGCAGCGGTAAATACTGCCACTTCCTTGCAACCCACAGCCAGTGCCGATTCAAAACCTTTCAGATTTGGGGTCAGCAGACTGAACTGAATATTTGGATCTTGAGGTAGGCTGGCAAAGAGCACATCACTGTCTGCCATTTGCGGTACCCATTTGGCTGAAACGCAGGAGCCGACTTCGATGGACTGTAGACCGGTTTTCATCAGGTCCAAAATCAGGTTTTTCCGGTCATCCAATGTCAAAGGTGTTTTTTCATTTTGCAGGCCATCGCGTGGCCCGACTTCTACGATTTTGACAAAATCCGTCATGCCACTTCCTCCGCCAGCGGCTGGAACTCGACCAGTTCATCACCGGCTTTAACCTGATCACCCTTCTGGAAATATGAGCTTGCGATGATGCCGTCATGCGGTGCGCGAATCGAGTATTCGATCTTCATGGCTTCCAGCGTCATCAGCACATCATCTTTCTTGACTTTGTCATTGGCTGCGACCAGCACCTGGGTAATGACACCTGGCATTGGTGCGATCAGATTATTTTCCGTGCCTTGCTCATCCTGATTATTAAAATCAGACTTCAGGTAATTGAACTTATAGCTTTGACCATTCTGGAATAGGGTAATGCCTTGCTCAGTCTGGCTAAAAGCCAGTTTTTGCTGTTTACCCGCCAGTTGTAACGCTAAAGTATGGGCATCGACGAGCTGACCCTGAATTTGAATTTGCTGACCGTTATAGCTGGCGACAAAGCCTTGATCCTGAGTGCGGAACTGAACTTTCAGGTTGATGCCATTGCGTTGTAATTGCACTGTATGGCTATTTTGCTGGTTTAGGCGCCAGAATGCTTGCTGCTGCCATACCGGATTGCTTGGAGCGGGATTCTGTGCTTGACGTGCCAGGAGCTCAATCAGTGCGGCACTAACTACCAGTTCGGCACGGATATCCGCAGAAGGTTTGAGCAGAAATTCTTCTTCACGTTGAATCAGGCCGGTATCTAAATGTGCATTTTTAAACGAGTCACACAGCACTAGGCGATCTAGAAAAGCAATATTGTTACCCAGACCATCGACATGGAACTGACCCAGTGCATGGTGCATCTGGGTTAGGGCTGCTTCACGGTTTTTGCCCCAGACAATCAGTTTGGCAATCATCGGATCATAATAAGTGCTGATCTCGTCGCCCTCGACAATACCGCTATCGACACGTACACAGTCACTTTGCTCCGGATAATGCAGGTAGCTGATCTGACCAATCGCAGGAATAAAGCCTTTTTCCGGTTCTTCGGCATAGACACGGGCTTCGAGTGCATGTCCATGAATCTGTAATTCATACTGCTGCTTTGGTAAAGGCTCACCAAAAGCCACGCGCAGTTGCCATTCCACCAGATCCTGTCCGGTAATCATTTCAGTGACCGGATGTTCAACCTGAAGACGGGTGTTCATTTCCATGAAGTAAGCTGTGCCGTCTTGCTCCACGATAAACTCGACTGTACCGGCACCGACATAATTTACTGCACGCGCAGCATCGATTGCCGCCTGACGCATCGCCTCCAGTTTGTCTTCCGGCATTTTCGGTGCAGGCGCTTCTTCCAACACTTTCTGATGGCGACGCTGTACCGAGCAATCACGTTCGAACAGATGTACATAATTGCCGTGGGTATCACCAAACACCTGCACTTCAATATGACGTGGCTGAATCACATAACGTTCAATCAGAACGTCTTCATTGCCAAAACTTGAACGTGCTTCACTCTTGCATGAAGCAAGCGAGCTAAGAAAATCTTCGCTGCGTTCCACCAGACGCATGCCTTTACCGCCACCGCCGGCACTGGCCTTGATCAGTACCGGATAGCCAATATTGTCTGCCTGCTGTTTCAGGAAGTCGGCATCCTGATTGGTCCCATGATAGCCGGGGGTTAGAGGCACACCGGCTTTTTCCATCAGCGCTTTAGAGGTGGCCTTTAGACCCATTGCCAGAATGGCATCGACTGGCGGGCCAATAAAGACAATATTGTTGTCCTGACAGGCCAAGGCAAACTGGTCATTTTCGGACAGGAAACCATAACCGGGGTGAATCGCCTGGGCACCAGTGTTTTTGGCTGCCTGAATAATGCGATCAATTTGCAAATAACTTTGTGCTGCTGGCGATTCACCAATATAGATCGCTTCATCGGCCAGTTTGACATGTTGTGATAGTGCATCGGCATCGGAGTAGACGGCAACAGTAGCAATACCTAATTTCTTCGCTGTACGAATGACACGGCAGGCAATTTCACCACGGTTGGCAATTAAAATCTTTTCAAACATCGTAGGATCCTTCTTGTTGTTATGCCGTGGTCTTGATCCAGGCCGGGCTTTGTTTGTTCAAAAATGCATTCAGTCCATTTTTCGCCTCATCTCCCTGGCGAATATGGGCAATATGCTGTGCTGTTTTAAGCAGTAAATCTTCGGTCAAAACCTGTTGGTCAACCAGTTGGATCAACTGTTTCGATGCGCTCTGTGCAGCAGGACCACCCAGTAAAAGTGCTTCCACAATTTCATCAATTTTGCTGTCGAGCTGTTCTGGTGTAGTAACTTCATGCGCAAGACCAATGCTTTTGGCCTGTTCAGCAGTAATCCGCTCGGCGGTCAGGAAATAACGTGAGGCCTGACGGGCACCAATCGCACGAATCACATAAGGGCTGATGGTCGAAGGTGCCAGACCTAAGCGAACCTCGGAAGTGGCAAACTTGGCATCTGTACTGGCCACACAAATATCACAGGCTGAGGCCAGCCCCATGCCGCCACCAAAGGCAATGCCGTGTACCCGGGCAATGGTTGGCTGTTTTAAGGTCGCCAGACTTTGCAGCATTTTTGCCAGTTTGAGAGCATCCGCTTCGTTGTCTGCCTGTGATGCCTGACCTGCCTGTTTCATCCAGTTCAGATCCGCGCCAGCAGAGAAACTCTTGCCTCGGCCTGCCAAAATCACCACACGCACATCATCATGGTCATTTAAAGACCGGAAACAGGCATGCAGTTCTTCAATCACCTGGGTATTAAAAGCATTGTGCAGTTCGGCACGGTTAATCCAGACTGTCGCGACCTGATCCTGCTGTTCGAGCTGTAAAAATTGATATGTCATTTTGTCACCCCTTACATGCGGAACACGCCGAATTTGGTTGGCTGGATGGGCGCATTCAGTGCCGCAGCCAGACTCAAGGCCAAGACTTCACGCGATTGCGCTGGATCAATCACACCATCATCCCATAAACGCGAAGACGCATAATAAGGGTGGCCTTGGCGTTCGTATTGGTCACGGATTGGTTGTTTAAACTGGTCTTCTTCTTCAGCTGACCAAGTTCCGCCTTTTTGCTCAATCTGGTCACGTTTTAAGGTCGACAAGACGCTGGAGGCCTGTTCACCGCCCATCACTGAAATACGCGAGTTTGGCCAGGTCCACATAAAGCGTGGCGAGTAAGCGCGTCCACACATACCATAGTTGCCTGCACCAAAAGAACCGCCAATCACTAGAGTCAGTTTCGGTACATTGGCATTGGCGACGGCCATCACCAGCTTAGCACCATTTTTGGCAATGCCTTCATTTTCATACTGGCGGCCGACCATAAACCCGGTAATATTTTGCAGGAAAATCAGCGGAATATTGCGCTGGGTACACAGTTCAATAAAATGTGCGCCTTTTTGGGCAGACTCGGAAAATAGAATGCCATTATTGGCAATAATCCCGACCGGCATGCCATAGAGCTTGGCAAAACCGGTCACCAGGGTAGTGCCGAAACGTGCCTTGAACTCGTCAAAACGTGAGCCATCGACAATACGCGCTATCACTTCACGGATATCAAAAGGCTTGCGCGCGTCACTCGGCACAATGCCGTACAGTTCCGAACTGTCAAACAGCGGCGCTTCGATTTCATCTGCGGTCTTGTTTGGCTTTTTGTTCAGGTTGGCCACGATGTTGCGGGCAATCGCAAGTGCATGTTCATCGTTTTCAGCCAGATGATCAGCCACGCCAGACAAACGGGTATGCACATCACCACCACCGAGATCCTCACTGGACACCACTTCACCAGTAGCTGCCTTAACTAGAGGAGGGCCGCCTAGGAAAATGGTGCCCTGATTGCGGACAATAATGGTTTCATCTGACATGGCAGGCACATAAGCACCGCCTGCAGTACAGCTGCCCATCACCACTGCAATTTGGGCGATACCTTGGCTCGACATACGTGCCTGATTGTAGAAAATACGGCCGAAGTGATCGCGGTCTGGAAATACTTCATCCTGTAAAGGCAAATATGCACCGCCTGAATCCACCAGATAAATACAAGTCAGATGGTTCTGTTCGGCAATTTCCTGGGCACGTAAATGCTTTTTCACTGTTAATGGATAATAAGTACCGCCTTTCACCGTAGCATCATTGGCGATGATCATGCAGGTCACACCCTTGACCTGACCAACACCAGCGACCACACCTGCGGCAGGAACATCATCCTGATACACCTGATAGGCAGCCAGCTGACCAATTTCCAAAAAAGCTGTGCCTGGATCAATTAAATGATTAATCCGTTCACGGGGGAGTAATTTGCCACGGTCCAGATGTTTTTGACGGGCAGTTTCGCCACCACCCAAAGCAATTTTTTCAACTTTCTGTTTTAGGTCATCCACCAGTTGCAGCATGGCAGTCTGGTTGGTTTTAAACTCTTCACTACGTATATTGATTTTGCTCGATAACTGATTCATGACCAACATCCTTGTTTTATTCTAAGTGTTAAGGTTTAGGCTGTTTCGTTGAAAAGTTCACGGCCAATCAGCATGCGGCGGATTTCTGAAGTACCGGCGCCAATTTCATACAGTTTGGCATCACGCCATAAACGGCCGGCAGCAAATTCGTTGATATAACCGTTACCACCTAAAGTCTGAATGGTTTCTCCTGCCATCCAGGTCGCTTTTTCAGCAGCATATAAAATGGCACTGGCAGCATCTTTACGCAGGCTACGGCTATGCTCAGCTTTGTCACATTCAGCACCGACCGCATAAACCAGTGCCTTACAGGCTAGCCAGGTCGAATACATGTCGGCAATTTTGCCTTGCATTAACTGGAATTCGCCCAGCGCCTGACCAAACTGTTTACGGTCATGAATATATGGAATCACGGTATCCATACAGGCATCCATAATCCCCAGTGGGCCAGCACTCAATACAGCACGCTCATAGTCCAGACCACTCATCAAGACCTTGGTGCCATTACCGACGCCGCCCATGACGTTTTCTTTCGGAACTTCAACATTGTCAAAAAACAGCGGATAAGTGTTTGAACCACGCATGCCGAGTTTGTCCAAATGGGTGCCGTGGCTAAAACCTGGCATATTTTTCTCAACCAGAAATGCAGTCATGCCTTTGGCACCGGCTTGCAAATCGGTTTTTGCATAGACCACCAGGACATCGGCATCGCCACCATTGGTGATCCACATTTTTGAACCATTCAACAGGTAGTGATCGCCTTTGTCTTCTGCTTTCAGTTTCATGCTCACCACATCCGAGCCTGCATTCGGTTCAGACATTGCCAAGGCACCGACATATTCACCTGAAATCAGTTTAGGCAGATAACGCTGTTTCTGTTCTTCAGTACCATTTCGCTTAATTTGGTTTACACATAGGTTAGAATGTGCGCCATAGGACAGCCCAATGGATGCAGAAGCACGGGAAATTTCCTGCATGGCAATGATGTGCGCCAGATAACCAAAATTTGAACCGCCATATTCCTCACTGACTGTCAGCCCGAGCAGGCCCATCTCGCCAAATTTTTTCCAAAGGTGAGCAGGGAACTCGTTGTCACGGTCAACCTGTTGAGCAATCGGGGTAATTTCTTTGGCGCAAAATGCGGCCACTGAATCACGAAGCGCTATTAGAGTTTCATCCAAACCGAAATCCAAGCTTTGTAAATTCATTCTTCATCCATCCTGAGGTTATATTTGTTGTGTCCAAAAAAGCATTGTTGTTGTGCTTGTGGTTTTAACATACAACGAAAAAATAAAAAAGTGAATCTATATTCACAAAATGATTTACAATTCATTTTATCTTGTTGAGATTAATTTTATGAGTTATAAAAGATCATCATTGATGCAGGAACGAATGGAACAAAATCGCCTGTCGATTTTGGAATCTGCTCGTGAACTGATTATTCAAGGGGGCTTGAAGGAGGCATCGATTCAGGCGATTGCAGAACGCGCAGGCGTTTCTACAGGGCTGGTCTATCGATATTTCGAAAGCAAAAGCCAGATTTTAATTGAGGTTTTGTCGGCCGCGATTCAGCATGAAGTCGGAATTCTGAACCATATTGCCGAGTCAGATTTATCGCCAAAACTGAAATTGCAAAAATCTGTTACAACTTTTGTCAAGCGTGCCATGAATAGCCCCCAATTGGCGTATTCACTGATGTTCGAACCGGTTGATCCGGAAATGGAACATGAGCGTTTTCGCAGTAAGCAGCTGCTTAAGCAGAGCATTAAGGAAATTCTGGCCGAAGGCAAGGTCAATGGAAAATTCGAATTTGAAGATTTGAATACGGCAGCATTAGGTGTGGTTGGTGCCATGACCTTTGTCGTGATTGAACCTTTAAATCCGTCCCGAAATGTCATGTTTGATCAGAAGTATAAGGATCACTTTGTCAAACAGATTGCCGATTTTTGTGTCAACGCAGTACGTGGGCAGGAGGAAAATTTACAAGCATAAACACACAAAAAACCGGTACACAGACAAGGTCGTCGTGGTCATAAAACAATTAGTAAAGTTGAAAATCAGAATTACAAAGAATCAAGGAGATCGATTCAATGACACAAGTACGGTTAAGCTATGCCTATGGAACCAGCAGTCAGCCTTTGTTGGGCATGACGATTGGTGAAAAATTTGATCAGGCTTGCGAGCAGTATGCAGAACGTGATGCGGTAGTGAGTTTGCATCAGAACATACGCCTCAGTTACCGGCAGCTACAGGATCAGGTCAATGCCTTTGCCTGTCAGCTGCTGAAACTAGGTATGCAAAAAGGTGACCGTCTGGCAATCTGGTCGCCGAACTGTGTGGAATGGACCATTACCCAGTTTGCGGCCTTCAAGGCAGGCATTATTCTAGTGAACCTGAATCCGGCCTATAAAAGCAATGAGCTTGAATATGTGCTAAACAAGGTCTCCTGTAAGGGACTGGTGATTGCAGCGCAGTTTAAGACGACGGACTATCAGGAAATTCTGACTAAAATTGCACCTGAGCTGATGCAGACTGAAAGTAAATTCCTCAATGCAGAGCGCTTGCCGCATTTAAAGCATGTGATTGAAATTGATGATCAGCAGCATACCGGTATCCACCGTTTTCAGGATTTACTAAGCTCGCCAAGCGCCCAAGAGCTGGAACAACTGCAACAGATCTCCAGTGAATTGCAGTTCGATGAAACGATTAATATCCAGTTTACTTCGGGCACTACGGGCAATCCGAAAGGCACCATGCTGACCCATAATAATATTTTAAATAACGGGTACTTTGTCGGTGAAGCGATTCATTTAGGTCCAGAAGACAGCGTCTGTATTTCAGTTCCTTTATTTCACTGCTTTGGTATGGTGATGGGTAATCTGGCCTGTATTACGCATGGTTCTGCCATGATCTATCCATCAGCTGTATTTAATCCGCTAGAAACCCTGAAAGCCATCCAGCAGGAAAAATGTACCGCGGCTTATGGCGTACCAACTATGTTTATTGCGGTGCTGGAACATGAGCAGTTTGATGAATTTGACCTATCCAGCTTGCGTACCGGGATTATGGCGGGTAGTCCATGCCCGCAGGAAATTATGCAGCGCGTGATTGAACGTATGCATATGTCTGAAATCACGATTTGTTATGGCATGACTGAAACCGCACCCGTCAGTGCACAAAGCTCAACGGCAGACAGTGTCGAGCAACGTGTCAGTACGGTTGGCCGGGTACATCCGCATCTGGAAGTTAAAATTGTCGATGAAAATGGCAAGGTGGTTCCACGCGGCCAATTGGGTGAGCTGTGTGTACGTGGTTATTCAGTGATGCTCGGTTATTGGGAAGATCAGGATAAAACCCAGGAAGTGATTGATGCGGCGCGCTGGATGCATACCGGTGATATCGCTGAAATGGATGATGAAGGCTTTGTCAAAATCAAGGGCCGAATCAAGGACGTGGTGATTCGTGGAGGGGAAAACCTGTTCCCGAAAGAAATTGAAGATTTCCTTTATACCCATCCGGCTGTTTCAGATGTACAGGTGATTGGGGTGCCAGACCATAAATATGGTGAGGAACTTTGTGCCTGCATCATCCTGCATGAAAATGATCCTTGTACTGAAGAAACCATCCGTCAGTATTGTAAGGAGCATATTTCTCACAATAAAGTGCCGCGCTATGTGCGTTTCTTCCAGGAATTTCCAATGACGGCTTCAGGGAAGGCGCAGAAGTTCAAATTGCGTGAATTTATGCGTGAAGAGCTGAACTTGAAAGAGATTGCTTAAACTTTATTTTTTACGTTAGAACTAATCCTAAAGCTAACAATTAATAGCAACTCATCAGAGAGCCCGGCGACATGGATGTCGCCGTTTCACTGTATGGCAGGGATGCCATATCAGTGAAACAAAAGGGTTTGGTTACTTTGCCCCGTCAAAGTAACGAGAAACCTGCGCAATGGACGTTCAATATATCTAGCAGTTTGAGGTTGTACATTTAGCAAGATTCTAAAATGTCTGTAAATGAATTTACTGATCACGACGGTCTGGTAATAGAAATACATGAATGTACTGAACATCTAAAATCAGAGTAAAATATGGCAAAAAACTTTCACAGTGAAGTCGTGGTCGCCAGTTATGACGATCATATCCGTAAACTGATTCCCGGTTATGAACTGGTGCATCAGCAGATTGAAGCAATTCTCAGCACTGAACTCCCAGAAACCGCACATATATTAATAGTGGGTTGCGGAACAGGTTATGAATTGTCGTATTTATTAGAGCAACATCCAGACTGGACCTTTACTGCAATTGATCCATCAGCAGCCATGCTGAAACAGGCTAGTAAAAATCTGAATTCTATAGATCGACAAAGGGTGCAATTCATCCAAAGCACGATTCAAGATTTGAATCAGCCGGATACTTTCGATGCCGCATTGGCCATTCTGGTGGCTCATTTCATTCCAAATTCCGAAAAAAACGGATTTTTTCAGGCTATCCATCAGTGTCTTAAAACCAACGGTCTTGCATTGACCTATGACCTGATGCAACCCGAAGATCAGCAAAACATCAAAATTATGCAGAAACTAGCGCAACAGACAGGATTGAGCCTAGCGCAAAGTGAAAAAATGATTGAACGCTTGGAGCAGGATTTTCACTTGTTATCTGCACAAAATTTTACAGCACTTTTAACCAAAGTCGGATTTAAACATTGCAAGATTTATTGTCAAATCATGAATTATTATGGCTTTTTGATACGAAAATAAAGATCAAAGAACTTTTTGCAAATTCTAAAGTTTAAGAGAATATTCAGGGAAGTATTAAAACAATGTCGGCATATTACAGTTTTATTCAGCGCGAACAGCATGCAGATGGCAGTACCACGGCCTGTTATAGTTCTAATATTCATGCACAAGGTGCATGGAATCCGCATGAGCAGCATATGGCGCCAGCCACCGGTATTCTGTGTGTCGAACTGGAACAGTTTCAGCCACGTGCTGACATGCGTATTGGTCGGGTCGGGCTGGATATTTTTGGCCTGATAGCCTTTGGTGAATTTTCAATTACTACGCGCATGATCCGTCCAGGTAAAACCATCGAACTGGTTGAGGCTGAAATGTGTGCCAATGGCAAAACCTGCATTGTGGCACGTGCCTGGAGAATGCTAACTTCAGATACCAAGGCCATTGCTGGAGTGGAAGACTTTCCGATTGAAAGTCCAGAATATTTACCTGTTTGGGAGGGTATGCGTTGCTGGCCGGGTGGTTATATCCAGAGTATTGAAACTCGGGCACATGCCGACCATCGTGCAGGCAAGGGGATTGTCTGGCTGAGAAATTCGCTGGACATGGTGGAAGGACAGCTCACTACAGATTTTAGTCGTTTGCTCGGTATGGTTGATACGGCCAATGGCATCGTGCCACGTCAAGACCCGAATTCTGGTTGGGGATTTCCGAATCTGGACCTGCAGATTCATATGCACCGTCTGCCGCAGGGTAAATGGCTGGGACTGGAAGTGGTACAGCAATATGGTGAAGATGGTATCGGTTTAACCAGCGGAATCCTGCATGATGTTCATGGACCTTTTGGTCGAAGTGAACAGATTCTGACCCTGCGAAAGTTCTAAAGTCTATTCGAAACATCAAGGCTAATTGCCTCAATCTTTATTTATTGGCATGCTGTGCGTAATTTATCAGGAAGAACAGCAGATGCGGATCAGTATGATTGGGGCAGGGCGAGTGGCATATCATCTTGCCCTGGTATTGTCAGCACAACATGAGATCGTACAGATCTACAGTCGAACCCTAGAAAAAGCACAGCAACTGGCTGAGCAATTCAACGCTCAGGCAATCGCTCAGCCTGAACAGCTGGATCATGAGGTGGATCTGGTCATTATCGCGGTCAGTGATCAGTCGATTGTCAGCGTCATTGAAAAGATTCATCCGTATCTGCAGCAGAATCTGATCGTACATACCTCTGGCAGCACTCATCTCGATTTACTGAAAAATGTGCATGCGCGTGCAGGCGTATTTTATCCTTTACAGACCTTTAGTCTGGAACGCCAGATTAATTGGCAGCAGACGCCAGTGTTTATTGAAGCGGTGAATGAACAGGACCAAATCCTGTTATTAGAATTGGCAAATAGCCTAAGCAATCGTGTTTATACTTATAGTTCTAGTCAACGTCTCAGTTTGCATCTTGCAGCGGTATTTGCCTGTAACTTTGCCAATTATTGCTATGACATGGCCAAGCAGGTAGTGGATGCACAACAGGTCGATTTCAGTTTGCTGTATCCCTTAATACTGGAAACCGCCAATAAAGCCACTCAGAATGATCCTAAACAAATGCAGACCGGTCCAGCGATGCGTGGTGATCAGAATATTTTACATATGCATCAGCAGATGTTGGCCAATATGCAGCGGGAAGATTTGCAAAATGTCTATCAGTTGTTGAGCCAGCAAATCCTAGAACGTCATCGAAAATAAAAGAGCCGGATTTTTTAGTCTAAAATAAAATACTCAATTCTTTTTCCTCTTTAATTTTGGTGAAAAATGAAAAGAAAAAATAATAAAAAATGGAAATAGTATAAAGATGAAAATCTATTTTTCTTCTTAAGTGTTATTTCGGGTGCATTTGTCTTTATATAAGTGGATTGCAAAATTTTTCCCATAAAAAAGCGCTGATTAATCAGCGCTTTTTTGAATCTTGGATTAAGAAATTTTCTTGAAGATAAAATCATTAATCTTGTGGCCGGCTTCAATGCCGCGACGTTCAAACTTGGTTTGTGGACGCCATTCCGGACGAGGATAGCTATTGCCTTTGCCCGCCAGATTTTCCAGACGTGGACGTTCTTCCAATACTTCTATCATCCATTCCGCATACGGTTCCCAGTCCGTTGCAGCATGGAAAGTTCCGCCAAGCTCCAGCTTTTGCTCCACCAGCGGCATACGGTCATGCGAAACAAAGCGGCGTTTAAAATGACGTTTTTTCTGCCATGGATCAGGGAAGTATAACTGAACTGCATTAATACTATTGTCTGGCATTTCACGTAATACCTGAATTGCATCAGCATCCAGCACACGTAAGTTCGTTAGGCCTTCAATACCTGCTTCATACACGCACTGCGCAATTCCAGGTACATGGACTTCAATTCCGACAAAGTTACGTTCAGGATTAGCTTTGGCCATCAATACCAGTGAACGGCCCATACCAAAACCAATTTCTACAGTCAAAGGACGTTCAGGATGTTCAAAGTGCTGACGCAAATCACCGACTGGATATTCCAAAATTAAGTGACCATATTGTTCAAGCGCAGTACGTTGAGAGGTATTCAGCGGCATTGAGCGGCGCATAAACGTCACGATTTCACGGTGCTCGCTTAAGTTTTCCAGCTCCACGACTTGCTGGTCTAATTGATCGTTCGACATAACTTTGGCAAATCTAAAAATTCAGAATGCGGTATTTTAAGTCCTGAGCCGAGCAAGTCAAACTTTTCTCGGTATTTCTCCATAAAAATCGGCAAGATCTTCCAGATAAAATAAAAGAGCCAATTGAGGCTCTTTTATTAATCATCGTTCATCAGCTACTAAAACGGTCGATCAATCTACTGCTGGCTTCATTCAAACCATTCACCCTTACATCTATCCCTTGGGCTTTAAACTTCTGAATCACGTTATTCAGCATATTGACCGAAGTCACGTCCCAAATATGCGCATGGGTCAGATCCAGTTCGACATGCTCAAGCTTCTCTTTAAAATCAAAGAACTGATAGAACTTCTCTGAACTGCTAAAGAATATCTGTCCAGAAATAAAGTAGCTGCGTGAATGAGCCGAATTCAAATGCGTATAGACATGTACGGTTCTTTCCAGTTTATTAATAAAGAACAGGGCAGAGAGCAATACGCCGACAAATACACCAAGCGCCAGATTATGAGTGGCAAGCACGACAATAATCACGGCAATCATCACGGTATTAAATTCTAGCGGATGTTTGCTGAATTGCTTGATTGCTCCCCATTGAAAGGTGGTAAATGCCACCATAATCATGATCGCAACCAGAGCTGCCATTGGGATATAAGCCAGCCAGTCTTTCAAAAAAACCACGAGACACAGCAGAAACACGCCAGCGACCAGAGTCGATAAACGGGTACGTGCCCCTGAAGACACATTGATAATTGACTGGCCGATCATGGCACAACCGGCCATCCCGCCCATAAAGCCGCTGACAATATTGGCCATACCCTGACCACGACATTCCTGATGACGGTCACCTTCAGTTCCGGTCACTTCATCAATGACTGTAGTGGTCATCATGCTTTCCAGCAAACCGACAGTCGCCAAGGTAAAGGAATAAGGCAGGATAATTTGCAAGGTTTCCAGATTGAGTGGAATTTCTGGAATCAGGAATACTGGCAAAGTATCCGGGAATTGTCCAAGATCGCTCACGGTACGCATATCTGCACTTAACAACAGCGCCAACCCGCTTAATACGATAATACAGATTAAAGGTGAGGGAATGGCTTTGCCAATTTTCGGGATATACGGAAACAGATAAATAATTGCCAGACCAATCGCAATAAACAGATAACCGGTGCTATCCATCCGGTTAATTTCCGGGATTTGTGCCACAAATATCAGGATCGCCAAGGCATTCAAAAATCCGTATACCACCGCCTGCGATACAAAACGCATTAATTTAGCGACTTTAAAATACCCCGCAATGACCTGAATGATACCGGTCAGAATTGTGGCAGCCAGCAGATATTGCAGACCATGTTCTTTTACCAAGGTAATCATCAAAAGCGCCATTGCGCCTGTAGCAGCAGAGATCATGGCGGGACGTCCGCCAAAAAAGGTAATGGATACTGCAATGCAGAAAGAAGCATATAAACCGACTTGCGGATCGACGCCGGCAATGGCAGAGAAGGCAATTGATTCAGGAATCAGGGCAAGTCCCACCACCAGACCTGCCAGTACATCTGTGCGGATATTAGAAAACCATTCTTCTTTTTTCAGGCTAATCACGAAATATCATCTATATTTTGAAAACCTGTGTATGTTAAACAGATAGAGATAAAAATCTACACAAGATTGACTTGCAAAAGCCCGGAATATCCTGAATATTGAATGAGTAACTGCCCCAAAATGACAGTTACGCTTTTTTGCAATTTACAGGTTTGATCACTTGAAAGTTTGTCAGAAGCGATTTAAAACATTGAGAAGTGTATAACAAGGATCAGAAATGAAGCTTTACTATTCGCCAGGTGCCTGCTCACTGGCAGCACATATTATTTTAAATGAAATTAATGTCGATTTTGATTTGGAACGTGTTGATTTAAAAACACATAAAACAGAAAAAGGTACGGATTATTACGAAGTTAATCCTAAAGGCTATGTACCAGCGTTAGAAATTAACCCTGGTCTGATCCTGACAGAAAATGTTGCAATTCTACCGTTTCTTGCTCAACACGATCCAAAACAAGATTTGATTCCACCATCGGGCATGGGACGTGCCAAAGTGCTGGAATGGTTAGGTTATCTGAACTCTGAACTACATGATGCCTATGCGGTGTTCTTCGGTGGCAAGTTATCCGACGATGAAAAGAAAAAAGCCTATGCGGAGATTGATCGTCTATTGAGTTATATCGATAAAGCTATCGGTGAATCGGACAATGATTATCTGGTGGATGATAACTTTGGCCCTGCGGATGCTTATCTGTTTGTCTTGACCAACTGGTCGAACCAGATTGAGCATGATCTGAGTCCATATAAAAATATTATTCATATCCGTAATAAGGTAGCAGAACGTCAGTCTGTACAGATTGCCATGCGTGATGAAGGTCTGATTCCTTAATTACTGGAAAAAATAAAGGACTCAATTGAGTCCTTTATTTTTGTTCATGAAAATTTATTTAAAGAAATAGCCGGTTTCCGGTGAGCTGGCATTGGCCATACGCTTGCGCGGCATACGGCCTGCAAGAAAAGCTTCTCGGCCTGCTTCAACGGCTTTTTTCATCGCAGATGCCATCAAGACCGGATTTTGCGCTGCCGCAATCGCTGTATTCATGAGTACGCCGTCACAGCCCAGTTCCATCGCAATCGCAGCATCACTGGCTGTACCGACACCGGCATCGACCAGAACCGGGACTTTGGCATTTTCCTTGATGATTGACAGGGTATGTGGATTCAGAATGCCCAGACCAGAACCAATCAGGCTACCCAATGGCATAATCGCAACACAGCCCATGCTTTCCAGCTCTTGCGCCACGATCGGATCATCCGAGGTATAAACCATGATCTCAAAGCCATCGTCAATCAAGGTGCGCGCAGCTTTCAGTGTTTCGGTTACGTTTGGATAAAGTGTCTTTTCATCACCCAAAACTTCAAGTTTGACCAGATTGTGGCCATCGAGCAACTCACGCGCCAGCATACAGGTGCGGACGGCACTATTGGCATCGAAGCAACCTGCGGTATTCGGCAAAATGGTATATTTTTCCGGAGGAATGACTGACAGCAGGTTCGGCTGGTCAGGATCTTGGCCAATATTGACACGGCGAATAGCGACAGTGACAATCTCTGCACCACTGGTTTCAATGGCCTGCTGAGTTTCATTTAAATCTTTGTATTTGCCCGTGCCTACCAAAAGGCGTGAATGGAATTGGCGTGAACCAATCTGTAATAAATCTTGCATAATTGTCCCGAGTATTAGCCGCCACCGACCGCGTGAATAATTTCTATTTTGTCTGTATCGCAAATTGGCGTATCGCCCAATCTGCTTTTAGGAATAATCATTTCGTTGACTTCAACTGCAAAACGCTTACCCTCAAGCGCCATACTCTGAATCAGTTCCAGCAGATTCTTGCAGTGAGTTTCGTGTTGTTCGCCATTGATGTAAATCATCATTCTAGCAACCCTCCATGATTAAGTGTTGTTCAGACTTATCTGGCGTATTTTAAAGCATTCCAGGCCAGAATTAACCATCCGGCAATCATTAAAGCGCCGCCAATAGGTGTAATCACCCCTAAACCGCGGGGTAATCCTAAGGCCATGATATACAGTGAGCCAGAAAACAGTAAAATACCAACCTGAATCAGTCCGAAGCTCCACTGAATCGGTAGTGCAGGAATGACTTTCGCGAGCAGAGAAAGAATCAGTAGTCCTAAGGCATGATAGAAAAAATAATCTGTTGCCGTTTGCCACCAGCCGAGCTGTGCTTCAGTTGCTCGCGCTTTTAAACCATGTGCACCAAAAGCACCGAGCATAACTGCAAATGCCAAATTAAGTGCTGAAATCGCAATCCACATTTGAATTGATCTTCCTGATAAAGTTTGCGCTCAACCTTAGCATAAATTCAAAATGCGGACATAAAAAAGCCTTCCTGAAGGAAGACTTTTTAAAAATAAATCAATAACAGAATTTGGTGTTAATTGGATGACATTGCTACTTTAATTTTTTCCATGGCATTTTTTTCCAGCTGACGAATACGTTCCGCAGAAACATTATATTCGGCTGCAAGCTCGTGCAGGGTCGATTTCTCGTCGTCTAACCAACGGCGTTGCAGAATATTCCGTGAACGATCATCTAGCTGATCCATGGCTTCGTGCAGGGCAGAGGTGCTTTGCTCCTCATAGTCTTCATTTTCAATCAGACGGGCCGGGTCATAACGGTTATCTTCAAGATATAAAGCGGGTGCCACATGGGTGGAACCTTCATCATCGTCATCGCTTGATGCATCAAAAGCCGCATCATACGCCGTCAGACGGCCTTCCATTTCCAGTACTTGTTCTGGTGTGACATTTAAATCATTGGCAATAGACTGTGCTTCTGCGAGCGTCAACTTTTTCGATGATTTCTTCAGGCTGCGCAGATTAAAGAACAGTTTACGTTGCGCTTTAGTGGTGGCGATTTTCACAATACGCCAGTTACGGATCACATATTCGTGAATTTCCGCCTTGATCCAGTGCACGGCAAATGACACCAGACGTACGCCCATATTCGGGTCAAAACGTTTTACAGCTTTCATCAGGCCCAGGTTGCCTTCCTGAATCAGGTCGCCTTGTGGCAAACCATAACCTGCATAACTACGCGCAATATGTACTACAAAACGCAAATGCGACATGACCAGCATTTTCGCTGCATCTAAATCTTGGTCATAATAATAGCGTTCAGCCAACTCTTTTTCTTGTTCGGCCGTTAAAATCGGAATCTGATTGACAGTGCTGATATAAGCACCGAGGTTGACACCTGGCGCCGATAATGACAGGGGCATTAACTGATTGCGGCTGTCACTCATGTGTTCTCCTTGAAGTGCGGGATAACCCTAAACTAGGTTTTATCTTAATCCAATCTCTCCGCAAATAATGGATATTTGGGTAGAGAAATGTAAAAAAGTATACGAAAGTGAAGATCAACAGTTTAATTGAAAATTTTTAAGATTCAATTAAGTAGTGAAACTCTGTATCAGAAATTTTTTTAAATTCAAGCTTGAGCTGATGCAGCTGACAATAGCGGCTGACATCTGTCTGGCTATGCGGATCAGATGATGTCAGCAGGAATGTTTTCTGATTTCCGGCCTTTAGTGCGCGCTTTAACATTAATAGCGGCATCGGGCACGGTTTTCCCATAGCGTCTATAAGGCTGAATTGCGCTGGATATTCGGACATTGCGGTTTTATTTAGATAGCAGAAAAGGCTATAAATAGTAGCAAATATGATGCCAGAACCAAACTGGTTTCAGAAAAAGAAGATCTAAATGACTTTATAAAGTCTTTTGACAATTTTCATGAAAAAAATAACTAAATCAAACAGAACATGCTAAAAAAAATCTATTAATTGTGATAAACCCATGTTAAGCTCGTTGCGTATTTGGGACTTTGAATAAACAAAGTGATTGTTTTTCACCCTATTACATAAATGGATGTAACCGGGATTTTGTTGATAGTTTTACAGAATGATTACAAGCTTAAAAATAATATTTTCAAACTTGTTTGCTCTGCTGTTTGCAACACCGGGTGGTCCTTCTTTTAGTTTCAATGAGGATTAACTTATGACAGCTGCTCGCGAACAAGGCGTAGTTAAGTGGTTTAACGATACTAAAGGCTTCGGCTTTATTCAACGTAATGGCGGCGATGACGTATTCGTTCATTTCCGTGCTATCCAAGGTGACGGTCACCGTTCACTTCGTGACGGCCAACGTGTTGAATTCAGTGTTGTTAAAGGCCAAAAAGGCTTTCAAGCTGAAGAAGTTCAACCATTAGACTAATCTTCGGATTAAGCTAAAAAGAAAACGCTCCAATATAACTTGGGGCGTTTTTTGTTTATACTATCCCTATCTTAGTGATTACCCAATTAGAGCACCGCTTTATGTCATCTGGTTTTGAAACCTTAAATTTACATCCCAATCTAAAAAAAGCGATTGATGCTTTAGGCTTTACCACCATGACGCCTATCCAGCAGAAGGTTTTGAAATTCACGCTGGCAGGACATGATGCAATTGGCCGTGCACAGACTGGTACAGGTAAAACTGCGGCCTTTTTAATTAGTATCATGAACGATCTGTTAAATAATCCGATTCAGGAACAACGTTATCGTGGTGAGCCGCGCGCGCTGATTCTGGCACCGACCCGTGAACTGGCATTGCAAATTGAAAGCGATGCACAGCACCTGGCGAAATATGCGGGTTTGCATGTGGTGACCTTGCTGGGTGGTGTGGATTTTGACAAGCAAAAGAACCAGCTTAATAAAGCGCCTGTCGATATTATGGTGGCTACACCAGGTCGTCTGATTGATTTTGTAGAACAAAAAGAAGTCTGGCTAGATCAGATTGAATTTTTAGTCATTGATGAAGCAGACCGTCTACTGGATATGGGTTTCATTCCATCGGTTAAACGGATTGTACGTTTCTCGCCGCGTAAAGAGCAGCGTCAGACTTTAATGTTCTCTGCAACATTTAGCTATGATGTGTTGAATCTTGCGCAGCAATGGCTGTTTGAACCGGTTACGGTTGAAATTGAGCCAGAAAAGAAAACCAATGCTGATGTCGAGCAACGGGTTTATATGGTGGCAAAATCAGATAAATATAAATTGTTGCAAGAAATTCTGCGTGATGAGCCGATTGAGAAAGTCATGATTTTTGCTAACCGTCGGGATCAGGTACGCAAACTTTATGATCATTTAAAACGGGATGGTTATAAGGTGGTGATGTTGTCTGGTGAAATCGCGCAAGATAAACGCACGAAAATGTTAGATCAATTTAAAAATGGTCAGCATAATATTATGATTGCGACGGATGTGGCAGGACGTGGTATTCATGTAGATAACGTATCCCATGTGGTGAACTTTACCTTGCCAGAACAGTCAGATGATTATGTACATCGTATTGGTCGTACAGGCCGTGCCGGTGCGCAAGGTGTAAGTATCAGTTTCTTGTCCGAAGATGATGCGTTCTATCTTCCGGAAATTGAAAAAGCCATTGGGCAAAAATTGCCTTTGACCCGCCTGGAAGGTTATTGTTAATCCAGATCATAGAAAAACCGCTCTTGAAGAGCGGTTTTTTATTGCGCTATGGTTTGGCTTATTTGGCCTGACAGCGGAATGTAAGCACCGTCTGATAGTCGTCATTCTGGTTTAAACCAGTATTGGTACCTGCGATATTGCCAAGGACAGTAGCTGCTGCCTGAATCATCTGACCTGTTTGTTCATCGACCACGCCTTTTAAAGCGCCGTTATAAGCTGTCTTTTCATCTACAATAATTGGGGTTGATCGAGAGCCACAGGCTTTATTGGCCGCAGTAATCGCGTTGTTTTTCGAAGTCAGTTGATTTTTACCTAATCCGGTCACTTCATACTGGTTATTTTCCTTTTGCACTGCCAATGCAGTCGGGTTTGAGGCACAGGCAGTAAGCAGTAATGCGGAAATAGCTAATCCGCTGAAAGCGATTGTTTTTTTCATCATGAAATCTCAAGTAAATACGATGCTGAATATTTCAACACAGCAAGCAGCGCAGATTTTGTAGCTGTTGTATAGGTTTGGCAATTTTTGGTATAGCTCTATGTGAGTTAGGTGAAAAATAGAGCAGCACAGGATTGAAAAACCAAGCAACTTTATCTTCAAATTGTGATGAGCGTGCTGAATCGCTATGAAGTTTCTAGCGTATTTTTCTTTGAATATGCTAATCTTGAGTATGGTTTTTTAAGTGTAGATATACAAGGCAATGACGGAATCTGCGATTGACATCGTTCATCAAAATATTCACCAACGGCAATCGATTGGTCATCTGCTGGCACCCGCACCCAATGCAGAACAACTGGAAAGAGCCTTTCAAGCGGCATTAACTGCACCCGATCATCATCGGCTCAAGCCGACCACATTTGTGGTGGTTCCAGATAATCAGCGTGAAGCTTTTGGAGGGTTGCTGTCGCAGGCGCTCGTCGATTTGGGTGAAACTGAAACAGCGCAGATTGAGCGGGTCAAGAATCATCCATTTCGTGCGCCTTTATTGGTGCTTGCCTTAACGCGTTTGCAGGATCATCCTAAAGTTCCGCATTTTGAACAAATCCTTAGTTCAGGCGCAGCCATTCAGAATTTTCTGTTGTCACTTCAGGTTCAGGGTTTCTCGACCATGTGGCGTAGCGGTGCTGTAGTCGAGTCTGGCCTGTTTAAGCAGGCATTGGGAATTTCAAAAGATGATCTGGTCTCAGGTATTATTTATATTGGCACTGCAGCAAAAGCAATTCCAGCACGCGCAGAGATTCAAACCGGTGATTTTGTCAGTTATTGGAACCAGAACAGCTAGTTTGCAGGGTATAACAGGATATTAAAAAATAAGATGTCAGAATTAAATTTCTCAAAACTGGTAGAACCGGTTGCAGTTGATCATAAGACAGCTTTAAGAGTCACGGTATTGGGTGGGGGCAGCTTCGGTACTGCAATGGCCAATACTGCAGTGCGTAATGGTTGCAATACCATGATCTGGATTCGTGATGAAGCAGTTGCGGCAGATATTAATGTCACGCATATCAATAAACGCTATTTGCCAGATTTTAAGTTAGAAGAAAATCTGCTAGCGGTGTCAGATCTGGAACAGGCTGTGCGTGATCGCGATATTATTTTAGTCGCTATTCCGAGTCATTCCTTTCGGGATGTCTTGCAGCAAATCAAACCTTTTATTACGTCGCAAGCCGTGATCTCGCTGACCAAGGGTATTGAAGCCAAAACCTTTAGTTTCATGAGCGATATTATTCGTGAAGTGTTGCCTGAAGTGCCTTATGGTGTGTTATCAGGACCGAATCTGGCCAAAGAAATTGTGGCAGGACAGCCAGCAGGAACCGTGATTGCCAGCCAGTCCGAGCTGGTGCGTTATGCCGTACAACAAGCCTTACATAGTGCCTTGTTCCGCGTATTCGCCAGTGATGATGTGCATGGGGTAGAACTTGGGGGCGCATTAAAAAATATTTATGCTGTCGCGATGGGTATGGCCGCTGCGTATAACGTGGGTGAAAATACCAAGAGTATGATCCTGACTCGTGCCTTGGCTGAAATGAGCCGTTTTGCAGTAAAACTCGGTGCCAATCCGCTGACCTTTCTTGGGCTTTCAGGTGTGGGTGATTTGTTCGCAACCTGTAGCAGTCCGCTCAGCCGTAATTATCAGGTGGGTTATGCACTTGGCAAAGGTAAAACCTTGGAGCAGGCAACGACTGAATTGGGGCAAACGGCAGAAGGGATTAATACCATTGTGCAGGTCAAGGCACGTTCGGAAGAGCTCGATGTATATATGCCGATTACCTCGGCCTTGTATGATGTGATTTTTGAAGGTGCGCCACCACTCAATATTGCCTTGTCATTGATGAAAAACGGTCATCGAAGTGATGTTGAATTTGTCTTGCCACATCATCAAGTCTGATCTATAACACAGGGACTGTCTGCGAATTGTCATATTCGCTGCTTATCATGCAGGCAAAAGAATATAAGGAAATCAAATGCAACTGACTTTAGTTCGACATGGCGAGGCCGCGCCACCGATCAATGGTAATGACACCAAGCGACCTTTAACGGAGCGTGGTCATCAACAGGCTGAACAAACTGCGCAGTTCTTAAAGGATCTGATTAAGCCTGAAGTGTTTGTGGTCAGTCCGTTGTTGCGAGCGCAGGAAACTCTGGCACATTTGCAGCAGTATTTTAAAGATGTGCCGGTGGTGATCTGTAATACGATCAAACCGGATGATGATGCCAAAGTCGCAGTGGAATGGTTATCGCAACTGCCTTATGAGTCGATTGTAGTGGTGTGTCATATGAATGTGGTGGCCCATATGTCTTCCATTCTGCTGGCTGAATCTTTTCATCCCTATGCATTGGCAGAAGCACGTATTTATGATCAGGCGGTGATTGCCCCGGGCTTATCCACACAGATTAAAAGTTTTATTCCTACACTATAAAAAATTAATTAAAATGGCAGAACACAATTGATGTTGTATTTATGGATGCCAGAAGCCAATGGGGTTTGGCAATGGTCAACTGGGGAATTCTGGAACACTGCGGACACACTTGAGCAGCTGATTCAGGATATACAGGCTCATCATGGCGAAGAGGCGGTAGTATTTTTCCCGAGCCGTCATGTGCAAATTTTGCAGCAGACCTTGCCCAAGAGCCAATATAAGAAAATGGGCAATGATGGCATTAAATATTTGCTCGAAGAATACGTGGTGCTGCCGGTAGATGCTATGAAAGTGCTACATCATTTTCAGCAGCCGGATCAGATCAGCATTATGGGGATTGCGAATTCTACGCTTGAGACCTTGCAACATGCTTTAAGCCTGATCCCAGTCAAGCTGGCAGCTTTGTTACCGGACTTTTTGGTGCTGCCGGTTCCTGATGCCAATCAGCGTGTGATTGCGCAAATCGGTGGACGTTTGCTGGTGCGCGAGTCGGAATATATCGGCCAGTCGCTGGATGATCTAAGCCTTTATCTGGATTATCAGCCCAAGGATCTCAGCTATAAGGTGAGCAATCTGAATCAGGAGCAGTTGCGTAGTCTTGAAGCACTGGTCACTCAGGAGCAACTGGAGTCTTTCCAGTATGGAATTCCTGTACTGAAAAAACCGAAACAGCATCCGTTTAATGTCTTGCCTAAAGCAAAATCCAATGGCGCTATTTCCGGCTACTGGAAAGCCTGCGCGGCGGTTTTTCTGGGTATTTTAGTATTGCAGTTTAGTTATGATGCTGTGCGCTGGTATAAATATAAGAAAGTGGCGAATCAGACCGCCGCGCAAGCCATCGACCAGTTTAAATACTGGTTTGGACAAAATTATCCGGTCACTGAGCAGAATATCAAAAGTCAGTTTGAAGGGCAGTTGCGTCAAAGCCAGATTGCAGATACGCATGCATTGCAGCTGATTAGTCGGGTGGGGCCAGTCTTGATGCAAAATCAGATTGTGGCACAACGGGTGAATTATGATGCTTCTGTGTTAAGTATGGAGCTTAAAGCCAATTCATCAGAAACGTTAAATGCACTGACCACACAATTAAGCCAGCAAGGCTTTAAGGTGGAGCTGGGGAATATTCAGGCCAGCGGAACAGCTGCGATCGGACTGGTGAGGATTCAATAATGAAAGGCATTGAAGCGCTACAAAATCGTATGGATCAGTCTTTTGAAAAACTGAGTGATTATCTGGACAGCTTGTCGGTACGTGAACGGGTAATGGTGATTTTTACCACTGTTTTTGTGATTGTGGCGGCAGTCGGTTCTGCACTCTGGTATATGCATCAGGCGGCAGATACCCAGCAAAAACGCTTAAATCAGCTGAAAGATACCATTGTTTGGATGCAAAGTAATGCAGTAACCATGAAACCGGCTGGGGACACCCAACTGGATGCAGCGGAGAAAGTACAGCGAGTCGCACAGCAGCAAGGATTGTCGGTGGCTTCCCAGCAAATGGAAGGAAAAATTCAATTGGCGGTCATGCATGAAAATTATGCAGTACTGGCAAATTTCCTGACTCAGCTGGCACAAATGGGGCTAAGTATCGAGAAAATGGAACTAAATAATGAGGCGGGACAGATTAAATTAACGGCGACCATACAATAAACGGTAAAAATAAAGATTTGCAAAGCATGGTTTTTAAGTCAGCCTATGCCTATAATATGCCGACTTAAAAAGCAGTAGACTTTTCTGGATATGTTGTATTCTCTAGCCCGCCCTTTGTTGTTTTCTTTAGCACCAGAGCGTGCACATGAGCTGACATTATCACTATTGAAATCATCCCATAAAATGGGCTTGATGCGTCAAAACGTTGCTGCGAAACCTGTGACCTGTATGGGAATCGAATTTCCCAATCCGGTAGGTCTTGCGGCAGGTTTGGACAAAAATGGTGCCTATATTGACGCCCTTGCCGGTCAAGGTTTTGGTTTTATTGAAATTGGTACCATTACCCCGCGACCGCAAGCCGGCAATCCTCATCCGCGTTTATTCCGTTTACCACAGGCCAAAGCCATTATTAACCGTATGGGCTTTAATAATGATGGCGTGGATCAGCTGGTTGAAAATGTCAAAGCTGCCAAATTTAAAGGCATTCTCGGTATTAATATCGGTAAAAACGCTGATACTCCGGTAGAAAAAGCAGTAGATGATTACCTCATCTGTTTAGAAAAAGTCTATAATTATGCTTCTTATATTACCGTCAATATTTCTTCTCCCAATACCAAAAACCTGCGCAGCCTGCAAAGTGGTGATGCACTCACCGAACTGCTGGAAACATTGAAGAAGCGTCAGCTTGAATTGGCTCAGGAATACCAGCATTATGTACCTTTGGTACTGAAAGTGGCGCCTGATCTGGATAACAGCGATATTGCCTTTATTGCCAAACAGTTATTGCAATTCAAGATCGATGGTCTGATCGTGACCAATACCACACTGTCACGTGAAGGGGTAGAGGGTCTGGAGCATGCAGAGGAAGCGGGCGGTTTGTCTGGCGCGCCAGTATTTGAGAAAAGTACCGCATGTCTGGCTGCATTTGCTGCGGTATTAAAAGGACAAATTCCATTGATTGGTGTGGGTGGTATTCTTTCAGGTGCAGATGCTGTTGCCAAGAAACAGGCAGGCGCCAGCCTTGTACAGGTTTATAGTGGCCTCATCTATACTGGACCTAAACTTGTAAAAGATTGTGTAGACGCACTTTAAATCCTATGAATGTCATTGATATCTTTCTACTGATTATCTTGCTCATTGGAGGGCTCAACGGTTTGCGTCAAGGATTTATTAAAGCCTTTGCGAACTTAGTGGGATGGATCTTTGCCCTGATTGTTGCGGCAAAATATTCAACGCTACTTGCGCCGTCTATGGTTGCTCTGAGTACAGATCCAGTTGTACAAAAGATTGCGGCCTTCGCCTTTATCGTCCTGCTGATTGTAGTTCTGACCTGGATCGTTACTGCACTGTTGAACCGTATTTTAAAGAGTCTTAAACTGGGTCCTCTCAACCGTCTGGCTGGTGGTGTCTTTGGTAGCCTGAAAGGTTTGCTGATTGTTCTGATTACCATGCAGGGGATTGGTCCGTGGGTAGAAAGCTCGCCGCACTGGAAACAGTCCAAGTTTATTCAAGCCTTATTGCCTTATGCGCCTTGGGCGACTCAAATGTCGAAAGAAGCCGCGAATGGCGCACTACAACATATCAAGCCTGAAGGGGCATCGAAACCTTCAGCTTCATCATCTGAAACATCGTCCAAGTCTGGAGTTGCAGATGAGTCTACAAATAATCCTTTTTATTAATCCTAGCTTGTCTGCGAGGTTGCTATGTGTGGAGTAGTTGGTATAGCTGGTAAATCACCCGTTAACCAAATGTTGTTTGATGCATTAACGATGTTACAACATCGTGGACAAGATGCAGCTGGGATCGTGACATGTGATGAAGGACGTTTATTCCTGCGCAAAGACAATGGTATGGTGCGTGATGTATTCCATACCCGTCATATGCGTGCTTTGAAAGGAAATTACGGTATTGGTCATGTGCGTTATCCAACAGCCGGTTCATCGAGCAGTGCTGAAGCACAGCCGTTTTATGTGAACTCGCCGTACGGGATTACCTTGGCACATAATGGTAACCTGACCAATGCTGAAGAAATTCATGATGACCTGTTCAAAACTGACTTGCGTCATATGAACACTGATTCTGATTCAGAAGTCCTGTTAAACGTGTTTGCGCATGAACTGCAAAAACATGGCAAACTGGTGCCAACGTCGGAAGATATTTTCCATGCGGTAACACGTGTGCATGAGCGTTGCAAAGGTGCTTATGGCGTGGTGGCGATGATTACCGGTCAGGGTCTGGTGGGCTTCCGTGATCCAAATGGTATTCGTCCATTGATCTACGGTTCACGTGAAACTGAACAGGGTATGGAATATATTATTGCTTCTGAATCTGTTGCGATTACTGCGCTGGGCTTTAAAGTTGAGCGTGATATTCTGCCAGGTGAAGCGGTATTTATTGATTTAGAAGGTAATTTCTTTACCAAGCAATGTGCCGTAAATGCCGAATATCGTCCTTGTATTTTTGAATACGTTTATTTTGCCCGTCCAGATGCCATTATTGATGGAATTTCGGTGTATAAAGCACGTTTAAAAATGGGTGAGAAACTGGCGCAAAAAATTCTGCGTGAGTGGGGTGAAGAGCATGATATTGATGTGGTGATTCCGATTCCGGATACTTCACGTACTTCAGCGCTAGAACTTGCCAATATGCTGGGTGTGAAATTCCGTGAAGGTTTCATGAAAAACCGCTATATCGGCCGTACCTTTATTATGCCGGGACAGCAGCTGCGTAAAAAATCGGTACGTCAGAAACTCAACCCGGTTGAGCTTGAGTTTAAAGGTAAAAACGTACTGTTGGTGGATGACTCGATTGTCCGTGGTACGACCTGTAATGAAATTATCCAGATGGCTCGTGATTCTGGCGCGAAAAAAGTATTCTTTGCGTCTGCAGCACCGATGGTGAAATATCCAAACGTTTACGGTATTGATATGCCGGCGAAATCTGAGCTGATTGCATCGGGACGTAGCGTAGAAGAAATCCGTGAAATTATTGGTGCTGACCGTCTGATTTTCCAGGATCTGGAAGATTTGAAAGATGCGGTAAGAACCACCAAAGTACCGGATGTCAAAGACTTTGATTGTTCAGTCTTTGATGGCATCTATGTTTCGGGCGGTATTGATGCGCAATATCTGGATGATCTTCAGCAAAAACGTAGTGACAGTGCCATGAAAGAAAGCAATTATATTGATGTCAATATTGATGCAGCTTCAGTGGATTTGACTGGCGTACGCGAAGTCTAAGTAGTTAAAATCATCATGAAAAAGCGGGAATTTCCCGCTTTTTTGTTTTATGATGAGCCCATTGAAAATCATCATTTTAGGATTCTGCATTGCGAAACGTAGGATACGATTTTATAAAAAACAAAAATATAGTACTGCCTGTAAGTTTTTGCCTGATTGCAATTCTGTTGACTATTTTTATTATTAATACCGTTGTTGGTCTCTTTGTTTTTTATACTGATCCTAGCCAGTCAATCTTCTGGCATGCGCTGAGTCCTTACCTGATTGCTTTGTTGTTATGTGCCATGATGATCTCGGTCATCTACGAGTTTTATATTTTTCGGAATGGTGGTTATTCACTGGCGAAGCAGTTGGGTGCGCGTCGGTTGAGTCCGATGGACAGTATTCCAGAAGAAAGTGCTGCACTGCACATTAACCAGCAACTGGCAGAGACTTTTCTGATTGAAGTTCCGGCGGTGTATGTGCTGCCCGATGAAGTTGGTGTTAATGCACTGACGGCGGGATTTAGTCCGCGGGATACCGCGATTATTCTGACTTGGGGTGCGATACAAACACTCGATAAAGTCGAGCTGTATGGCTTACTCAGCCATGAATTCAATAAAATCCTCTCTGGTGAGGCTGCGGAAAATACCCGTTTGAAAATTCTGTATAGCAGTTTAACTACGTTTAGTCAGTGTGGCAGTAAGATTGCCAAGTCTGGTTTTTATCGAGCGGGTAGTCCGCGTGAAAACAAGTTCGAAACCTTCTATGTGGCAGTTGGTGCGGTGATCTGGCTGATTGGTAGTTTGGGCGTTTTGATTTCCCGTTTTATTAAATATATTTCGTTGGGTGGTCGAACCTATAAAAATGATCAGAAAACTCGTCGCCTGATTCAAAATGATGCCAATATCCAGACTTTACTCAGAATCCATGTGCATCATTCCGGATCCCAGATTTATAGTGAATATGCTGAATCCATTTCACATATGTGCTTTGCCAATTCTTTGAGCCCGCAAAACTGGCTGAATATTCATCCCAATATCAATCAGCGGATTTATGAATTAAATCCTGCCTTGATTCAGGACTTACAGCTTGAGAATCTGAAAAAACTCAAAAATCAGCCTTTGTTTAGTTTGTTCCGTTCTTTGGAAGAAGTGGTGCCTGAAACTGCAATGAGCTGGAGTTCGCCACAGCCTTTGCCATTATTACGGCTGTCTCCGATCAGTTTTGCGATTAAAGATGCGATCAAGCCGCTGAATCCGGAACTTCGGCTCAAGATGCCACGTCCGGAACTGATTGAGCGTGCATTACAAACGGCAACCGGCTCTCGTGAAGTGATGGTCGCCATTTTAATGATTCGTCAATATCGTGAATTTATTCCGACTGAGGCTGAAGTTAGTCGTGCAATTGTAGATTCATTGCTCAATCTCGATGGGCGTGTGCATATTTCGATTTTCCAGCAAGCCTGCAAGAATATCGGCGGCATGCCGACAACTGTCGCACGGCAGTTTTTGATGAAGCTGGCACGGATTATTCAGGAAGATGGCGAAATTGGCCTGCTGGATGCGTTATTACTGGAATGTGTGAAATATGAGTTAAATCTGCTTCCTGCACATACTCCTACAGCACTCGAAGAAGTCAAGCCACAGATTGTGCGTTTGATTGACGCCTTGCTGCATGTACAGCAGATTAATAGCGGCAACCAGCTTGAGGTGCGGGAGCGGATTTTAAACCGGATTCTGACCGCTCAGGAACTGGACTTATACAATGAAATTTCTGATGAGCCGATTGATCTTGCAGAAATTCTGAATGATATTGCGGGGCTGTTATTACGTGATCGTCTCAGTATTTTAGGTATTGCAGAAGCCTGTTTGTGGAGTGATCGTATCGTGACACAGGATGAGTTGGACGTGATGGAGCTGTTGTATTGGCGCTTGGGTTTTGAGGCAGAACAGGTCGTTCAGCAAATGTTAAAGAAGAACAGTTTAACCATTCTGTAGAAAATAAATGACAACGCGCAGCTTTAGCCGGAATCTGTTATAACAGCAGAAATGGTTTGATGGTGTATTAAAAGCACGGTTTTTAGCAGACAGCTAAACTTTGTACTAGAATCCATCAGGATAAAAAAGAAAAGCTGAAAAAGTTCGGCAAAGCACAGGCAATCCGGCTAAAATGTTCAGCCTGAAATTGGTGATGATGAAAAGATGATTGGGCATCAGCGTGACATACTGGCAACATTAGGAATCGATCTCTGGATTCCTAGGGACAGCGCATGTCAGCCGCACCAGGTTTCGATCTGGCGTGATCAGGCTGCACCTGAATTTCACACCGATATCGTCTTACCACAGCCTGCTTCCGTAGAGGCGTTGGCTGATCTACCGATTCCTGAGCCAGAGCCAATTGTTACGCTTAAGGTTGATACACCACCTGCGGCACCGACTCACATTGCAACTGTTCAGGAAGAGCGTGAAATCGTACAAATCCCGCCATTCAGTTTGCAGGCTTTAAGTCTGGCACATTGCAGTATCGTGATTGATGCAACTGCAATGACCGAAGACACCCAGAATTTATGGGGCAATATCCAGCGTGCAGTCCCAGGTGAGTTTCATGAGCTGAACTGGCCATTTCCCTGGGCCAATGTTCAGGATGGACGTGGTGTAGAATCCTATATTCAGGGTTTTCTGGATGGAATGAGTGCAGAGAAAAATATTATTTTCCTCGGGCCTGTAGCGCATATATCAAATACGAAAATGATCCAGTTGGCATCTTTACAAGAAATGCTGGATCAGCCGATTCTAAAAAAACGTTTATGGCAGTTTATGCAAAATAGGACTGCCAGTCTGGAATAATCTTGCTGTGGAATAAAAATAGATGAAACAAAAAGTGGTTGTATTTAGTCAAATTGATACTGATATTCAAAACAAGCTGGAACAAAATTATCAGGTTAGTTATATACAATCGAAGCTAGGCGATGTGAATCAACAGCTTTTGCAGCAGGTTCAGGATGCTGATGGCATGATTGGCGCAGGGCGCTTGTTGAATCGCGATAATCTGGCCAGTGCCACCCGGTTAAAAATTATCTCCAGTGTCAGTGTCGGTTATGACAACTATGAACTGGATTATTTAAATGAAAAGAAAATTTATCTCAGTCATACGCCGCATGTACTGACTGAAACCACTGCTGACCTGGCTTTCACTTTACTGATGTCAGCAGCACGCAAAGTGGCTTACCTGGATCAATGGACCAAGCAGGGACAATGGCAGCGTACCGTGGGCGAAGCACAATTTGGTATGGATATTTTTGGAAAAACCCTCGGAATTATTGGTCTCGGTCATATTGGGGCGGCAATCGCACGTCGTGGTTTTTACGGTTTTAATATGAATATTCTGTATCATAATCGCCGGGAAAAACCAGAACTCGCTCAAGGGGTGAATGCGCAATATTGCCAGCTTGATGAACTGTTACAGCGTTCTGACTTTGTGGTTGTTGCAGTAGATTTGAATGCGGATTCCAAGGCGCTGATTGCAGCAGCAGAATTGGCGAAAATGCAACCTCATGCGGTATTGGTCAATATTTCACGTGGTTCGGTCATTGATGAACAGGCATTAATTTCAGCTTTAAAAGCCAAGCAGGTTTTTGCTGCCGGTCTGGATGTGTATCAGAAAGAGCCGTTAAAGGAATCGGAATTATTCCAGTTGGATAATGTGGTTACATTGCCACATGTGGGTTCGGCCACTGCAGCCACCCGTAAAAAAATGGCAGAACTGGCTTATCAGAATCTTGTTGATGCCTTGGAAGGACGAGTGCCCCGTTATGTGGTCAATCCGGAATTTTAAAATGCATCTGATTCGTCGTTTAAATGGTATTAAAAAATAACATTTTCTTGCGTCTCTGCTCATTGTTCAATGCTATATTCAAGATAAATTAGATCGGCAGGATTAGAGATTTTTCATTGAAACGATTGGCGCTGGCGTGTGGCTTAAGTCTGTATATGGTAGCAGGGCACGGCTCTAACCATGATTTTAATCAAGTAAATGTACAATTTTCTGTGCCTGATATTGGTACAGGCGTCGGCTTACTCGATCAACAAAAAGAAAAAATGATCGGTGAAAAAGTCTATCGTGAAGTGCATAAACAAATGCCGGTCCTGCAAAATCCATGGCTTGAAGATCAGTTGCTTTCAGTATTTTCTCATATCCTGAGTCAGACTCAATTGCAACAGCCGATCGGTTTGCTGGTCATTAATGATCCCCAAATTAATGCTTTCGCCGTACCGGGTGGCCTCTTTGCACTTAATGCTGGTCTGATTAATTCAGCCCGAAACATGGATGAAGTGGCAGGAGTGATGGCGCATGAAATTGCACATGTCACACAACGTCATTACAGTCGCTCTCAGGATGCATTTAAAGGGCAAGGTTTACTGGCGCTAGCCGGAATTCTCGTCGGTGCTTTGGTCGCTTCTCAGGCAGATGGCGATGTCGGCACAGCGGTCATGATGGGTTCACAGGCAGCACTTCTGGATAAACAGCTTACCTATAGCCGTAATCAGGAGCGTGAGGCAGACCGGATTGGTATGCAATATATGTATCGTTCCGGTTATAACCCGCATAGTATGGCAGATTTCTTTGAGGTCATGCATCGCTCGACCAGCCGCTTAAGCTTTCTGCCGGATTTCTGGTTCACTCATCCACTCACCACCGAGCGTATGAGTGAAGCACGTTTACGTGCCAACCAGCTTCCTGCGGTGAAACGCAGTCTCAATGACCAAGACTTTGACATTATCAAGTGGTATAGCAGGGTATTGTCTGGTCAGACCAATGCAGAGCAGCTTATCCTGATGGACCGGCAAAATAATTTTGCAGGCCAGCTTGCCTTAACTGCCTATCGAATACAGCAAAGTGATTTCCAGGCCGCGCAGGCCACTTTAGATCGAGCAAAAAAGCATAACCAGATGCATCCTTTACAGGTTTTATTCCAGACTGATATTTATTTAGCTCAGAACCAGCTTGATGCAGCTTTGGAAAGTGTAGCGTCAGCAGCGCGGATCATGCCGGAAAATCGAGCGCTCAATTATAAATATGCAGAAGTGCTGATTCGCGCCAAGCAACCCGATAAAGCAAAAGTTTTAGTGCAGCGATTTCTAAATGCCAATTCACGGGATGTCAGTGGCTGGCGACTAATGCAACTGGCTGCCAATGCAGAGCCAGATTCGCCGATTAAGGCTGCTAATGTGCTGCGCTATCGTGCAGAAGTAGAATATTGGTCAGGATATGAAGAAACTGCCATCAAATCATTATTACATGCACAGCGTAGCGTAAAGAATAATCAATCTTTATCGTCCACCATTCGCCAGCGTCTGAAGCAGATGCAGCAGGCACATCAATATAAGATTTAAAGCTGAACTGGGTTTTAAGTTTTTGTATCAGGATGATATAGCAAGAATATATTCAATCAGGCTACAATCTTTTTGAAAGATCAGCGTGAATCAAACTGAAGCATAATATGAAAAAAATACTATTGGGCGTGTGTCTACTGGGGTGGAGTTATGGGGTTTTTGCTGCGAGTGCAGTTGAATATGTAGAAGCAATAGAACGAATTAATGCGGATTATAAAAAGGAATCGCGTCAGTTTTTAAGTGGTTTAAATCCGCAGCAACAGGGATTTAGTCCTGAGCAGAATGCAAAATTTTGTGGAATTGTAGGACGTTATGTTGATCGTTTATATCAGGCCGCTGACCAGAATCGTCCTTATCTGGATCGTCAGTTTCAAAATATGAGTAAACGGGATGTAATTGTAGAAGTGAAATCGTCGAAAGAGATGCAATTACTTAAGCGTTATCAGGTCGATTGTAATTTGCAATGAGAATACGTCAGGAACTGTCTTTGATTAAAGGCAGTTCAACGTTAAAGAGAAAATGCTAGAGAGTATGGATTAAGCAAGTTGCGCTTTGATTTTGGCGGAAACTTGTGCAGGATCGGCGCGCCCGGCTATGAGCGGACGCAGAGAATTCATCACCTTACCCATATCTTTCATGCTAGTAGCTTGTTGCGCTGCAATAGCTTGCGCAATCATGGAATCAAGTTCTTCCTCAGTCATAGCTTCTGGTAGAAACTGAGACAAAATCTCAATTTCGGCTTGTTCCTTACTAGCTAAATCATCTCGGCCAGCGCCTGCAAAGGCTTTAACCGATTCTTTACGTTGTTTAATTTGTTTTTCAATGACCGCAAGAACCTGAGCGTCGTCAAGTTCTTTGCGCTCATCGACTTCGATTTGCTTAATTGCTGCCTGTAGACTACGAATGACCGTCAGCTTGGACATTTCTTTGGCACGCATTGTTGCTTTCAAAACATCCGTGATTTGGTCTTTTAAAGTCGTCATTATTTATTCCAGGCAATCAATCACAAATTAATCTTAGTAAAGGCGAGTTGTACGTACTGATTCACGCGCCAATTTCTTTTGGTAGCGTTTAACAGCAGCAGCTTTTTTGCGCTTACGTTCTTGAGTTGGTTTCTCGTAGAATTCACGCTTACGTACGTCAGCAAGAACACCCGCTTTTTCGCATGAACGTTTGAAACGACGGATAGCTACGTCTACTGGTTCGCCTTCTTTCAATTTAACTTGTGGCATGAAGAATCCTCATATCAGTTAGGGTAAGATCTCGGGCTGAATTGCCCTCAATCACAAGTGAAGGTCAGTATTTTACTCATTTACATCTCATACCACAAGTCTATAATAGTTGCTGCAATAGAATTGATACAGGTTATAGGCAGTTTAATGATCGTTTTAGGCTTGGAAACGTCGTGTGATGAAACAGGACTTGCGCTGTATGACAGCGAGTTGGGTTTGCGCGGACAGGTGCTTTATAGCCAGATTAAACTGCATGCAGAATATGGCGGTGTAGTTCCAGAGCTGGCGTCACGTGATCATGTGCGTAAACTGATTCCACTCATCAATGAGCTGCTTGAACAGAGCGGCGTGAAAAAATCAGAAATTGATGCAGTCGCATATACCCGTGGCCCGGGTCTGATGGGCGCACTCATGACCGGTGCATTGTTTGGTCGTACTTTGGCCTTTGCGCTGAATAAACCCGCAATTGGTGTGCATCATATGGAAGGTCATATGCTGGCACCTTTATTGTCAGAAACTCCGCCTGAGTTTCCATTTGTCGCATTGTTGGTATCGGGTGGACATTCTCAGCTCATGGCTGCTTATGGCATTGGCCAGTATGAACTCTTGGGTGAATCCATTGATGATGCGGCAGGCGAAGCATTTGATAAAGTCGCGAAGATGATGGGTCTGCCGTATCCGGGTGGCCCGAATATTTCCAAACTGGCAGAGCAGGGCGATCCAAATGCATTTGCATTCCCGCGACCAATGCTGCATCAAGGTTTAGAATTTTCATTCAGTGGTCTAAAAACCGCAGTTTCTGTACAAATGAAAAAACTCGGTGATGAAAACCGCGATGCCGATATTGCGGCCAGTTTTCAGGAAGCCATTGTCGATACTCTGGTGAAAAAGTCGGTGAAAGCATTGAAGCAAACGGGGCTTAAACGTCTGGTGATTGCGGGCGGTGTCAGTGCCAATAAGCGTTTGCGTGAGCGTTTAGAAGCAGATTTAGCCAAGATCCGTGCATATGTTTATTATGCTGAACCTGCACTCTGTACAGACAATGGTGCAATGATTGCTTTTGCGGGCTATCAGCGTTTAAAAGCAGGGCAGCATGATGGCTTGGCGGTGACCACCACACCACGCTGGCCAATGACGGAATTGACTAATCCGACAGAGGCATAGATTTCAGGCTTGAAAAAAAGAGGCTAAGGCCTCTTTTTTATTGTGAATTTTTAAATGAAAACTTATAGCAACGGTATGTTGTAAATATATAGTTTTATAGCTGTATTTAGAGCTTGTATATTCTATTGAAACCGGAAAAATAGTTTAATAGCTTAAGTTTATATCATGCATATTTTTACAGGTTTGTAGCAGAGGCAATCTCGGATGGAAAATATAAATTTCAAAAGTTTTCAGGATGCTGGAGAGGCGGTGTTAAAGTTTTTGCATCAGCATTTTGGCTTTAATTTATGGATGATCACCCGGGTAGAAGGCCAAGACTGGATTGTGCTGCAAAGTGAAGATCATGGTTATGATATACGACCCGGTCAAGTGTTTCAGTGGGCTGATTCTTTTTGTTCTCATATGGTCGCAGGTAAGGCCCCGAGAATTGCCCCCCGCTCTGAAGAAATTCCTTTATATGCCACAGCGCCGATTAATCAGCAGGTCTGTATAAAATCTTATATTGGTCAGCCACTCCTTAAAGAAGATGGTAGTTTGTTTGGAACGCTCTGTGCGATTGATCCAGAAACCAAATCGGAAGCTATTGTGCAAGATATGCAACTGGTCGAGTTGTTGGGACAATTGCTCAGTTCGATCTTGCAGGCAGAATTACGTCAGAGTGAGCAGATAAGACAGCATGAATTATTGCAGGAAGAAGCCAGTAAAGATGAATTGACCGGGCTCTATAATCGCCGTGCCTGGGAAAAACTGCTGCGAGCAGAAGAAGAGCGTTGTAAGCAATATGGTCATCCCGCCGCTGTATTATTTATTGACCTGAATGACCTAAAAAAGGTGAATGATAGTTTGGGGCATGATGAGGGTGACAAGCTGATTCAAAATGCGGCTCAAGTATTGCGAGATAACGTACGAATTAATGATATTGTTGCCCGTTTGGGTGGCGATGAGTTTGTGATTCTTAGCGTGGAAAATGATGAAACGGGTACTGAAAGTTTAGTGGATCGTTTAATTAATGCCTTTGCAGCAGCAAACATTGGCGCAGCGATTGGTATGGCAATGCGTCATCCTGGTCAGGGTTTATTTGCAGCGCTCGCACAAGCGGATCAGAACATGTTTGAATATAAACGTCGGAAAAAATCCAGTGAATCCATGACCAATCTAAAATAATTGACGCTTTAAATCTTCTTTAAATGATTCAGTATTTCATATCATAAAAATGATCATTTTCTATGCTCTAAAGTCATCCTATCTTTTAATATTTTCTTTCATAGCCATGTATGAAAGTTGAGCATGATTCTCCATAAAAAGAAAATTCAATCCGTCTTTAACTTAACCATTACAAATTTTATAAGCTTTGTTGCAAAGTAAATTGATTTAATTAAATGCGCTTTAATTGTATTGAAAAGTGACACTGGTAAGGAACAAGATTCACATAAGCACTTCATTTCTTATGATAATTGTTGTTTGAAATATACATTAAAATTACAGAACCAAAAATTTCTTTGTTTAAAGATAAAGCGATATCGAAGGATAAAGCTGGCTGCCAAGAAAAAATATCACCGGCAGAAATAGCATTTGAGCTGTTCAGTTTCGAGAAGGCCAATCTTTAGTGATCACCAAATAAAAATGCAAAGAAATTTTAGGGAATAAATTTTATGAAAAAGCAGATTTCTATCTTTGGACTTGCTCTTGTTTCGGGTTTAATGAGTGCCTGTGGCGGTGGTGAGGGAAGTAGCTCAGACAGCCCTACTGTCACTACACCTCCAAATGTTCCTAAGGAAAGTATTTCCCCTGAGCTTTCAGAGGAGTTTGTCCCGTTTGAAGATCAGGATATTGTAAAGAAAATTCGCGATAAAATTTCCGGAAATACCAGTAATGATACCGACTATAATGTTGCTCTAGGTCACATGATTGGAGAAGTATTCGCAGATTATCCTTATGGGCGTACTGCACGTATTATCAAAATTTATAATTTGGGCATCAATAGTATTAAATATCCAAATCTGATCTGTTCGGAAGTCAATACCACTGGTTCGGTCAAAACCCTGAAATTAAAAACAGATAAAGATAACTGTATTATTCTGGATAAAACTTACCGTAAAGGCTCAAACATTACTCAGACGGTGAATGGTGACACGACGACTTTAAGCTTTAGCAATGTCCGTTATGGTTCAAATGTAGATTTTAATCTCAAGGACGACTACCTGATTTCTGGCACAATTGTGCATCGTAAAACCAAAAATAACATGGGGCAATCCGAATCTTATCAAATCGATCAGTTGGAATTCCAGCGTATCGCCGAGACCGGTCAGGCAGGTACTTCTGGAATCGCATTTGATACAAAGAGCAAAGAATATCTGCAGGTGCGTAATTATAATTACAGCTTGGTTGATGATTATGGCAGTGGCAGTAATGGGATTCGTACCTTAACCAGTCGTGGTACGATTATCGGTCAGCCTGATCTGGCAGATTATCGTTACAGTTTTGATTTTAATACCACGACACCATTTAAAATGGATGAAACCGTATTAAATAACTATAAGCATTTGCCAAAAGAGGGCGTGCTTAGAATTAAGGACAGCGATGATCAGGTGATTGAAGTCAAACAGAACCAGCCTGAATCATTGAAGGCTACTGTTTATTTCAATGGCAGTGAAATTGATGACCTGCTATGGTCTACCATTATCGGTGATAAACAATAATTCGAGATGTCAAAAAAGCCCTGTATTTCCAGGGCTTTTTTTATTATTGATTGGGGAGAAGTCTTTATTACAAAACTATTTTGAATAGCCGTGCTAATAAATCAGGTAACTGTAGCATCCAATAACAATTCGGCGGGATAAACCGCTTGCCATGAAGTTTTAAACTGTTTATGCACTTGGTCAATTGGGAAAGTACTGAGTTTTGCAATATTTTGCGCTTTTTGAATATTGTCGGCGCGCATATATGCAATCAAATAGTCCTGACCATGAAGTTGCAGATAAAACCAGGACTCGACATGAACCTGTTCAGCCTTAAGCGTTTCAATTACTTCGTCTTGACGTGCTTTCAAAGTACGCTGCCAGTCATGAACTTGCTGCATGTGTAAGGGCTTAAGTTGAATGAGAACTGCGCCGACATCCATAATTTTAATTTTCTTTTGAGTATCATCATTATATAAATGATTTATATGAAAAAAGCGACCTGAGCCGGTCGCTTTTAAGTTGTTAAGAGGCATTTAGTTGGGTTGAACCAATCCAGTGCTTGGAAAACTGATAGGCAGCACGTCCTGAACGTTGACCGCGTGCCTGACACCAGCGTAGGGCTTCAGCACGGGTTTCTGGCGTGAGTTCCATGCCTGCCTTTTTGAGGTAATGTTCGACAATTTCCAAATACAGGTTCTGATCCATTGGATAGAAAGACAGCCATAAACCAAAGCGGTCAGACAGTGAAATTTTTTCTTCAATCGCTTCCTGAGGATGTAATTCAGTATATTGCGGCACATCAACTCGGGTAACGGGCGTATTTTCATGCATGAATTCGGGTAATAAATGACGACGGTTACTGGTCGCATAAATCACAAAATTGCTGGAACCGGACTGTAAAGAACCATCCAGAACACTCTTTAAACTGCGATAATTTTCATCTTCGGCATTAAAGGCCAGATCATCACAGTAGACAATGAACTTCTCTGGACGCTCTGCAATGAGTTGCTGAATTTGAGGCAGATCGGATAAATCATCCCGTTCGATTTCAATTAATCGTAACCCTTGATCTGCATACTCGGTGAGTAGGGCACGAACAATGGAGGATTTACCCGTACCGCGTGAACCGGTCAGTAAGACATCATTGGCAGGTAAGCCGTTTAAAAACTGCAACGTGTTCTGGATGACTTTTTCTTTTTGTCGCTCAATCCCTTTTAAATCGGCCAGTTCCATCTGTCTAAGCTGATGAATAGGTTTGAGTTCACCATGTTGCCATTTATAGGCATGAGCAGAAAAATCAGGAATTTGTTTTAGTTCGGGCAGACTTTGCTGAAGTTGCTGCAGAACAGTCGAAAGGGCATTTAAAATATGGTCAGGTAACTCAATTTTCGCCATGATTTAACATTACAGATTTAAAATTATGGCTAAGATAGTACCATTGCAAAATTCACAGTCAAAGCCAGAAAAGTATGATAATTTGCTTAAAGTAGAGAATTTTCGTTATTGTAGAGGATAGAAAATTTGTACACATTTTCTGGCTCTGGGTACGAGCTGTATCAAGAATAAATATAGGGAAAAGGCAGATGCTGTTTAAAGATTTTACTCAGGATATTAATCCACATCAGGCCTATCGTATTAAAAAGCTCAAGCAGCAGCTGCAACAGGCTGAGTCCTATGAGGAATGGAAATATATTGCCCTGAAAATAGATGAAGAATCAGGTGCACAGGAATGGAAATTTGATAACAGTTCACCCTACTTTGATGCAGAAGTGATTGCACATCGTCTGGGTAAATTACGACGCTATCGACAACAAAAGCGCACCCGTGACCTGATGTATATTTTGCGCGAAGGCCTGAGCTACGATATTGCCAACATTGCCCATCCTCTACTGTTTACCGAAGCCTATGTGGGCACTAAAAGAATTATTGAAGATTATGTCGAAGAAGTCAGCCAAGGCTTAGCCTATATTGCTTCAATAGACTGTACCTGTCTCAGTATGGAAGAAAAAATCGAATATTTTCAGCATTGTCAGCGCGCCTATGGCCAGCCAGCCCTGATGTTTTCCGGTGGTTCGACGCTGGGTCTGTTTCATACTGGTGTATGCAAAGCCTTAATGGAGCAGGACTTGTTGCCGAAGGTAATGTCCGGTTCAAGTGCGGGTGCCATCATGACCGCCATGTTAGGTGTATCCAAACCTTCGCAATATATTGATATTTTGAAAGGCCATAATTTCTTTCATGAGGCTTTTCATTTCCGCACCATGAGTGAATTGATGAAAGGTAATGGTGGTCTGGCGGATGTAAAATATCTAAAAAAATTTCTGGTCGAAAATCTGGGTGATCTGACCTTCGAAGAAGCACTCAAAACCTCAGGTCTGCATATCAATATTGCGGTTGCACCTTATGATGCTGGACAGGATGCACGCATTTTAAATGCCTATACTTCTCCGGATTTGCTGGTCTGGAGTGCGGTACTGGCGTCTTGTGCGGTGCCGGTTCTGTTTCCACCGGTTCGTTTGACCAGTAAGCGCTATGATGGTCAATATACGCCTTATATGGGTTCAACCCGCTGGGTGGATGGCAGCGTGCGCAGTGATTTTCCGCAGGAGAAAATGGCACGCCTGTATAATATCAATTATACCATTGCCAGTCAGACCAACCCGCATATCGTGCCATTCATGCAGGATGATATTTCACGTTTCCGTAAAGGTACCTTGAGCTGGCCGCAACGGATTGTTCGCCGTCAGGGCGCGGTGATTACCAAAGGCATGATGGATTTTGCCAGAGAGCATGCCGGAAGCTTACCTCCTGTACGCCGTCTGCTGGATCATGGCTATGGTGTAGTTGACCAGCGTTATTATGGTGATGTGAATATTGTCGGTAAATATAGCCTGCGCCACTATAGCTATATGTTGCAGAATCCACGGCCGTATCTGTTTAAAATTTTACAGCGTGAAGGCGAGCGTGCCACATGGCCAAAAATCTCCCTCATTGAGACTCAGGAACGGGTCGGGAAAACTATTCAGCATTGTCTGGAGCTGCTAAATTATCAGCATACACTTAATCCAATACCTGAATACATTGCCACGACTTAATTTAGATCATCTCGATATTTCTGATTTTGAACTACGAACCAAAGCCCGTAGTCTGGGTTTTGGTCGGCGTCTTTATTATGCCAAGGGAAATGCGCTCTGGCTAAAAACCCAGATATCGCATAGATCTGATAGTTTAATATCATCTCCACATGCTGAACTAGGCTGGCAACATGAGCTGGATTTTTATCAGGCTCATGCCAGCTCAGGTGATCTAAATTTTTTCCTTCCACATCAAATTATTCAACAGCCTTTCAAGATCAATCATGAACAATTTGAGCAGGCCTTAATTCTGGTCGATGTGCCGGCGCATTTTCAGATCATGCCGCATCAGCAATCCATCACGCAAATTCGGCAACATTTGCTGCAAGCTGTGGAGCCTTTAATCTGCCTGCAAGAATTGGGTTATTTGCATGCCGATTTAAAGCAGGAACATTTTGTAAATAATCAGGGCAGGGTCTGCCTGCTTGATTTTGAGCATGTCCAAATACTCCATCAGAATGACCTGCATGAACTGAATGCGACACCGCGTTATATGGCGCCGGAACTGTTCCAAGGCCAAGCCAAGAGCCTACAAAGTGAAGTTTATGCTTTGGGTGTTATTTTTTATGAGTGGTTGAGTGGTCAGCGTTTACAGGCGACAGATTATCTGGATTGGGCCTTTTTGCATTGTCAGCGTCTGAAAGTTGAGTTACCGCAGCACTTACAGGCTTTTCAAGGCTTATTAGAAGAAATGTTAAGTAAGCAGAAGCAGCATAGATTGGCCGATTTTCAAGCTGTGAAAGACTACTTAATGACTGAAATTGAATGAGAAAAATACAATAAAACTTGAATTGTTTCTTATTTAATCAAACGAGTGTTTTTTTATGATAAACGGCTTGTCAGCTGGAAATGATCTCTATAATATACACAGCCATTGGGGACGTGGCGAAATTGGTAGACGCACTGGATTTAGGTTCCAGCGCCGCGAGGTGTGAGAGTTCGAGTCTCTCCGTCCCCACCAATTGATATTTGGGTAACTGGATATTGGGTGGAAGTAGAGGATTGGTGTAATGGTAGCATGACGGTCTCCAAAACCGTTCGTCAAGGTTCGAATCCTTGATCCTCTGCCAAAGTTTGAAAGAAATCCAACGCTAAGTTGGTACCCTGATGGGGACGTGGCGAAATTGGTAGACGCACTGGATTTAGGTTCCAGCGCCGCGAGGTGTGAGAGTTCGAGTCTCTCCGTCCCCACCATCATATTAAAGCAAGGCTAATGCCTTGCTTTTTTATTGCCTGAAATTTGAGGGCGGTTTTTTTAGTACCAGATTTTTGCTGTCATGGTTGATGAACATCAATGCGTTCTGGGCTTAAATTATCTAGCGAATGATTGCAAGGGCAGGGCTTTAGTAAATTTCATTGTATTGCATGCAATCTGCATATTGAATAATTTAAATGTTATATGGATCAGTCCCATGGTGTCTAACAATTTTATATATTGGTCTAAATAGAGCAGTATTTGCTCAATAGGGAATTAACTGATTAATTTTTGATATAAAAGTATTTAGCTTTTTATAGAACTACTTGTGAATCAGGTCTGATCGCTATAATATACACAGCCATGGGGATATGGCGGAATTGGTAGACGCACTGTGTTCAGGTCGCAGCGCCTTCTGGGCGTGAGAGTTCGAGTCTCTCTATCCCCACCATCATATTAAAGCAAGGCAAGTGCCTTGCTTTTTTATTGTCTGAAATTTGGTAAAGCTGTTGTTATTTATGCTGTGTTGTATTCTGCATTCCATGCACAACTTCAAAAATAATTTATGAATAAGAGTTTCAGTATTCTGAATGCCCATGCTGATCAAGATTAGAAGGTCATTTGAGTTTTAATTTGAAATATTGGAATTGAATCGAAATGATTAAAAACAACGAATCGACAGTCATATCCTAAAATGAATCAAATTTTCGGCATATATTTTATAAAAAATTAAAAATAGAACTAACTGTTTATTTTATAGCGGAATAGATTGTGATTGCTTGTAAAATCGCTTGTCAATGCCGGTCTATCTCTATAATATACACAGCCATTGGGGACGTGGCGAAATTGGTAGACGCACTGGATTTAGGTTCCAGCGCCGCGAGGTGTGAGAGTTCGAGTCTCTCCGTCCCCACCAATCGATATTTGGGTAACTGGATATTGGGTGGAAGTAGAGGATTGGTGTAATGGTAGCATGACGGTCTCCAAAACCGTTCGTCAAGGTTCGAATCCTTGATCCTCTGCCAAAGTTTGAAAGAAATCCAACGCTAAGTTGGTACCCTGATGGGGACGTGGCGAAATTGGTAGACACACTGGATTTAGGTTCCAGCGCCGCGAGGTGTGAGAGTTCGAGTCTCTCCGTCCCCACCATCATATTAAAGCAAGGCCGATGCCTTGCTTTTTTATTGCCTGAAATTTACTGAACAAAGAAAAGCCCATCGAAATGGGCTGAATAACTGGAGAATAGCGCTGTTGAATCAGTGGAAAGATTAATTTATTTTTCTGCTCTTAAATAGAAGCAATCAGGCTTTTAAATGATCTTCAAATTCCTCGCCTAGTTGTAGTGCCAGAGCATTACCTGCCAGATCACAGGTCACCAGGCCATATTCTTTCTTGAAACTGAAACTGAAACCACGATCATCCGCCAGAGTGCGTACCGAATATCCCAATTTTTCTAACCATAGTCGAAATGCAATCAAATTTTTCGCTTTAACCACTTTTTTCACGAGATCACTCCTTCATCATTGTTAAATCTTAAATAAGGGTGAAAAATTATCTTTTAAAGGGCAAATGCCTTTATTTAAATTAATTTAAATGAATTTGTGTATATAGTGAACATCGGTTGATTAAGAAAAAATCAATTTAAACGCTAAGTAAATGATTTTTATCATATTGAATAGGTTGTAACTAAATATTAAGTTTTTATAAGCTATAAATTTGGATAATTAATTTTCTAATTCAATAGCTTATTAGTGAACCAGGTTATTTTCTAATTTTATCAACCGTATGAAATAGAAAATTTCAGATCTACAATGAGAAAATTAAAATCCAATCGACTTATTTATTAAAAGAATACCGGCTGCTGGTTTTCTGATCTTTAACCTCATTTGCATGCTTTATACTGTCTGAAATGTAATTCTAAAACTGAATACTCGTACCATGACTGAACTGACCATTGAACACTATGTGAATCAGAAAATTAAATTGATGCAACAGCAGGGACTTGAGCCGGTTGCTGTGATGTTGGGACATGAAGACTGGTTGAGCTTTAGTGTTCAGTCGAAAGTGACCTATACGCCTTTTGGCAGTGCCCGTCGTTATCAGCCTGCTTTAGGTGGCTTGCTACTGGTACGTATTGATGAAATGCAGGAGGGGCGTGTCGTTACTCAAGGTGAACTGGATACTTATGCACAAAGTAACCAGATTCTTTAACATTGCTTCATGCGACAGATACGTTGTCAGTTTTAGTGAATAGAATCCAAGAAACTAGTTACTGCTATCCTACATATCATCATTCGGGATCGACATGGCCAATGTCACTTTTAAAGTTGAACGACAGAACTAATGTCATGCTCTGAAAGCAGATATTTCATTTCTATTTTGGTTTAAAGTTTAATTTCGAATAATGCCCATTATATTAAATGGGTGCAAATGAGAGAGGGTATCTAAATCTCACTTGTTAAAAATAGACAGTATAGACAGTGAATCGTTCATGAAGTAAATGGTTAAATATCCTAATACTACAGCCATATCAGGATAATAATTCCTGCTGCCCAACGGTTTATAGGCCTTTCAACTAAGGTTTCTGCAAGAATTCTACAATCATCTATAATGTTTTGTGGGGTAAGCTTGATAACTAATAAAATACCTAAAGGTACAACAATAATATCGTCTAAATACCCAAGTACGGGAATTAAATCAATTGGTGAGAAGGCATAGGCAGCAATAATTAAAGCTAAAAACTTTATAGAATTGGGCGTTCGCTTGTCTTTTGCAATAAGCCAAACAACCAAGATATCTTTTTTAATTGATTTAGCCCATTGTTTGATTCTTTGATACATAGCAAATATTAAAAGAACTATAGAGATTTAATCATAAGAGAGTTTTCTTAAAACAATATAGATTTTTATTATCCTATTACGATTTTCTAGAATTAACATAATACACGTTATCCGAAATTCTATTTTTTATTATATATAAATCATATCTTTATAGTTTTTTAAAAGCCCAATTCAAGTAAATTGGGCTTTTTAAATAATTTATTAGGTTCCATGTTGATTATTTAAGCAATGTTCCGTGAATTTATTTAATTTTAATAAACATCATCCTATTTTTTTGTGAGTCATTATTTCATATGTTAGAACTGAAATCGGTTCCTAAAAAATAGGGGACGTGGTTGATTATAAGAAAGGAAAAATGGCACAGAAAGACATTTTTTAGATGGAGGTTCAACTTACTCCGACTTGTGTAAAAGTTGTACGTGCCTTTCAATGACATTCTATGCATCGCAAATGAAAAAAAAGTGAGTCGGCTGAAGATTGATCTTCAGCTTTGAATCCCGTTTAAAACTGATCTTTGAGAGTTCTTAAGCGCTGGAATTCTTCCACGCTTTCTGCACGTAGAAAAGGATTGGTTTGCAATTCATCTTCAATACTACTTGGCAGCGTGCACTGGCCTACCATACGCAAACGCTCAATCTGCTCGAAGCGTTCCAGAATCGCTGGATTGTCTGGTTCGACATGCTTGGCAAACTGGGCATTCGATAAGGTGTATTCATGGGTGCAATAGACTTGGGTGCGCGGTGGCAAGGCGGCCAGACGGGACAGAGAATGATACATCTGTGAATAGGTGCCTTCAAAAACCCGGCCACAGCCCATGGCAAATAAGGTATCACCGCAGAAAAGCACATCAATAGCATCAATAAAATACACAATATGGCCGAGGGTATGCCCGGGTACAGCAATCACCTGGATATCTATTCCATGAAAATTAAAATGTTCTTCATGCCCAAGCGGATGGGTGATAAACGGAATTTTGCTTAATTCTGCCCGTGGTCCATACACGGGCAGATTTTTTCCCTGGATCAGTCCCGGCACACCGCCAATATGATCTTTATGCCAGTGAGTCAGCCAGATTTGACTTACGGTTAAACCGTGCTCGGTACAATAGTCATGTACCAATTCTGCTTCGGTTGGATCAATCACGGCCACCTGATGCGACGCGGTATGTTCAAGCAACCAGATATAATTTTGCAGTGAATTCTGGACATCAATACAGTGAATTTTAAAAGGCATCATAGCGCATCAGACCAAATGAAGATTAAGGATAAAGTAGCATAATTTCGGGTGTTCTGGGGCTTGTCGATATCATCTGATCATCCGCGATTATTTTCATTTATCCTAAATTTGAAAAATTTATGATTCCGGATCATCAAGGCTTACAGCATTGCCGATGGTATAAAAATGCCCGCCGGCTACATGATGAATACTTTTCCATTCTTCATCCACTTCATGATAATGCCAGTGGCCGTCGCGGAAGACCCGATCATCGGCATAGGCTGCAATCACCTTGCCTATAAACAGGTCATGCATTTGCTGGTTATGCGGCTCAGAAATCAGCTCGCAGAGTATCCAGGCCGCACAACCTTGTACTAGAGGAATATCAGAACCAGAAAAATGAAATAGTTCTACTCCTGATTGTGCCAGTTTGTCCGGCACATCATGCAGGCTCTGCGTACCCAGACGATAGACCATATTCAGTTGTTTCAATGTTGGAATTTGCAGCGCGAAATAACCTGAATTTTCAATAATATTTCGGGTTTTGGTGCTTTTATCCAGAACCACAGTCACTTTTGCGGGGCTGAATTCCAATGCGCATGCCCAGGCTGCTGCCATAACATCTGTATCCTGCTGATCTTGAGCAGATACCAGTACAGTAGGGCCATGGGTAATCAGACGATAAGCTTTTTCTAAGGGAACGCTTTGAATATGGGAGTTTGTCATGCCGCACCATTTACGATATTTATTTAACAGGCTAGATTAATGAGATCATTAACATATTCAAGTTCATTCTTGCAAAAAAGCTTTTAAACTAGAGATCGTTATATTCAGGAATTCAAAAAATGAAAATGTACCAGGTCGATGCGTTTACCGCGGAACTGTTTAAAGGCAATCCCGCAGCCGTGATTGTGCTGGAGGACTGGCTCGAAGATGGTCTGATGCAAAATATCGCCTTGGAAAATAATCTGTCTGAAACAGCTTTTGTTAAAGTTATCGATAGTGATAATTATGCGATCCGCTGGTTTACGCCAACCAAGGAAGTGGATTTTTGTGGTCATGCGACATTGGCCAGCAGCTTTGTACTATTCAATCAATTTGATACGGGGAAAACGATTCATTTTCATGTAAAAGATTTGGGAATTTTTGTGGTCAGCCAGGATGCGGATGGCAAGATCAGAATGAACTTTCCAATCCGTCGTGCAGAGCCAGTTGCTGAATATCCTGAGGCCTTAAGACAGGCTTTGAATAAACCGTTTAAACAGGTTTATCTGAACGCGCAGGGCTATATTGTTGAATATGAATCGGTACAGGATGTGCTGGATGAAATGCCTGATTTTGAACTGTTAAAACAGTTGAATGGCAAGCGTACAGCCATTACTGCTCAGAATACCTATTTAGACGTCGCGATCACTTCACAAGATACCCAATACGATTGTATTTCACGTTATTTTGCACCGAGTAATGGAATCAATGAAGATCCGGTAACAGGTTCAATTCACACCGGAATTGCACCGCTGTGGGCCGAAAAACTGGGTAAAAATGAACTGGTCGCCTATCAGGCATCAGCGCGTGGTGGGGTGCTATATTGTGCCTTGCAAGATCAGGATCGAATTGAAATTTCCGGTTATGGAAAATTATATATGCAAGCTGAAATTTATCTTTAATTTTTTAATTACATAGAACTACATGTCGTCAGGTGAGGCGGCATGTTATTTTGATGGTCCGGCTTGGAATAGATTATTCAGAAAAAGAATCATTCTCTAAGATGGGCGCGAATAAAAATTTATATTTATAATTTGGATGAAGAATGTTGCTACGTTATAAAAATTTAAGTCTGGCTATTATATTGTCTGGCTGTAGTGTACTAAGTTTTGCACAGCCTGTTTTGGTGAAAACGGAACAGAATATTGAAGAATACCGACTGGATAATGGACTGCGCATTATCCTGGCACCGAATGATAAAGAAAATAAAGTTTTTATGAATACGGTCTATCTGACCGGCTCCCTGAATGATCCTCAAGGCAAGGGCGGTCTGGCGCATCTGCTGGAACATTTGGCCTTTAAAGGCACAGAAAATGTCAAAGGGGATGAATTCCAGCGTCGACTGGATCAATATACCTTGATGACCAATGCCAGTACCGACTATTACTCAACCAAATATACTAATGTGATCCGTCCTGAAAAAATTGCGCTGAGTGAAGTCATTTTTCTCGAAGCCGAACGCATGGACAAGCTGGTGCTTCAGGAAAAATATGTACCGACTGAAATTGATATTGTAAAACGCGAGCGTGAAATTCGTCTGGATCAGCCATTTTCAGTATTGATCGATCAGGTGTTTAAATCTGCTTATGGCAATCAGTATTTAGGCCGTTTGCCAATTGGTGACCTAAATGAGCTGCAATCCATCAATATGCAGGAGCTGAACCGTTTTTACCGTCAATGGTATGCACCGAATAATGCCTTTATGGTGATTTCAGGCAAGTTTGACAAGGCCGAGGTGTTAAAACAGCTGGATACGCATTTCAGTCCGATTCAGTCTCGAAGTGTACCGGCGCAAGTGAAAGTGCCGGCGCTTAAACCCGAGCAGATCAAACAGCGTGAATTTACAGTAAAGAAAGGCAGTGATCTGGCCAAGTTTAATATTTATTTAAACCAATCAGAAGAAAACATTAAAACGGCTTTGGCTGTTTCGCCAACGCTCTATACTTTGCAGCCAAGTGGACATCTCTATCAGAATATGGTGGAAACTGGAAAGTCAACTGCGGTGCAATCTAGTACCTGGCTGGATAAAGACTTTAATCTGGTGTTTATGGGAGCAATCTACGCACCGAATCATCAGGCACAAGCGATAGAACAGGGACTGATTCAAGGTGTAGAACAGAGCCAGCCATTTACCGAAGCAGAATTAAACCGGGCTAAAAATCTGACCCGGAATCAGGCTGACAATATTAAAAATAGTGCGACTGCTTTGGGTTCACGTTTAAGTGATTATGCTGTGGCATATTCGGGTGACTGGAGTCAGTATTTTAAAGATCTGAACGCGATTCAAAACCTGAATGTCAATCAGGTCAATCAGGTCTATAAGAGTTTTTTAAAACCTGAATATCGTATTTCTGGCAATATTTTACCGACCCCGGAAGATCAGAAAAAAGCGCAGGAACTGACACAAACAGAAGCCCCGGCAAAAACTCTGGATCAACAGGCTGAAGCAGAAGAGCCTCTGAAAGATGTCAGTGTTTATCAGGCTGAAGTGAAGCAATATGTACAGGAATCCAAGCAATATCTGTATAGCAAGGATCAGCAGATTCAGCGTGGCAAGTTGAAAAATGGCATTAAATACGCGCTGTTTCCGACCACTACACGCGATGACAAGGTCTATGCCACAATTTCTCTAGATTTTGGTACCGCTCAAAGCCTGATGAATAAAGGCGAGATTCTGGATCTGACCGCTTATTTAATGTTGCGCTCATCGAAAACCCAAAGCTTGCAGCAGATTGCCGATAAAATTATTGAAGTAGGCGGTTCGGCGACTGCCAGTGCATCCGGCAATGGCCTGACCTTGCAGATCAGCGCCAAAAAAGAAAAGTTTGAAGAGTTTTTCCAGTATGTGGTTGATGTACTGAAAACGCCGGCATTTGAGCAAAGCCAGTTTGACTTGATCAAGAGTCAAACTTTATCCAGTCTGGATCGTCCTTATACTGAACCAGATACGGTGTCGAGCTTGACGATGGCCCGAACGATCGAGATCTATCAGCCTGGCGATCTGCGTTTCCATTTCGAGCCGGAACTGGCCAAAAAACAGTATCAGAAAGCGACTCGCGAACAGGTTATGGCACTGTATCAGCAGTTTTTAAAAACCCAGCATGCACAAATCGCGGTCACAGGTGAGTTTAATCCAAAATCGATGCAAAAAACGCTGAAAAACAGTTTCTCAGACTGGAAAGCTACACAGCCTTATGAGCGTCTGAAATCGGAATATCGAAGCTATCCAGCCCAGAAAATTCATGCGTTGTCTGAGCAGCGTGAATTCGGGAGTTATGAGGCATTCATGAGCATGCCGGTCGGCGCAGATCATGCCGATGCACCTGCATTACAGGTATTTCGATATATTCTGGGTGATTCACAGTTATCGTCACGACTGGCACAAGAGCTACGCGAGAAAAATGCCCTAGTCTATGGTTTTAGTGCAGATGTGCAACTCGATGAATGGGCAGATGTGGGCGCCATGATGATTAGTGCCAATTATACGGCTGGAAAATCCGCACAGGTTTCTCAGGCAGTGCATAAGGTACTCAATGAACTGCTGACACGTGGCGTGACTGAACAGGAAGTCGAAGCGGCAAAAGCCAGTATCTTGAAACAGCGTTTAACTGCACTCGAAGATGATCGCCGTATTCACACTATGTTGATTCCACAGCTGGAAAAAGACCGTAATCTGGTTTACCGGGAAAAACGTGATCAGGCGATTGCTCAACTGAGCAAAGCCGATATTGATGCCATGATCAAAAAATACATCAAGCCGGACCAGCTGGTTGAAGTGATGGCTGATCAGTATGGTAAGCAAGTTAAAACATCATAGTGTTGATAAAAAAATCCCCTCAAATGAGGGGGTTTTTTTTATTTACCATATTATTAAAAGCCCAATTTAAGTAACTTTTCTGGTGAACAGGATTCCACCTAAAACACCAGATAATACAGCGCAGGGCAAGCTCCACCAGAAAGTGGCAAAGAGAAAAAGGAAAATACCACCTGATACCAAGATTGATCCTAAAGCGATATCTTTATTAAAGGGTAAGTGGATCATATGTTGGTAATAGTAGGATGCGATTCCACTAAAACAGATCACCAAGCAAGTATATAAAAGCTTTTCTGACAAGGGACTAGCGATCATTTCTTCCCAGAGCATATGTATTTTCCTCCTTTTTTAAGGATCCAGACTCTTATTCTTCTAATTTATAAAACGCTTTAGCATTTTCATAAAAGATCGGCTTTAACGCATTTTCATTGTAGTCCTGAACAATATCGCTAAAGGCATCAATAATGTTGGTGAGTGAGCTGCTGACACTGTCCATTGGAAAGTTGGATGCAAACATCACGCGCCCAGAACCAAAACAGTCTAAAGTATGCTGGATCACGGGTGCGGCACGTTCCACTAATTGCTGTTTACTTGCCAGCCGTTTCTGCGTGTGAAAATCATGTCCCAAGACTGGCATAAACAGACCAGACATTTTGGTCGATACATTTTTGCATTCGGCCAGTTCTGCCAACTGATCTTTCCAGTCTGCAAATATCTGGGTGCGATCTTGTTCGGTCTTGCCTGTAGCTTTGCCCACTTTGCCAAATAAACCTGCGGGCGTACCCAGATGATCCAGCACAATAGGGGTGTTTGGAAAGGCTTTGGCCAGCGCAGTAACATCCGCAATCTGGGTAGAGTACACCCAGGCATCAAAGCTTAAATCTTGCCTGGCCAGTTCTTCAAAGCCCTTCAGGAAATCTGTGTTGCGATAGAGATGCGGTTCATCGGTCCAGGCATGAATCTCTTTATCTGGATGTACTGCAGCCATTTTACGGATGCCCCGAAACTTGGGAGAAGCTTCGCGATGCAATTGAATCAACTGTTTAAAATTTTTCTGCCGCGGATCCGCCGTGGCGACAATTCCACCCAATTGGATAGTGTGCTGATCAAAAGGAAGCCCAGCGATAAAACGGGTTTCATTTACCACACCCGTACCTTTATGGTCATGCCCGCTGGCTTCAACATGCACAATCTGCTCTATTTCATAATGTCCTGCATCTTTCTTGTAATTTGCAGGCAGATAAGGTGCAGTCAGGTGCTGTGTCAGGCCAATGGTCTCAATGACGTCTCTGGGTTTCAACAGTCGAACCATTCTGTCTAGTAATTTGGGATGATTGCCGAACAGCTTTACCGCTAGCGCTGCCGCATGTGGGGTATTGTACGGATCCCATTGGTGAATATGTGGGTCAATGATCGGGAAGGGAAGTTGCTGCATGCTATGCCTTGTTTTCGTTTATTTATTATTCAATTTATATAGTGCTTAAATCACTTTAAAGTCAATATCTTAAATTACAACAAATATGAAAAGCCCCGCGGGGCTTTTCGTATTTTAATCAATGATCATGCTTGTGATCATGGTTATGCTTGTTGGCATGAAACTCTTCATTGTGACGGAAACGTAAATAGTTTTCGAACTGTTCACAGTATTCATCATAGTTATCTTCCAGCATCATTTGAAATTGCTGCAAGATATAAGACATGACCTGATCTTTGGCATCGCGCATTTCATTCCCATCTTTAAAGTTATTCGCTGCCACCCAGGTATTGAAACGGGCAGTACCAAATAACATCGCCGCACTGACTTGACCGCGCTTATCGCTCGGTTTTTCCTGTGAACCTTTTTCTACGCGACAAAACTCGTTGGCTTGTTGAATAAATTCATCAGCACGTTCAAAGAATGCCGCATTTAACGCTTCTTCTTCGGTTACATCGGTTGCTTCAATCTTTTGAACCATGAATTTGTTCCTAACACTAAAATCTCAATCGTTAATTATAGGCAAAGCCTTGCAGAAACTAAACATTTGCCTTAATCTAAAAAATAGCCTAAGCATATAAAAGTGAATGCCATGCAGGATGCGATTGCAGTACAAAGCCTAAAAAGTGATATTGCCTTATTGCGCCAGAATATTTGGCCACCGGCAAATCTAGCCAATGTTGAAGGCTTGCCGATTTATTATGGCAGCCAGTCACAGGTAGATGAATACTATAGCCAGTGGCTCGGGCTGATTGAAAGGGCACAGGATCTGTTTCAGCCTTTTATGGAAGATGAAATCTTGGATGCGATCCATCTGCCGAGTCATTTAAACTTGCCGCTGTTTTATTTTCATGTTGACCGGATTCGCATTAATAAAACCCGCGCCAAGGAATCCAAAACTTTTCGTGGGGTCGCCAGCCTGATCGAAAAATGTGGCCAGTTCGAACCCGAGCAGGTCACAGCCATGCGGCAATGGCTAGACAGTGACGACACCGCAGCATTGGTGGCACACCGTGAGTTTGTGGATTTACGCACTTATGTATTTCAGCATGGCCAGAGCGAATATACGCGCACCCGTTTTTACGTCAATGGAATCGTGCTGAGTGTTGAGCCACATTTTGAACTGGTCGATGCACGCGATAAGCCACGCAAGCAACGCAGCGACAGTTATAACGATCCTCTGGCAGACAATAATACCTGGAAAGTATTCGGCAAATATCGCTAGCACAATTTGACCAAGCCCGGTCTTACCAGAAGGGCTTGGTATTTTCTGCAAACTGCTGTAAACGCTCTGCTGCTTCGTTCGACAAACGCTGCTGTTCCGCACTTATCCAGCCTAGCACAAACCAGGCCTTGGCCTGTTGTTTGACATAAGGTCTAAATAATTCGTCTGCTACAAATAGGTCATTATAATGCCCGAGACTTTCCTGCAAGGGTTTTAAGGCTTTTAGATAGGCTTTAACCTCTTTTTCAGGAAATAAGCTTTGCAAGAATTCTACATTATAGCGTAAGCGTTTAACCCGTTTGCGTGTGCGATGTCGGGATTCAATATCCAGTTCTTGATAGTTCTCGGCATCCTGACAGATTTGCTGGTGCAGCTTGCTCAGGCCTTTACACAAAATTTTATGCGAAGACTTGGCTTTACCCTCTGTATTTTCTTGGCTAAAGCTGAATAGTTGCAGCATTAATTCTACTGTGGCAGGACTTCTGAACAGTGTACTGATATCTGGTTGTTTTTGTCGGTGTGGTGGTAATTTCAGTAAGGGTGAACCTGCTTTTTCTAGTTGTGGAATCAGGCTTTCTGCCAAGGCATCGCGATCTCGGGTAGAACCCAGTTGCTGGAAAATATCCCGCAGCTGTTCTGGCCATTCTGGCTGTACATGTTCAGTTACGGACTGGAAAATTTTAAAGGCACTGCGCAAACGTCGAATCGCAACACGTGCCTGATGCACATGATCACTATTATAATTTTCTGCAGCAATCGCCGTCGCATTTGGGAAAAGATGAGCCAGACAGTTGGTGACAATCTTTTGCAAAATCGTACTGATCTGATCTTTCTGTTCAAGCACTAAGGGAAGCTGATGCTGAACCGGCAGATTCTCTTCGCCATGTAATAAGGCATAACCGCGTTCCGATTTGCTCCGTGTATCTAGCCACAAAGCATAACGCTGAACCCAGGGCTGAATGAAATCAATCAATTCACTCAGCTGGCCGGATTTAAGCTCAAATTCGACTTCATAAATATCGATGGCTTGATCATTGTGTCGAATTTCTCCGACATCAAAGGCAATTTCAATCTTACTGTCCAGATGACTTTCTGTGAGTACATACCGTACGACATCTGTTTCAAATTGCAGAATAAGCGGTGTCTCCAGATCACCGAGCGCCTGTTTCAGGATTTTTTTGGCCGGTTTATGTTTGCGATATAACTGAAAATCACAATGTTCCGGAGGACTTTTTAATTCATGCTCAAGTTCAAAACGTTCAAATTGTTGTTCGGTCGCTGCTTTCAGGGTTTGAATCCATTGCTGGTCTTCCAGACGTTGCCGCAGGGCAATCTGATGTTGTTGTAATTGTTGCGCTTCAGTATCAAAGTAGCGTGCACACAGACGATGCCGAGTCGGCTGAAGTTTCTGGATGTCCTGTTCAAATTGCACACGAGACTGTGGCGGAATCTGGAATTTGAGTTCTATTTCTGCCATCGGGTTATTCCTCCGTGATGTTGGTTTTACAGATTAATATAGCCCAAAGATCAGCAGGGGTGTGATGTGCTTCTGCAACAAAAAGCACGCCATAGAAGGCGTGCTTTAAGTATTTCTCGTGATATTTATTTCAATATGTTTATTTCAGGAATTTACGGCTGACCAGGAACTGTTCGGTCGCTTCAAGCAGTTTCTGCGCATAGACTTCCTGCTTGGCGGTCAGCCAGCCCAGCACAAACCAGTCACTTGCTTCCAGTTCGGTCTGCTGAATATAAACTGCAGAAGAGGCCAAGGTTTGATATTCACTGGCTGCCAGTTGTGCATCATTCAGCGCTTTGCTGTATTTCTGCAAATTTTTGACATCATAGATCGTGGTTAAAATCGGAAAGCTGAATTTGAGTTCCTGAATCCGGCTGGCCAATTGATCCAGACTTTCAAAATCGGTGATATCCGTCTGGTTCATTTGTTCCTGCAAGGCTTTATATTGCTGTTGCAAGGTGGTTTGTGCAGCAGTTTTCAGATCCAGAGAAGCATGATCATTATCATTTAAACTAAACATCAGCAATTCCAGATAATGATGCACATTCTGGGTGGATTTGACCAGATTACCGAGTTTCTCCTGCGCATACAGAATATCTTTGCTCAGGTTTTCTGCCGTGGTTGGATTTTGCAGGAAGCCGGCCAAGCTGTTTTGCATGTGTTGCAAATGTTGCAGATGTTCAAATTGCTGCTTAAAGGCCGCCAGTTGATGTGCCCATTTGTCCGAAAGCTGAGGATGCCAGTCTTTGAACAGCAGCAAGGTCAGATATAAGTGATCCAGTGCCAGTCGTGCCTGATCAATATGTTCCTGCTCTGCAACCTGTGCTGCAATCGCCGCGATATTCGGCAATAAATGCTGCATCTGCTGCGCAATCAGACTGCGCATGGTTTTACTGGCGCTGTCTTTTTTGCTGATCTGAAATTCTTTGCTAAGGGTCGCAGGGCTAACGCGCTGTGAAGTGGCCAATAAATTGCCTATTTCTGCTTTGCTGCGTACATCGAGCCAGAGCTGGTATTTCTTGACCCATTCAAAACTAAAGGCCAGCAGATGTTGAATTGAACCATTTTTTAGTTCGAACTCAACTTCATGTACTTCTTGCTCAGCATCCTGTGTGCGGATCTGTCCAATATCCAAGCTGACTTCGATCTGGGTATCTTCATAGTCAATTACCCTTAACGTACGGGAAATATCGGTTTCAAACTGGAGTTGTAGCTGGTCGAACTGATTGCCGAGCGCATTGCTGAGAATTATCCCGGCTTCTGGAAATTTTTTATAAATATCTAAATCCAGTTCAGGAGATGCGGTTAATTCCCCTAGATCATGATTATGTTCAAAGCGTTCGATATGACTTTTTCCGGCCGCTTTTAGGGTTTGAACCCAACGTGTACCTTCCAGACGCTGACGCAGTGCTACCCCATGCCGGGCCAGTTGACGGTCGACCGTATCATAATATTTGGCTTGAAGCTGGATCTGTTGAGACTTTTTCGGATCAAGTGCCTTGAGCAGCGCAGTGCGTCTTGCCGCAGGAATCTGGAACTTGAGTTCAACTTCAACCATGATGATCATCCTATCTGTTCAGTGCAATTAAGTACTGAATCTTCACTTGAATAAGGTTTTAAAATGAGGCGGACAGCAGCCGCAATTATATTTTTAGATTTGTGCGCAGCAGATTGTAACCAAAATCAAAATGCATGTAAGACTTGACTGAGCATAAAAAGCTTAAACAGAAGTTTGAAACTTAGATTTCATCGGTTCATTTTAGGCTAAAACGATCGGATTCAGGCGTTCACGGGGATGTGCAAGATGCATTGAAGCGCGCATCAAAAGGCTGTTATTTGGCTAAAATATACGCTAAGGTAAAACAAAAAACGTCAGGATGATGACAGATGAATGTACAAGTACAACCAGAAAGTAAGAATGAGGTGATGGTTCAGCCCCAGATGCCGATTAAGAACTATCATGAATTTTATCGCTTCTATTTGACTGAGCATCGGCATATTATTAGCCGCCGTCTGCACGTGGCCGGCAGTAGCATCGGTTTATACTGTTTTGCCAAAGCCATTCGTCAAGGCAAGCCGCGATATTTTGCATATGGTTTACTCTCGGGCTATGCCTGTGCCTGGGTCGGTCATTTTATCTTTGAGCGCAATAAACCAGCCAGCTTCAAACAGCCTGTATATAGCTTTATCTCGGACTGGCGCATGTTTGCCGATGTCCTGCGTGGTAATATCAGTCTGATCGACCTTAAATACGATAAAATTTCCCGTTAAGCCAGAATGACTTTTATCGGAATGTGCCCACTTAAAGCATGAAATTTCGATAAAAGCCTTGCAAGTCTAGAATTATTATTCTAATAATTATGGTATTGCAGATTAGGTTTTTTGATCAACCATTATATTTTAATTAATACATCAGTTTTCCAAGCCTGGAGCGACCTTCTCCGGGCTTTTTTTATGCCTGTTTGCTACCAATAAATGTTCAAGATTTTGCTCATGCTATTGTGTAAATATTCATAGAAGAATTCATGTGGATTTGTGCTGAAAGTAAAAGATCCTTTCTGGCTTTGAAACGTTTTCCCACAAACGAATGACTCAAAACCAGAAAGGATCGGGTATTACAAACACAGGTATTTATTTTTCTGTTTATTTTCTGTGTCTAAGGCTATTTAAGACGCTTCGCGCCGATTGGGCTATCCCTGAAAATGGGTATTTTTAATATTAATTAATTTGAGTACGCTTGAGCCAGGCGAAAAAAAGACAAAAAAATCGCTCTTAGAATTTTGCAACTTCTCCACCAAGTTATCTGCAAAATCCTAAAAGCGTTTGTCGGAGGGCGTAAGCATTAACACGTTATAATTATTGTTATAAGGCCATTAAAACGCAGATTTGAAAGTCCGTATATCCCTGAAAATGGTGATATTTGAGATTTAATTGACAAATTGCGCTAAAAAACTGCAAATCTGTTGCTGCCCAGTCTTAGAAACAGCAAGATGGCGGCAATTAAACCGAGTTATGCCTATAATAGAGCCATCCTAGCAAGTGGCGAGCAAGATGCGCGGTTTATATTTAATTACCAATGATGATCCATTAGAGCTTTTATTGGCGAAGTTGGAAGGTGCAATGGCCAATGGTGGTGTTGCGGTCTTGCAATATCGCCGTAAAAAAGTGGCGAAAGAAGATCAAATTTACGAAATCGAGTACATGAAAGCCATGTGTGCTGAATATGGCGTACCTTTCGTGATTAATGATGATCTTGAAATGGCGGTTAAATACGGCGTAGGTGTGCATTTGGGCCAGGATGATGGTTCTATTGTCGACGCTGTAGCGCGTTTGCCCAAAGGCGTGTTGATTGGCCGTAGTTGTAATAACTCACTTGAGCTGGCTGAACAGGCCATTGCTGATGGTGCAAATTATGTGGCATTCGGCGCAATCTATGCTACTGACAGCAAGCCAGAAGCCGGTAATATTGGTCTGGAAACCTTAAAACTGGCCAAAGAGAAATTAAATGTACCTTTATGTGCCATTGGCGGTTTAACGGTTGAAAATTCCAAGGATGTCATTGAGTCAGGTGCGGATTATTGCGCGGTGATTAGTGATATATTGGGACTCCCTATGAATGCCATTCCTGAACGTTTAGATGAATGGTCTGCGCTTTTTCAAGCTACAGCATAAAATTTTTTGATTGATTTAATTTTGAGTCGAGTGCCTTCATGAGCTTATCTCCAAAGCAAGAACAATTGTTCAAACAAGCCAATAAACATATCCCGGGTGGCGTCAACTCACCTGTACGTGCATTTAATAGTGTCGGTGGGACGCCGGTCTTTATCGAAAAAGCCCAAGGTGCGTATCTTTATGATGTCGATGGCAAACGTTATGTGGACTATGTGGGTTCATGGGGGCCGATGATTCTGGGTCATGCGCATCCTGCGATTATTAAAGCCGTTCAGGATGCCGCAGTAGACGGTTTGAGCTTTGGTGCGCCCACAGTTCATGAAACCACACTGGCAGACATTATCTGCGAGATCATGCCATCGATTGAGCTGGTTCGTATGACCAACTCAGGTACAGAAGCGACCATGACCGCGATTCGTTTAGCGCGTGGTTATACTGGCCGTGACAAGATTGTAAAATTTGAAGGCTGTTATCACGGTCATTCGGATTCATTATTGGTAAAAGCCGGTTCAGGTTTATTGACCAGTGGTGAAGGGGAAGCGACGTCGGCAGGCGTGCCAGCGGATTTTGCAAAACATACGCTGACACTTCCATATAACGACATCGCGACTTTAAAAGAATGCTTTGCCAAATTTGGTTCGGAAATTGCCGGCGTGATTGTTGAGCCAGTCGCAGGCAACATGAACTTGGTGAAACCAATTGACGGTTTCCTGCAAGCGATTCGTGATGTCTGTGATGAACATGGTTCAGTGTTTATCATTGATGAAGTAATGACTGGTTTCCGTGTCGGTTTGGGTGGTGCGCAAGCACATTATGGCGTTACTCCGGATTTAACCACTTTAGGTAAAATCATTGGTGCAGGTCTGCCAGTGGGCGCTTTTGGTGGTAAGCGTGAAGTGATGGAATGTATTGCACCACTGGGTAAGGTATACCAAGCAGGTACATTGTCGGGTAATCCACTGGCAATGCGTGCCGGTATCGAGATGTTCAAGCATTTACGTACCGAAGGTTTTTATGAAAAATTAACCGCACAACTCGAAAAATTGCTCGCCGGTTTACAAACTGCTGCTGATGAAGCAGGCATTTCATTCAAGACCCAACAAGTGGGCGGTATGTTTGGTCTTTACTTTACCGATCAGGAAGATATTACTAGCTTCGACTCTATGCTGAAATGCGATGTCGATGCGTTCCGTAAATTCTTCCATGGCATGTTAAATCGTGGCGTAAACCTTGCACCATCTGCTTTTGAAGCAGGATTTATTTCTGCTGCGCATAGTGATGAAGATATTGCTTACACGATTCAAGCGGCTAAAGAAACTTTTGCTGAGATGAAAGCGTAATACCTCTCCCAAACCCTCTCCTTAAAGGAGAGGGCTTTCATCTATCGAATAGAAATGAAAATTTAAAGACTTCCTCCAGTATTCTTGCGCTATATATGGCTCAGGCTTAGGGGGAATTACATTTAAAATTAGAGATCATTTTCATGCAAACCAAACATTATTTGACTTTAAGCGATGCGGAATTTTTATTAGATCAAGCCCATCAATATGCCATTCAGAACAGTTTTAATGTCAGTATTGCAGTCGTAGATGAAACGGGTAATTTGCTTGCGATGAAGCGTATGGATGGTGCAGCACCGATGACTGCAAATCTGGCCGTCGAAAAGGCTAAATGTTCAGCTATGAGTCGCCATCCCTCCAAACTGTTTGAGGATATTATCAAAGGCGGACAGATGGGTTTTCTGACCATGGAAACTTTCTCAGGAATGTTGGAAGGTGGTGAACCGATTCTGTATCAAGGCCAGCTCGTCGGTGCGATGGGTGTGTCGGGTGTGAAGTCGTTTGAAGATGCGGAGATTGCACAGGTAGCCATTGAGAAATTTTTGGCTAAGCAAAGCTAATCCAAAATAGAAATTGATCAGCTTAATTTAATAAAATCATTCAAAGTTGTACCAAAATGAAGCGTGGAACGTGAAATATCAACTAAAAAGCCCAATCGCTAATGAGTGGGCTTGTCTATATACAATAAAGTTATAATTTAAAAAGGAAATCAAAAGATGTTATTCACCAATTAAAATGTCTATGCGATAAACCATTTAAAATGTCCTGTTTTTAACCACAAGAGTCAAGCACAGGATTTAACTTTCTTTGTTCAATAACAGCTTTCTGAGCTTTACGACTCGGC